>JAJXWW010000091.1 GCA_021781415.1 Planctomycetota bacterium
CGAACCGGCGGCGTGAGCCGCCGGGTCAAAGCACCACGCGCCAAGGCGAACCGGCGGCGTGAGCCGCCGGGTCAAAGCACCACGCGCCAAGGCGAACCGGCGGCGTGAGCCGCCGGGTCAAAGCACGACGCGGCAAGGGGCAACACCCGGCAGCTTACGCTGCCGGTTCGCCGGGGGAGGCCCGAAGCATGGGCGCGATTTTTCTTCGCTTATGCTTCGGGCTTGGATAAAATCCATTCGTAGCGCGGAACGAGAGGTTTCGATACCCCATCTCCAGGGAGACCAGCGATGAGATTCTTGCGCGAGTGGAAACGATGGCGAGTCGGCGGATTCGTTGCCGTCTTGACCGCCTCGTTGGCGGCGGCCCTTCTGACGGCGGACGAGGCACCCAAAGAGAAGGCGCTGCCGACCGATTTGGCCAAGATCCCTAGCGACGCCTTGTTCGCGGTCTCGCTTCGGACCGCCGACGTCTGGTCGAAAGAATTCTCCAAGTCGCTGCGCGACAAACACCCAAAAGAGATCGTATTTATACTCGAACAGTTTCAGAAATACATCGGGCTGCCGCTGGAACGAATGGAACGCATGACGATGGTGTTGCTCGATCCGCCGCCGGGCGGAGGCGAACCGGTATTCTTCGGCCGCACGGTCGAACCCTACGATCTGGCCAAGATGTTGGCGGCGAACAAAGCGAGGAAAAAACACGAATATAAAGGTCAGACTTTTTACGCTGCCAACGAGAACGATTGGGCTTTCTATCCCCTCGACAAGCGGTCGTTCGTCCTCGCCAAATTCAACGATGTGCGCGGCCTGATCGACCATCCCCAGCCGGAGCGCGAAGGACGCCTCGCCCCGACGCTGCGCTTGGCGGCGGGCCGACACGCGATGACTCTCGGATTCAACGTCAAGACGTTCATGGATGCCGTCGGCGACAAATTACCGGGCGAAGTCGAGCCGTTTCGTCCGTTGCTGCAAGCCGAGTGGGGCACCGCGACGGTCGATCTCGGCAAGGATGTACGCGTCGATGCCGCGCTGCATTTCGACGCCGAGAAGGAAGCCAAGGAAGCGATCCAACCGGGGCAGACGGGTTTAACGCTGCTTCGCGTCGGACTGAAAGGCGCTATCGTCGCTCTTAAAAAAGAGAAAGACATTCAGAATGTGTTGTACTTGCTCGAACGGTTCGAGAAACCGTTGAATGCGGCGCGCATCGAACAACGGGGCAAGGAGCTGCGCGCGGCGGCGCTCATCGAGGTCGATCCAGTCCGCGTGGGATCGGCGCTGGTGGACACGGTGAATCTCATGCTCGCTTCCAACCGGCGCAATGAAGAGGGCTTCCGTCTTCGACGAATCGCCATCGCCACAATCAACTACAACGATGTGTACGGTCGCCTCCCGGCGCAGGCCGTCTACGACAAAAACGGCAAAGCGCTGCTGAGTTGGCGCGTGATGCTTTTACCCTATCTCGATCAAAACGAACTCTACAAACAGTTTCACCTCAACGAACCGTGGGATAGCGATCACAACAAGAAGTTGTTGGCGAAGATGCCGGATGTCTATCGCTCGCCTCGGCAGGATGCCAAGAGCATTGAGGAACACCGGACCTATTACCAAGGCTTCGTCGGCAAAGGATGCTTTTTCGAGGGCAAGAGGGGGCTTCGTTTCCCGGCCGAATTCCCCGATGGCACGTCGAACACCATCATGATCGTCGAGGCATCGAGCGCGGTGCCGTGGACCAAACCGGAAGACATTCCCTACGACGCCGATAAACCGCTGCCCAAACTCGGCCTACCCGGTTCGTCCGAGTTCCGCACCTTGCAGTGCGACGGCTCGGTTCGCACGCATACCGCCAAAATCTCGGAGAAGACCTTGCGTTTGGCCATCACGCGCAACGACGGCATGCCGCTGGGCGACGATTTCTAACTCCCATTCGCTCGTCGCTCTCATGGCCCCTCTCTCAGCGCGAGAGAGGGGGCCTCATCCCATCATCTTGCGAAATTCCTCGAACAAATAGCCGCTATCGTGCGGTCCAGCCGAGGCTTCGGGATGATATTGCACGCTGAAGATCGGCAATCGTTTGTGTCTCATGCCTTCCAGGGTGCGATCGTTCAGATTGACGTGCGTGGGTTCCAAATCGGAAGGCAATGTCTCCGTTTGCACGGCGAAGCCGTGATTCTGCGTGGTGATTTCGACTCGATTGGTCTGCTGATTCAGCACCGGCTGATTGGCTCCACGATGCCCGAACTTCAGCTTGAACGTCTTGGCTCCCAAGGCCAGGCCGATCAGTTGATGTCCCAGGCAGATGCCGAATAGGGGTTTCTTGCCGGCCAAGCGCTGAATCGTCTCGATGGCATAGGTCAACGGTTCGGGATCGCCGGGGCCGTTGGAGAGGAAAATGCCGTCCGGTTTGAGGGCTAATACGTCGTCCGCGCCGCATGTGCCCGGCAGCACCGTCACCTTGCAGCCAACCTGAACGAGACAGCGCAGAATGTTCTGCTTCATGCCGAAATCGAGCGCGACGACATGATGCGTGGGCGGATGGGACGGCAGATAGCAGACGAAAGGATTCGTGAAACCTTCGCTCCAGGTAAAGGGCTTTGAGGGCACGACTTCCCGCACGAGGTCGCGTCCGACGATGTGCGGGCTGGTGCGCGCTTTGTGAACGAGCGAGGCGTTCTCGAGGTCGAGAGAGGACAGCACGCCGTTCATCGAGCCGCGCACGCGCAGACGGCGAACGAGCGCGCGGGTGTCGATCCCTTCCATGCCGAGAATGTTGTGTTCGTTCAAGTAATCGTCGAGCGTTCGCTGCGAGCGGAAGTTGCTCGGTAGGCGCGACAATTCGCGGACGAGGAAGCCTTGGACCCGCGGTTTGGACGATTCGCGGTCGTCGTCGTTGACGCCGTAATTACCGATTAACGGATAGGTCATGGCCACAATCTGTCCCGTATAGGACGGATCGGTGAGAACCTCTTGATAGCCGGTCATACTGGTGTTGAAGACGACTTCACCGAAGGTTTCGCCCTTCGCGCCGAAGCCGCGCCCCGTGTAAATCGTGCCGTCTTCGAGTGCCAACTTCGCCGTGTGTCCCGCCATCGTGACCCCATGTGTCGGTGCTTCCGCGCGTCCCCGCCGTTGCGACGCGCGCTCCCTCTCATCATAGGACTTTCGGCAAGCTCTGCCCCGTTCGTTCGGCCAACGGCAGCCGTTCGGCCAGCGATTCGAGCGGCAAACCGATTACATTCGTTGTGCTGCCACTCACCACGCGCACATACGGATCGCCCGATTCCTGAATGGCGTAGGCTCCCGAATGGTCGCGCCACGAGCGCGTGGCGAGATACACGTTCAATTCCTCCTCGGTCAATGGGGCAAAGGCGACGAGGGTTCGCTCTTGCCAGACGATCTGCAAATCGTCGGGACGACGCCACAAGACCACGCCGGTCCATAGTTCGTGTTCGCGTCCGGCCATTTCGCGGAGAATGCGGCGCGCGTCGGCCTCATCGGCAGGCTTCAGAATGGGACGACCGTCGATCCAGCCGATGGTGTCGGCGGCGAGAATGATCCCGTCTTCGATCCGCGACGCGGCGGCGGCGGCCTTCAGCCAGGCCACGGTCTGCACGAACGAGCGCGGGTCGGCAAAGCCACTCTCCGGTTCCTCGATATGGGTGGGCATCACCTCGAAAGGATAGCCCAAGCGTTCCAACAACTCGCGCCGGGCCGGCGAGGCACTGGCGAGGATCAATCGCATCGAATCGGTCGCGTTCATCTCTACTCCCCGGCGCGCGGCCAATACATCATCAAGCAGACGCCGACCAGTGCGACGGCTGCGCCAACGACATCGGCGCGGTCGGGCCGATTGCCGTCGAAGCACCAGCCCCACAACAGCGACAAGACTATGAAGAAGCCTCCGTACACAGCATAGACGCGGCCAAAATGCGCCGTTTGCAGAGTGGGAATGATACCGTAGAGGACGAGGACGATGCCGCCGGCCAATCCCCACCAAGTCGGTCGGCTATCGCGCAGCCACTTCCAGACCAACCATCCGCCGCCGATCTCGCACACCCCGGCCACGACGAATAACGACAGCGAACGTAGCACAAGCAAGAGGTTTCCCATGTATTTGCCTTATAAGGGATCGCATAATATGATGATAGCTCGAACGCGGGATCGGGGTTAGCTTGCCTTTTGCAGGCTCGTCGTGAACTCCAACGGCGTGGCGATGCCAAATACGTCGAGGGTTGCTTGAGTCGCGCTGAGGTGGCGAGGAAGTACGGAAGATGTCAGTCTCCGATTGGGGAAGGCGATCAACGCGCCCGTCTGACCGTGTTCGTAGACTCTTCCTTTCTCTTCGAGGAGTCGCACGGAAAACCCCAGCGAACGAAGAACTTCATCCAGTTGGCCGTAAGTCACTTCAATCATGCCGCGCTCCTCCCTTCAATTGAATCATGTAGTTCTCTTTGTCGGCCCGCATCCGTCGAATGCTGCGATGATTCAGGGACTGACGATCGGGAATCCGAACGCGAACGGTCTTCGCTCCCCATTTCGGCCTCCGGTTCGGAAACTCGACGAAATAGTGCTGGAAGTCCAGCCAATACGCTTTTCGTCGAGAAGCATCGAACAGAATCAAGAGAACGGGCATCAATTCCGCCATCCAAAGGTTGTAGTCGCGCACGTCCACATCGTAGCACCAATCGGTACCCGAACGCGCTAGATTCTCGGAAGCCTTCAGTTGTAAGTATACACCTCCCGGCTCGACATATCCTCGTTCATCGTATGTGATTAAGAAGAGATCGTAACCGTAGTCGCTTTCTTGGCGCTGGGCCACATGCCCCTCGTCGACGATGAAGCGTTCGACATAGTTAACGCTTTGGGCGGCGATCACATGCTGCCGAGTCCGCCGTTTTCTCGGCGAGAAGGGGAGATGGGCCACGGTCGCTCCAACGGTTCCCAGAGTGAATACGCCCTCGCACCTATCGGTGCCGCGCCATGAGGATGAGGTTGACGAGGAAACTCAACGCCAGCAGGCCGCCGAGAACGGCGATCCACACCCAAGCGTGAGGCGGACCCGATGGGTGCAATGCTACCTCTTCTTCGTCCGCTTCCCCCTCGCTCAGTCCGGCCAGCGTTGCCGCTTGCATCTGCTGCCGCGCCAGTTTCGGCGCGTCGCCGGTAAGCAGACATTCCAGATCGATGATCAGATCGTCGGCGTTGCGGTAGCGGCGGCGGCGGTCTTTGTTCATGACGAACTCGACGACTTCGCCCAAACCCGACGACAGCTTTTGATTGATGTGATCCGGCGGCGTCAATTCTTCTTCCAGATGCGCCTGCAAGACGCGATCGACTTCGGGATAGGGGAACGGTGGATGTCCGGCGACGAGGTGATACAGCGTTGCGCCGAGGGCGTACAAATCGGCGCGGCCGTCGATGTTTTCGCGGCCTCGAATCTGTTCCGGGGCCATGTAATAGGGCGTGCCGATGGCCAACCCTTTCTCGCGCCGCGCCAACACGGCATCGTCGGTCTCGCGCGCCATGCCCAGATCGGCGAGTTTGGCGATGCCGTCGGAGGTCAGCACGATATTGGCCGGCTTCACGTCGCGGTGAATCAGACCGCGGCGATGGGCGTGTTGCAGCGCTTGAGCGATCTGCAAGACGATCTCGACGGCCTCGCGCTCTTCGTAGATTTTCCCCTTCTCCAGAATCTCGCGCAACGTCAATCCCTCGACCAGTTCCATGACGAAATAGTGCAACGGCCCGGCGGAACCCACGTCGATCGCCTGGATCATGTTGTTGTGGCTGAGGCGCGCGGCCAAGTGCGCTTCTCGCGTGAGCCGTTGGAGTAAGTCGGGGTTGGCGGCCCAGCGCGGATGCAAGACCTTGACGGCGACGAGGCGATTCATGCTCAACTGCCGCGCTTTGTAGACGGTGCCCATCGCGCCTTGGCCGAGCTTTTCCAATAGTTGGTAGCCGGGTATCTGTTGGCCCAGCAGCGTCTCCAATTCCTTGCCGGCGCGCTGGGCTTGATGGGGCGTCAATCCGCCCGATGCCACCAGGCGCGCCAAGAGCGATTCCGGTCCCGATTCGGAACCGGCGCGGCAGCTCTGCACTTCCTCGCGCGTCAACAGACCGCGACTGATCAGCGCGTGTGCCAAACGCTCTTCATCCACACGCGCGCTTGCTTCCGAACGGGACGGCTCGGCCATCGACTGTTCCCTCGCCCCACAGATTTTCAACAAAAATTCATCGTTCCCTCGCTCCCAGGAGACGGGCTGTTCTTGCCCAATCGTCCATTAGCCTGATAGTATAGAGAAAATACGAACCCGATTCCTCTCCCGCGCCTCGATACTTGTAGATTGCGCCGGGAACGAGCGAGGAGTCGATCCGGCGCGGCACCGCGAGAAAGGGAGCCTTATGTACTCCAGTTCCAGTTCCGCCTTGGACGCTAGTGTCTTGGTTCTGAACAAGTTGTTCATGGCCATACACATTATCTCCGTTCGGCGGGCCTTTTGTCTGCTGTGTAAGAACCTTGCCGAAGTGGTTAGCCTCGAAGACGGTCAGTTCTTGACCTACGATTTCGAGTCCTGGCGCGAAGTCAGCGAGTATCGCGCGCGCCATTTCCGCCAAGCCGACGACGACTGGCTGCGCACGGTCAACACCGAGATTCAAGTGCCGCGCGTCATTCGCTTGATGGACTACGACCGCCTTCCCAAGCAGGCGGTCAAATTCAATCGCCGCAACATTTTTGCGCGCGACAACAATCAGTGCCAGTATTGCGGCAAAAAGTTCCCGACCTCGGAACTGAGCCTCGACCACATCGTCCCGCGCAGTCAGGGCGGTGTCAGCAGTTGGGAAAACATCGTCTGTGCCTGTGTGAACTGCAACGTCCGCAAAGGAGGCCGAACGCCGAAAGAGGCGCACATGCACCTCATTCGCAAACCGGAGAAACCCAAGCGTAGTCCGTTGCTCAATCTCAAGATGACGCACACCAAGTATCAATCGTGGAAGACCTTCTTGGACAACGCCTACTGGTCGGTCGAGTTGAAGTAACAAGCGGACGATGGCGTTCCTGCAAAACAATCGTGGCTTCCTCGTCCCCATCTGGGGAATGGATGACGACGGCCTTCGTCGCCCTTCATTCCTCGGATCGGGACGAAATCGGCCCCTTCTCCGAGCAAACGCTCCACCAATCGACCCATTGCATATCTGTATCGTCTTGTAAATTGCTTCGATGCGGCAGAACGGCCAAGATCGGGACGGCGAGTCGATGGCGTAGTTCCTCGACGACGGTTTCCTCGGCTACTCCGCGAACGGGCGTCGTGGCGGTGACGACCAGACCGGCGATGTGCAGCCCGCGCCGTTGGGCAGCCTCCACGGTCAACAGCGTATGATTGAGCGTGCCCAGCGATCGGCGCGCGACGATAATCAGTGGAAGTGCCAGTTCGACGGCGAGATCGGCCACCGTCACTCTCTCCGTCAGCGGGCACAGCAAACCGCCGACACCTTCGACGAGAACGGCATGTCCCTCCGCGGCACGACGACGCACGGCCTCGGCCAAATCCGTCAAACACAACGAGACGCCTTCCCTTCGAGCTGCCACCGGCGGCGCGGCGGGTTCCTCGAAAGTGTACGGCGTGATCGCCTGCAAATCCGCTTCGCCCGATGCCTCGGCGAGCAAGCGCGTGTCTTCGCCGACTCCGTGGATGGCTCCCGTGGCCACGGGTTTGCATACCCGGAACGCGCGTCCCTCACGCCGCCATTGCCGCGCGATACGGGCAGTCACAAACGTCTTACCTGCCCCCGTGTCGGTCGCCGTGATAAATAAGCCGTGCATGGGTAAATCATCTCTACGAAATCGATCGCTCGATGCTCTCGTGGAGTACCTGGCCGAGGCGGTCGATCAGGGGGAGATCGATGGCTAACGGAGGCATGACGACGATCGTATCGCCCAAGGGACGCAACAGCACTCCCCGCTCGCGCGCCAGCCCACAGACCCTCGCTCCCATACGCTGTTCGGGCGGGAAGGGTTCCTTGGTGTTGCGGTCCTTCACCAGTTCGACGCCGGCCATCATGCCCTTTTGCCGAATGTCGCCGACGATGGCAAAGTCGCGCAAGCGCTCCAGATGGCCGCGCAGCCTTTCGATCTTCTCCGGCACAGAGGACAATCCAGAGGGCGATTGAAGCAACTCGAGGTTGGCGACGGCGACGGCCGCGCCGAGCGGATTGCCGGTATAGGTGTGGCCGTGATAAAAGGTCCGCCCCGCCGACGGAGGACCGAGAAACGCATTGTAGACTTCATCGGTCGTTAAAGTCGCCGCCAGAGGAAGATAGCCGCCGGTCAACCCCTTGGCCAAGCACAAGAAATCCGGCGCTACTTCTTCTTGTGTGCATGCGAACATCGTCCCGGTGCGTCCGAAGCCGACCGCCACTTCGTCGGCGATGAGCAAGACGTTGTGCCGCTGCGTCGCCTCGCGCACTCGGCGCAGATACCCCTCTGGAGCAACGATCATCCCCGCCGCCCCCTGCACCAATGGCTCGATCGCCACTGCCGCCAACGTCTCGGCGTGTCGTCCGATCAACTCCGCCGCTTCCTCGGCGCAGTCCATCTTACAGGACGAGCGCTCCAACTCCAGCGGGCAACGATAACAGTACGGCGCGGCAGCGCGCACGGTGGGGAATAAAAGAGGATGAAACAGACCGTGAAAGCGATCGATGTCGCCGACGCTGACATCGCCGAGCGTGTCGCCGTGATAGGCCCGAGTCAACGCCAGATAGCGCGTCTTCTCCGGACGCGGAGACGGGCATTGCCTCCAGTATTGGAAAGCCATTTTCAGCGCCACTTCAACCGCCGTCGCGCCGTCGTCGGAGTAGAAGACGTGATTCAGTCCCGGCGGAGCCAGTTCGACGAGACGCCGTGCGAGCCGAATCGCCGGCACGTTGCTTAGCCCCAACAGGGTACTGTGCGCCACGGCGTCGAGTTGCTGGCGCAGCGCATCATCGAGTTGTGGCACGCGGTGGCCGTGGACGTTGCACCACAGCGAGGAGACGCCGTCGAGATACTCGCGGCCATCGAGATCGACGAGGAAGCAGCCCCGCGCCTCGGCGATGATAAGCGGCTTCTCGGCGGCATACGCCTGCATCGGTGTAAAGGGGTGCCAAACGTGTTCGCGGTCCCACTGTTCGAGTTGTTCGCGGCTCGGTGTCATATCCTTCATCTTATGAGCCGGAAGCGTAAGCGACGGCGAGGCATCCGTTTCTTCTGAGCCGGAAGCGTTAGCGACGGCGAGGCAAGCGACGGCGAAGCCTCCGTCGCTAACGCTCCCGGCTCATAAGATGAATGGCCAGGAACGTGGCCGACCCATCGCGGCAGAGTGTGACGGTGAAATCGAAGACGTTATAGGGGTGATCGACGACGATCGAATAGATCCACCCAAGATTTCAAGAACCGGCGGGCGGTTTCACTTGCGTCACACTGGCATCGTAGGTCGAATTGGTTTCCACCATGCCGTCTGGAACCGTGTCAAAGTGATCGTAAAGCCCCTCGCCAGTCTCCACGACAACGAAGGAATCGCCCACGACGGGGACGTAATCCAATAAAACGAGCGTACCCGACAAAGTGGCTGTTCCCGTGACCCTTAACACGGCGTTCGTACCCATTACAACTTGTTCGGCGAGCGTTCCAGAGTTGCCTTGAACGTAGTAGCCCAATCCGGCGGTGCTGCTGCCAAAGTCCAATTCCAGACGACCGCTCGTGTTTGACACCAGGCCACCGCCCGTGAGCAGCCCAACACTGGTAATATCCAGGTTGCCCTCCACCGTGTCCGTCACGCCCGTCGGAACGATCAACGTGCCGGTCATACCGGGGCTAATGCCTACGTCGAACCATCCCGCTTGATGATTGAGAATGAACCCGGAATCGGAGGACGCCGTACTATTCAAATACAAAAAGCCGTCCAACCCAATCGTGCCATCCAAATCTATCGTGGGAGTCCCCGACATGGGTGGCGAGGTCAGCGTCAAGGACGATCCGGCCAATACATTCAAATTGCCTTCGTTGGTGAACGGTACGCCGATTGTTGTGCCCGTGGTAGAGTTGATGTCGAAGAGACCGCCGGCAACATTGGTAATGCCGCCGCTACCCATGCCGTTAATTCCCGGTAATGAGACAAAGGTCTCAACTCCCGTGCCGTTGGTGATCGACGATCCAGACATCATGGTCAATCCCACGGTCCCGCCGATTGT
>JAJXWW010000191.1 GCA_021781415.1 Planctomycetota bacterium
GCTCTTGGTCGGTGTCAGCGCAGCCAAGATGTTGGCGCTGGTTTTGGATGTGCCGTTGATCGCGGTCAATCACATCGAGAGCCACATCTATGCGGCGCGGCTTGCGGCGGAGCGCGACATTTTCCCATGCGTTGGCTTGGTGGTCAGTGGCGGGCATACGGTTCTGTTTCATTGCCGCGATGCGTTGCGGTTTGACCTGCTCGGCGGGACGCTCGACGATGCGGCCGGCGAGGCGTTCGATAAGGTGGCCAGTCTGCTCGGGCTGGGGTTTCCAGGCGGGCCGGCGGTGGAGCGTGAGGCGGCGGAAGGCCAGGCGGATGCCGTGAAGTTGCCGCGCTCGTTCTTGCACGACGACCGGCTCGATTTCAGTTTCAGCGGGTTGAAGACGGCGGTGCTGTACGCGCTGGTGGGACAGAGCCAGCCGCGCCCCGAACCACCCACACCCAGTCAGCGACGCGCCGATCTCGCCGCCAGCTTTCAAAAGGCCGTCGTCGATGTCCTCGTCGCCAAATCGCGCCAGGCGTTACGGCGAACGGGATTGAAGCGACTCGCCGTCGGCGGCGGGGTGGCCGCGAACGGTTGCTTGCGCAGCGCGCTCGAAGCGATGGCGTGCGACGAGGGAGCCGAGCTATTTATCCCACCGCTGTCGCTCTGCACCGACAATGCGGCGATGGCTGCCGTCGCCGTCGAGAAATGGCGGCGGAGCGACTGGGCCTCACTCGATCTCGATGCCGTCCCTTCGTGGACTCCCTCACCAGCAACTTGAGCTTTTCTCGTCGAATTTCGCGCTCGAAGCGATTTCACTCCACGATTGGGAGCATCGTGTCGATTGCGTGCGATTTGCCCGTGGCGCGGCGAACCGCGAACGGGATGGAGTGCAAAAAAGCCCCGCATTTAAGTCTTGGTCGCTTCGGCGCGGGTATACTTGGACGGAATCAGGGAGGATGCCCTCCATCAGGGATGTTGTCCGGCTCCTCCCGTGGCAAACTCACGGACCCACCACCATGAAAAAATTGCTTCCGTCCGCCGCTTTGGCCTTGGTCGTTTCCGCGTTCGTCTCGGCACCGTCGTTCGCCGGACACACCTTCGGCCTCTTCTATCATCACGGCTGTTGCAGCTGCGGCGCGAAGTTCTGCGTCCGCCAGTACAACGCCTTCAGTCCGGTTTGCTCCGGAACCGTCTTCTGCGACGGCTGCTGCCCGTTCGGCCCCAGCGGATGCGGCTACGGCGGCAACGGCGGCTGCGCCAACGGCGCGTGCGGAGTGCCGTTCATGGGTAATCTCGGTTGCGGCGACGGCTCTTGCCTCGGCTCGCTGCCGCCGAGCGAACCGGCTCCGAATGCTCCGGCCACAACCAACGCCAACCCGATCGTCTCCCCCGAACCGCTGCCGGCCATTCCGACCTCGAAGGCAGTCGGCAATCGGAACATTCAGAACGCGACGTTCCGTTCGGTCGGTTACACCCCCGCCGCCAACACCCCCGCTCCGGTTCGCATGCAGCCGCAAATGATGGCCGCGCCGTCTTACTGGGGCAACTAATTGCCACGGGTAAACCGTGCAATTCGACTGAAGACGAAAGCAGCCGATTCGCTCTTACGGGCGAATCGGCTGTTTCGCGTTTATCCTCTTCAAGAAGTCGGGTGCCTGCTCCCTTAAATCATATAATACCAATCTTGTTTGTGTTCTTCCTTGCGGCGCGGGCAGGTGTCGCAGCGATCGTCGCCGAGTATTTCGTAGGCGCGTCGAACGGCTCGTAGGGTCGAAGAACCTGCGGCGGCGTCTTCGAGAAAGACCGACTCGCGCGGCAGCCAATGGTGAAAGCGCAGGTTGCGCAGCGCTTGTTCGAAATCGGGACGGATGCCGCACAAGAGGACGGGTACGCGGCGATCCTGCATTTCTTCGAGGAATTGTTGCAACATTTCCAGACATACCATGTCCGGATTGCGCGTGCGCTTGAGGCGGAGGATCAGGACGCGCGCTCCGGCTTTGACGCGCTGCCGCAGCGTGTCGAGAAAGTCGGCCAACAGAGGCGAGGCACCGAAGAACAACTCGCCTTCCAAGCCGAAGATCGCCAAACGCTTGCATTCGGGATCGTTGGGTTGCCGTTCGCGTACCACGCGCTCGGCGGCGACGACCAGTTCCGTAACCTGCAAGCGCGCGGCCCGCGGAACGAAGAGAAGGAAGGAGATACATACGCCAATTAAGATCGATAATTCGATGCTGAGGAACACGGCGGCGGCGGCGGTTCCGAGGGCGATGACAGCGTCGAAGCGCGTGGCGCGGAGGCAATAGAGAAGCCGCGAGCGATCGATAAGGCGATAGCCGGTGACGATGAGCAGGGCGGCCAAAGCGGGTTTGGGTACATGGCGGGCGAGCGGAGCCAAGACGAGCAGTGCGGCGGCGACGACGAGAGCGGCCATGACGCCGGCCCATCGACTGACGGCCCCGGCCTGATAGTTGAGATTCGAGCGCGTCAGCGAGCCGGAGCCGGGCATGCACTGGAAGAATGCTCCGGTCAGATTGGCAATGCCTTGAGCCAAACATTCGCGGTTGAAATCGAGAGGTTGGCGCGTGCGCGCGGCAATCGACTTGGCGACGGCCACCGCTTCGAGCAGGCCGAGGACGGCAATCGTCGTTGCACTGCCGCCGAGCGAACGTATCCAATCGAGCCGCCAAACCGGCGGCAGCACCGGCGCGGGTAAACCTCGCTCTACGGCCAGAGTGTCGTTCGTAGGTTGCCAACCGATCAAAGGTGCCACGATCGTGGCCAGGACTAATGCCACCAACAGATCCGGAAACGGCGCTCCGAGCCAGCGTTTGAAACGGCGCAGCGGCAGGAGTACCAACAGAGTCCCCATGCCAAGATAGGCAGAGGGACGGTCGATTGCCCCCCCGTCGCGCAGCGAGAACCACAGGCGATGCAGCAGGGACGGCGACGCATCGCCCAGAGCATGGAGGCCCAAGACGTTGGGGATTTGCCCCAAAGCGATGAGGACTCCCGCTCCCGCCATGAAACCGAGTAGCACCGACTCGGAGACGTAGCACGTCAGATCGCCGAGTTTGAAGAGGGCAATGAGCAATTGAATCAATCCCACGAGAAAGACGAGCAGATACATCCCTTGAAGCATCTGCGTGGAAACGGGCACGTCGGCGACGAGTGGAAGCGAGGCCAGCGCTCCGAACAAAACGAGAGAGAGCGCGTTGGTGGGTCCGCTAATGAGGTGGGCGGACGAACCGAATAGCGAAGCCAACGCGGTGACAACGAAGCCGGTGTAGAGTCCGTACTTCGGCGGCAGCCCGGCAATCTGAGCGTAGGCCATCTCTTGCGGAACGGCGACGGCGGACACCGTCAGCGCGGCGAAGAGATCGCGGCGAAAACTCTTTATATCCCATACTAAAAGTCGCTTCATCCGATTACTCGCGCGGTTCGAGTCGCCTAACGCTTGCGGGTTGAAACGAGTCGTCAGGTCGGCAACGGACGCGCCAAGAGCGCCTGGATCACTTCCACCGCGCGGTCGATCGCCGCGATGAGGAAGGCTCGCCCCTTGTCGGCGCTGGCCAGCTCCGGGTAGCCGACGCAGCCGTGATCCGTCTTCTGCATCATATCGTCGGCGAGAAAGAGGCCGCGCAGGATCGGATTCTCGCGCGGCGGATCGTCGCGGACAGCCTCTCGACGCACCAAGTCGGGCCGTAAAGCCAGCATCATCGAAGTTTCAAACTCGCAGGCGTGCCCCATCTTTTTTCGCGGTCCCTCGGCCAAGGCGGCCAACTCCTTCTCGGCCAAGTCCCAATACGAGGCCGCGCAAAGGATGTGGCCGCGGAAGAGCGGTTGGAGATGACGCAGCGCCATCTGCATCGTATCGATATTGCCGCCGTGGCCGTTCAGGAGCAACAGCCGTTCGTATCCGTCCTCGAGCAGCGGCGTCAGCATGTCGCACAGCATTTCGACGTGCGTATCGACTTCCGCCGACAGCGTGGCTCCAAAGCGCAGATGATGTGCCGACGCGCCGAGCCACAAGGTCGGCAGCAACAACACTTGCTCCGGCAAGGTGCGCTCGACCCCCTCGGCGACGCCAGTGACGAGGACCGTATCGGTGATGGTCGGCAGATGATGGCTGTGCTGTTCGCAAGCGGCTATCGGCGCGACCACGACGATTCGATCGCGCGGCAGGTCGCGTAGTTGCGGATAGGTCATTTCATAAAACTTCATCGCAATTCCTCTCGATTCAGCGAATCACCGCCGTGAGGCCCAAGTCTGATTGTATCGGGATTCTTGCAAAGTTGAGCCTTCTCGGCAAGCAGTCGTGGCCAGCAAGGTTACTCGACCGCTCTCTCCCAATGTTTGAAGAACGGAATTTCCATTGTTTCGGCGGATCCGACTGGGTCGATGCGATTTTCGACGACACGACGAAAGGCCCTCGTTGCCATGCAGTGAATTCCTCCAACAAATGCTTGACTGGCGACATCGCTCTGCGATAATCGCGCAAGCGGCACACATTCTCAAAATCATGGAGCTGCGTCATGTCGCAAAAAGCCATCTGCCCGCGCGGTCACATCTGGGATCCTTCCGTGTTCGAAGGTTTGCCCGCCACCGCGACGCCTCATTGTCCCATCTGCGGGGAGGAGGAACCGAGGCGCGCGCGCGACTTCGTGGCACGGCTGATGCAATGGGGACGAGCGAACCGTCTCGCGGCCGGGTTGTCCGTTCTCTGTTTGCTTCTCGCAACTGTCGGCAGCGCGGCACTCCTTCATGCGCGGAGACAGGCCCAAGCGGCCCGAGTGGAAGCGGAGAACTCGGAGTTTAAGGCGGAACAGGCGGCGGCGAAACTTCAATCGACCCTACGCGCCAACGAAATCGAGGAAGAGCGAAAGCACAAGCGAGACAACGACATTCAAGAGCTAAAATGGTCTAATCGAGAGAAAGAGTTTCAGGCGCGTCTTCGAGAAGCCGAGAAGGACGCCCTCGCCGCCAAGACCGAGCGCGACAAGCAGTTCCAGGCCCGAAGCCTCGCCGAGGAACTACGGCAATCGGCGGAAGGCGAGAGCAAGGCGTCGCGCGGACAACTCAAGGAGACGACGGGGCATCTGATCGAGATGCATGTCGCCAACGGGGTGAGGCGCATGGATTCGGGCGATTTATCGGGTTCGCTACCCTCGTTCGTATCGGCATTGCGCTTGGCCGACAAGCAGGGCCTACCAACGGCGGCCCATCGGCTGCGCCTGTCGGCGGTACTGGCTTTGTGTCCGCGTCCCGTGCAGTTGTGGACGAATGAGAAGCCGTGGAAGCTCGCGCAACTCAGCCGCGATGGGAAGCGCGCGTTAACGGTCGGACTCAACGGCGCGACGGAGGTATGGGACACGCAGACCGGCAAACGCATCGGCGAAGCGATGGCCCATCCGGAGGCCGTCGCGCACGCCGCGATCGGCCCCGACGGGAAGCAGGTTGCGACGACAACTGCGGACGGAATGCTGCATGTTTGGGATGTCGAATCGAGCAAGGAGGTGGCGGATGCCGTGCAGATGATGGGTCCGGTTGTCGGCTTGGCCTTCAGTCCGGACGGCAAACGCTTTCTGGTCGTCACCGATAAAGCTCCCATGGGAGCGATGGGCGCTACCGAAGTCGAATTGCGTACCTACAACGCGGCCACGGTCGAACCGACTCGCGCGGAGCCGCTCGGCAGCGATCTACGACCCGTTGTCGCCGCATTTAGTCCCGATGGGAAGTCGATCTTGGCGGTCTGTCAAGATCGTTGCGCGCGCATTTGGGACATCGGCAGTGGCAAACAGATCGGCGTCTCGCTCGTTCACGACTCGGAAGTCGTAGAAGCAAGATTCAGTCCCGACGGCGAAAAAGTGGCGACTGCTGGAGCGCGTGGAACCGCCCGCGTGTGGAACGCGAAGACCGGCGAACCGTTGACGCCGACGCTTACACACGGGACCAAGTTGCGCGGAGTCTCGTTTGGACCCGACGGGAGATTGCTGTTGACCTTCGACGACGAATCGGCGCGCGTGTGGGATACTCGAAACGAGGTGCCCGTGGGAACGCGCCTGCGCCTCGACGAGACGATAAACGATGCGATTTTCAGTCCCGATGGACGCCACCTGTGGACGCTCGGTGCCGATGGCGCGGCGCGGGGGTGGGACTATCGAACCGGACGAGACGCCCTCGTTCCCCTGTGGCACGGGGACTCGATTCGTTATGCCGCTTTTGCGCCGATGGGAGATCGCTTATTGACGTTCGACGGTCGCGCAGTCCGTTGGTGGGATCTGACTCGCAGCGAAACTCTCTCGGCGAATCCGAGGTCGTCTCGTTCGGCATCGTCCGATTTGGCTATACTCAGCCCCGACGGCAAGCGCGTTCTGCGGGCGACCGAGACATCGGTGCGCATCTACGACACAACGACGAACGAGGCGGTGGGAGGCACGCTGCCGCATCCGAATCGCGTGACTGCTGCCGCCTTCAGCAGCGACGGCAAGCGCGTGTTGACGGTCGGCCACATTCGCAACGGCGATGAGCTGGAGGGACACGTTCGCGTTTGGCAGACCGCGACGGGAGAGCTTCTCGGCCAGCCCCTGATCCATGCGCGTTCGGTCCTGGAAGCCAGTTTCAGCCCCGACGGCCGCCGCGTGCTGACGGCGTGCCAAGACGGCAAGGCACGCTTGTGGGACGTGGAGAAAAGTGCGCTAATTGGAGAGCCTATGGAGCATAAAAGTGATCTGCTTCGCGCGCTCTTTCTTTCCGATGGCAAACGAATGCTGACGCTGGATGTCGAGGGCGGACTGCGCTTGTGGGACGCGGACAACGCGGAGGCGATTGGTCCCATTTGGGGGCACGGCAAGCCGATCCGCCACCTCGGATTCAGTCCCAACGGTCGGCTTCTCGTTACTTCCGGCGAGGACGGCGCGGCGCGCGTGTGGGAAGCGAATGCGGGGCGTGAAATCGCCGCAGCCATCGTCTCCGGCATCCCCGTTTTGTACGCCGCCTTCAGCCCCGACTCCGCCCGTTTCGTCACGGTCGGCGACGACCGGAGAGCGCGGGTGTGGGATACGAGCAACGGCAAATCGATCGGTTCGCCGATTCGGCATCGCACCGCCCTCTCGCTTGCCGCCTTTAGCGAGGATGGTAAGCGAATCGTCACAGTTGCCGCCGATGGTCTGCGCGTGTGGGACGCGGCCAGTGGCGAACCCATTGGACCGCTCGTGAAGATCGATGCGGAGCAAGCGGCGATACGCACCGTCTCGCTTGGACGAGACGGCCATTTGACCGCATCGGTCGGAGCAACCGGCGACCAGTCGGCATCCATGCACCTTTTTTTCAAATCCGACGAGCGGTCCATTCCCGAACTGAAACGGATCGCAGAAGTGTTGACCGCCGTGCGAATGGCAGACGATGGTTCCGTCTCGCCGCTCGACCGCGCCGAACTAGCCAAGGAGTGGCAAGAGGCGCGAACGAAGCACGTCAAGGATTTTTCTCCGTCGGCGGAGCGCGCACGATCGTGGCACACCGGCGGCGAAGCGGAATGTGAAAAACGAAAGCTATGGAAAGGAGACTTACTCCATCTCCATTATCTGATAAGTGCCCAGCCCACGTCCGATTTGTATGCCCGTCGCGCTCGCGCCAACGCCGCATTGAAATACTGGGAGGCAGCGCGAACCGATTATCAAAAAGCATTGGCGAGCGATGCGGGACGTTGGGAACTTTGGGCCGGACAAGGCGAAGTCGAAGCGGCAATGGGGAAATGGGATGAGGCGATCGCCGGATACACCAAGGCCATCGAACGCCAAGGCGACCGGGCCGCGCTGTGGACGGCGCGCGGTCGAATCGAGGCCCGGCGCGGCATGTGGATCAAAGCCGCCGCCGATTTCGCCAAAGCAATCCATCTGGGTGAAGAGGACGCCGTCGTTTGGTGTCAGTACGCGCGGACTCTGTTGGCCAACGGCGACGACGTCAACTATCGCCGCTGGTGCGCGCGGATCGTCCAACGCTTCGGCGAAAGCAAGGACGAGACCACGATTCAACACGTCGTCTGGACTGGTGCCTTAGCGGAAGGGGCGGTGCGCAATTGGAAATCACTTGTGGTCCGCGCCGAGCGTTCGGCGACGGAGCAGCCGCAATCGACCGACCGGGCGCGACTCCTGGCCGTGCTCCTGTATCGGGCGGGACAATTCGAGAAGTCGTTGAATCTCGCGCGGAAGTTGACCGCTGTCTCCGATCCCGCGCCGCAAGCCCGCGATTGGCTGCTCGCGGCATTGGCAGCCCAGCGTCTCGGTCGCCCCGAAGAAGCGAAACAGGCTCTCGCCAAATCGGAGGAGACCCGTTCCAAGGAAAACCGTGACAACGAATCGTGGGAAGACCGCCTCGCCTATCGAACCCTGCACCGCGAGGCCGCGATGGTGATAAAGGGAAAATCACCGTGACACAAAAGGCTGCATTCAAGGATGCCAGGTAACATCCTTGAGAACATCGCGTTCGTAGATCTTCATGACATCGGTGATCTGCGTTCGCACCGGCTCAATGGACGCCGCGTCGAGAGATTGGATGATCTCCCTTGCCCATTGCACACCTTGAACAGTGAAGTTTCGAGTAATGGCTCGGCGGTCGTCGTAGTCGGCCCAGTTGCGCTCCCGGCGCAGTTGGCTCAAGCGCCTGCCTGCGATCGCGGTTTCGGAATGACCCGAATTGGAGAGTCGCAACCAGAGATAGCCGTGCGCGCGATCGGCATGGGGGACGCGAAAGCCGAGGTCGAGCAACAACAAGCGTGCCATATGGAAGGAGGCGTAGTAGGCGCGGCTAATCGCCGAACGCCACTCCGCTTCCGTCGCACCGCCCTGGAGATTGCTTGCCAGAGTGAGATAGTCGCGAAAATTCATGGCTGGGGAATTACACTCAAGCGAAAGATGCAGGTTCGTGGATACGGATAGATCCGCATCCATCCCTCTCCCCAACGCCGATCCGCCTCCAGCGACTGCTCCACATCGAGCGGCACATCCAACTCGAAAACGATGTGCCGGTCGTTGGCAATCTCCGGATCGTCTTCGGCGAACACTTCAAATCGCGTAGCACAAGGATAAACCTCCCGCGTCCATTCGATCAATGGCGATAGGTATGGTTCGACGCCTTGTTCTCTCGCGAAAGCGAGGACTTCCGTAGGCACGACGGGATGCGGCGCGCTGGAAAGCGCTTGGTTGCGAACGATCATCACTTCCTCCGGCTGGTCCTAGTCGTTACTCTCTTTCGCCTGAGTGCGGGTGAGAATCCGGTAAACGAGCCACGATTGGCAACACGAGCCGACCGGCCGAGCGGTTAGGGATTGCTCAGTGCGCGAACGGTGCGACCGGCTTCCGTTTGCACGGCCGGGTTGGGATGGTGAGCGAGTTTGTCGAGATACGGTTGTAGAGCGGACAAATCGAATTGCGGATTTTGGCGGTGTAGCTCGGCGACGGCCTTCAAGGCATTGAGCATCGTCTCCAGTATCACTCCGCGATCTGGCTGCTCCGTCGTCCCGTTCTTCGATTTAATGACAAATATAGTCTTCAAATCTTCTTCGTCGAGCAGAGTTTGCAACAGGGAGATGCGGACCTTCCAGCCGTGGCGCGCCAGCGCGATTGCGGCGTTGGCCTGCACGCGGAAACCGGGCTTCTTGACGATGCTGCCCGTGTCGCGTTCGGCGTTCTCCCCCTCTAGTTTGGCGAGGTCTTCTTCGCCTCGTCCCGAGTCGTCGCACAGGCGGCGCAAGGTTTTTTCGATGCGCTGGTTCTCCGCCGGGGTGCCGCTCCAGAAGTTGGCGGCGAACGCCGCCCAGCCGCGCAGCGACGGATCCTCGGCGTCGGCGCATGTCTCCAGGACGCGATCGAAGCCAAGCGCGCTCCGCTCGCCCGCTCGCCTGTTTTTCAGATAATCGAGAGTGCTTTTGTTTTCTTTAATTCGTTCGACCTCGGCGTCGGTCGGTTCCAATTGTGCCAAGACCGCCGTTTGCCGCTCGATCGGTAGGTTGTCGAAACGCTTGAGGTTCTCGCCGAGATTGGCCAGCGCCCAGAGAGCTTGTCTCCGTCGAGCGTTCAAGGCGCGCGGATCCAGTCCGCTCTGCTGAACGGCTAACTCTTCCAGTATCGGCGAGCCGGCGGGGATCATGAAATGACCGAGGCACTGCGTCAGCAAAAGAATATAATTGCGATCCGAATCAAGTTTTTTCAGTTCGCTCATCTCCTCCGACGGCGACAGCTTGGCAAAGAGATCGGCGTGGGCTTTCTCGAACGGAGCGCTGCGGTCGATCGCGCGGCGTAGGCGATGGGTCAATTGGAGGGCAAAGTCGCAGTTGGAAGCGAGATCGTCGTCGCGCAATAGCACTTGGGCCAGATCGTTGGCGGCGCGCCAGCGGACTTCATTGTTGGAGTCGTCGAGATCGCGCAAAAACTGTTGCGGCGAGGCGCTACCCCACGCGCGGCCGAAAAGGAGCTTACCCGCTTTGTTCAACAGGGGTTGACCGACGATTAACAGGAGAACGACACCGCCGACGATCATCGCCGGCACGCCGAACAGACGAAAGAACATACTACCCGACGGCGGGGTGACGGTCGGCAAACCCGGATCGGCGGGCATGGTTGGCAACGATTCGGACGGCATGAAATACCTCAATCGAGAGTCCCACCGGTTCGCGGCACGCACAAGAGGGATCCTTGCCTGCGCTCGGCGAACCGATTAGCAGTCATCTCTTTAATTTTAGCAAACGCAAGGCATTTGTCCGATAGACCTGCTCCAGCACATCTTTCGGCAGGTCCAGTCCGCGCAGCATCGGCGTGGCGGGGCCATCGTTCTCCGGCGTGAAATCGGGGTCTTGAATGGGACTTGGGCCTTCCCAATCGCTCTCCCAGAGGGTGCGCTCGCACCAATAACGGCTGACATAATGTTCGCGGTGCAAGGCGGGGCGCGTCACGAGATCGGTACCGAACAAAAAGCGCGTCGGATGACGACAAATGAGATCGCGTATGGCCTCGCGGTGGGCCGACACTTCTCGAATCTGCCATTTGGCCGCGCTGGTGTCGATGTAAAAGTTCGGAAAGCGTTCGAGCATTTCTTGCAGGTGATCGGGATGCTCGGGATCGCCGCTCATATGCGCGCCGAGCCAAATGAGGTCCGGGAACATCTCCATCATGCGATAGAATGGCGGATACTGCTCGTCTTTGGTGCCGAAGCGCGCGGCATCGGTGTAGACTTTTTGGAACCAAATGTCTGGGTCGGCGACATGGACCATGATGAGGCGGATGCCGGCAGCTCGAGCGCGCTTCGCCGCTTCGATGCGCCACGGAGCATCGACGAACAAACCGCGCTCTCGTCCACGAGGAGCGGACCAGAACTTGATTATCTCGACGCCTAATTCCAAGTAGCGATCGAGCAAGCGGTAGGCCGCGTCGTCCGGTTCGTCCTTCTTCTTGTTGATCATTCCATTGAAACCGAGGCGATCCCCGAAGGCATCGCGGAGGATTGGAATGTCCTCCGGCGGGCACATGGTATAGGTGCGTTCGATGCCGAACTCCGCGGCGACATCGAGCATGGCGCGGGGCTGATTCACATTGTCTTCGACCACTTCGTCCGGCTTCTCGAAGTTGCGCGGCCGCATGACGTGCGCATGAATGTCGACGATCGGCGAGCCATCGTAGCGGAGATGACGGCGGTTCGCGTAATCTTGGCCGGTGACGTTGTACTCGGGGACACGAACGGATTCAGTCGCGCTCATCTCGGTTCTCGCATAAATGGCGGTTAGCCGCGACGCGCAGCGGAGCGCGAGCGCGCTCCGCTGCGCGTCGCGGCTAACCATTGTTTTAGAACAATACGGGTTTGCCGAGCTTGCGGCGAACGACGGAGAATTGACCGGCGTGCATCATGGTATGATTGGCAACCAGAATCAGCAGATCGCCGAGTTTGGGCGCGAAATTGGCCATCTGCCCCTCGGTCGGTTTATCCAAATCGGCGTCGGAGAGCTTGGCCACGGCGGCCTTGGTAGCCTCGCGCATCTTGTTGAACAAGTCCACATACTGCTGTTTGCCGAGAAATCCCTGCGTGGAAGGATTCGTCGCCATGCTTTGCGCGTGCTGTTCCTCGAAGCCAGCCGGAAGCTGAGGAGCCGACATGCCCGGCACTTGGCTGACCAAACGACCCTCCGAGGCGATCAAATGGCCGATCTGCCAGGCGATGTGATTGGAACCGTCGATCGGTCGCACCAAGAGATCGGCGTCCGACAGATCGGCGACGAACCAATTGACCAGATGCTGGGTGGAAGCCAACACCGTTTCGACGACTTTGTTGCCGTTCATGCAAAACCTTTCTTACCAAGATGAGAGGGAAACTCCATGCACCGCATTCCAGATGTGAAAGGTGCTGGATCATTGTACACTCTCGTTGGCGCGATGGCTAGGTTTGCGGTCGGTAACAATGGGGACTTTTTGTCTTATACCCGGCAGCTAACGCTGCCGGGTATGACTGCGTGAGAGTCACTTCGTCGGCAGCGAACTGGTCTTGTCCGCCGTCGGGAAGTCCTTGGGCAGTGGCAGGGTCACGCGGCCGGTGGCGGCCCATTCGGTGCCGCGCTGGAGCGTGCCGACGAAACCGACGCAGCGCATCGAGCGATCGTCGTGGCCCATCGGCGTATGGAAGACGCGGCCTTTGCCGTAGGAAACCGTCCACATCATCGGTTCGTGTTCGCCGGTGCCGCCGAACTTCTTCTCGTCGAAGGCGGTGGCCAACAGATGCACGTTCTCGATAGGACCGCGCATGCCGTGATACAGTTCGTCGCCCGCGTGCATCCATTCGCGCGGCATTCCCTTGGTGATGGGATGCTCGGCGTCGCGCAGAGTAATCGGAAACGGATGATACGCCCCATGTCCCGCGCCCGGTCCCTTGCCTTTGGGAAGACGCGCTTCCTTGCCGTCGGCGTCGAGGGTCAGCCGGCTGCCGAATTTGTTGTCGCGCCAGCCCATGCCGATCATGCGGTTGTATTCGCCCCAACTGCCGAACGAATTGTTGGCCGCGTGGACGACGACCAGACCGATCTTGCCCTCGCGGAGCCGGTCTTCCAAATCCTTTTGAAACTCTTTCGACCAGGCATCGCCGTTGTAGTTGCTGAGAACCACGTGATATTTGCTCAGGTCGGGATGGAATTGAGACATCTTTTTAGTATAATTATCCTGCTTATCTTTGTATTCGGCCAATGCCTTTTTGTACTTGGCCTGCTCTGCCTCATTCCGGCCGTCTTTCGGTTTGGCCGGAGCATGCGGCCTTTCGGGAGTGGTGGCCACTTCCACCTCAAATCGACCGCAGCTTTCCAATTCTTGTTTCATCAGCGGCGTGGTGGCGCGCCAGTTGTGATTGTTCTGCCCGTCGATAATCAGCACGCGAATCTTGTCGGACGAGGAGGCGTCGGGCTTGTCGGCCGCCAGCACCGGCACGAGGGCGACGGCGGCGACGGCGAGCGAGAGGAGCTTGCGCATGGTGGGAATTCCTTGGTTGGGAGGGAATGAAAGCCGTTCGCGGTTTCGCCGTGGGAGTGAAACCGCGAACGGCAGACGCTCGCGGAAGGAGGAACGACCTTACTTGATCGATTCCTTGAGCGTCTTGACCGGAAACATCTTGACGACGTTGTGCGCCGGCTTGGCTTTGATGGTGATCTCTTCGCCGGTGAAGGGGTTTTTACCCTTGCGCGCCTTCGTGGCCGGCTTGCTCTTCCGCTTCATGCGGACGACGCCCGGCAGCGTGAACACGCCCGGCCCCTTCTTGCTCAGTTCGCGGACGACCAGTTTCGTCAAGGCGTCGAAGACTTCGGTCACTTGCTTGCGCGTCAGTCCCGTGACCTTGGCAAGGTCTTGATACATCGCCGATTTCGTAATCGGCTTGGCCTTGGAAGCGTTGTTGTCGGCCATCGATCTCCTCACAAATACTCGGTTGGGGTGAAAAACATTACGCAATATGAGCGAGAGTAGAAGGGGAGAACGAGAATGTCAATCGGATATTCTGGGAAAAATCGCACCTTTTGGGTAAATTCTTCTCTCCAGCCCGCATTTTCCGCCCACTTTGCCCTTCTCGAGGCAATTGAGCGGGGTAAATGGCCGCCCGTGCGTCCGATCGATGCGGATGCGAACACCCACCCATTGCTCGCAAATGACCCCGCACAAAGCCCCTCGTTTACCGCGCATTCAGATCATTTGCCAACTTCGACACTGTTCGCCGATGCCGCATTCTTCCGATAACAGGAGAGAGCGATACAATCGGCACGAATCGGATAAAGCGAGAACCCGATGCTTCAAGGCTATTACAGCGCCGCCTCCGGTATGCGCGCGGCGCTGCAAAATCAAGACGTTTTAGCCCAGAACTTGGCCCATGCGTCGGTTCCGGGCTATCGGCGGCAAGGGCTGTCGTTCGCATCGTACGTCGCGTCGGGCAGCGCGCCCGCCGACGGATCGAAAGCTCCTGCTCCGCACGGCGCTGCGATTGCCGAACACGCTTCCTCCTTCGTCGCGGGACCGATCCAGCAAACGGGAAATCCACTGGAATGCGCTCTCCAAGGCGACGGCTTCTTCGTTCTCGATGGGCCAAAAGGTCCGATGTACACGCGCAACGGCCAGTTTCAGCTGAATGCCTCGGGTCGGTTGGTTAATCAGAGCGGCTATCTGGTGCGCGGTGTTGGAGCAATTCCGCAGAGTGCCTCGAAAATCCAAATCGCCCAAGACGGCACGGTCATGGCGGACAGTACTTCGGTCGGCCAGCTGGAGTTAGTCGCGTTCAACGATCCCAAGCAACTCGTCCGGGCCGGTACCACGATGTTCCAAGCACCTCCCGGCACGACGACGCAAGCCTTTACTGGTACCTTGCGCCAGGGCTATCGAGAGGGATCGAACGTGCAGGTGGTTCACGAGATGGTGCAAATGATTTCCGGTTTGCGCCAGTACGAGGCCGCGGGCAAGGCGATGCGCTCACTTTCCGACGCCATGCAGCAACGCATCAACGCGCAGATGTAAACCCGTTTGAGCGCGAGCGAGAGATGATTCGCAAGGACGAGGAATCGACAAATGATTCGTGCCCTCTTTACTGCCGCCACCGGCATGAACGCCCAGCAAACCATGGTGGATAGCTCGTCGAATAATTTGGCGAACGTCAACACCACCGGCTTCAAGCGCATGCAGCCGCAATTTCAAGATTTGATCTATCTCACCGACCGCCAGCCCGGTTCGATCGCGCAGCAAGGGCTGCCCCTGCCCACCGGCTTGCAGGTCGGCACGGGCGTGGCCATCTCCGGCAACCAAAAAGTGTTCACCGCCGGTACGCTCAACAACACCTCGAACCCCTACGACGTGGCCATCGACGGCGACGGCTTCTTTCAAGTGACCATGCCCAACGGTCTCATTTACTACACGCGCGCCGGCAATTTCAGCATTAACAACAACGGAACCATCGTGACCTCGGACGGGTTTCAGATCAATCCGCAACTCAACATCCCACAAAACGCCATCTCGGTGTCCATCGGCACGGACGGCACCCTGTCGGTGATGACGCCCGGCGGCACTTCGCCGACGCAGATCGGCCAGCTGACTCTGGTGCGCTTTCAAAATCCGGCGGGGTTGAACAACGAAGGACGCAATCTCTACTCGCAAACTCTGGCTTCCGGCTCGCCCATCCAGACGCAAGCCGGGCAAAACGGCGCGGGTCTGATTCGCCAAGGCTTTCTCGAAGGCTCCAACGTGGATGTGGTGGCCGAAATGGTCAACCTCATCGTCGCGCAACGCGCCTACGAGTTCAACACCAAGGCGATCACCACCGCCGATCAAATGCTGTCCTTCACCACGAACCTGATTCGCTAACGCTGGACGACGGAGTTCCTTTGCCTGGAGGAATCGCGATGAATCGTAAGCGGTGGACGTTTTTCCTGGCGTTTCTCGTCGCTGGGCCGCTCGGTCGCCCGGCGTCTTCGTCGGCCGAAGTCGCACCGTCGAGCGTTCTCGTCCTTCGACTCCGCGCCACGGCGACGGCGAAGGGAACACAAGTGACGATTGAAGATATTGCCGATCTGCAAGGTTGCTCGGAGTTTCAGCGTAAGCGCTTGGCGCGGATCGATCTGGCCGAGTTGCCGCTGTCGAGTCAGCCCATTTTGGTTTCGCAGCAGCAGATCAACTTTCGGCTGCAATTGGCGGGGTTCGACGCGCGCGCCTTTCGATTGGAAGGACCGCGATTCGTCCGTGTGAGCCGAGCGGCCGGAGAGGGACTCGATGCGAAGATAGCGGCCCTAGCGAAGCAAACGGTGGAAGAGAGACTGTCCGGACGGACGGAAGATGTTGCCATACAGTTGGCGCAGAACGTGAGTTTGCCGCCCTTGAACGCCGACGGCGGCGACATCCATCTCGAAGCCGAGATTCGTTCGCCAATCCTGCCGCCTTGCCGGGTGTCCGTCGAAGTTGGCATCTACATTCGCGGCGCGCGCCGCAACGGCGTAGTCGTCTACCTGGACGTGAAAAAAATGCAATCGGTCCCCGTCGCCGTGCGGCGCATCGACACCGGCGAGGCATTCACCTCCGACAATGTGCGCGTGGAGCGCGTCGCCATCGAGAACGGTCTGAAGGCCGTCGATTCGGCGAGTCTCACGGGCCGGCACGCTCGCCGCTCCATCCTGTCGGGTCGCCCCATCGAACCCGACGACGTGGGGTCGGACGCTGCCTCCGCCGTGATCGTTCACAATAACGATCTCGTTCATCTCATAGCCAAAGTGGGACATCTCCAGGTGAAGACGCGCGGAGAGGCGTTACAGAGCGGGCATGTTGGCCAAATGATCCAAGTGCGCAACCTCGATTCCAAAACCACGGTTACCGGCCGAATCGTCGATGGTTCGACGGTGGAGGTCGAGTATTGATCGATCGGATCGAACCCAATGAGGGAAGGCCCACGCCGCGAGGAGTTGTTATGTCGCGTTGGATTATCGGTTTGGTGTTGGTTGTTTGTGTCATCTCGCCGGCGCTGACGAATGCCGATTCGATTTGGCAGCGGCACAATTTTTACAGTTCGTTTCTCTATGTGGACAACCGCGCCCGTCGGCCCGGCGACAACGTCACCGTGCTGATCGTCGAAAACACCGACATTCAAAATCAGGATCAACGCAACCTGAATCGCAAAAGCGATACCGGCGGCGGCTTAAGTCTCAAGGGGAACATCGAAGGCACGAGCAAGGGTGCCTCGCGCACCGCGACGGCCGGCCTGACCACGGACGTGAACGCCAACCGCACGTTCGCCGGTTCCTCGGCCTACAACATCAATCAGACGTTCACCGACACCCTCACTTGCACCGTCGTGGCCGTGCTGCCCAACGGCAACTTGGCGATCGAAGGCTTCCGACAGCGCGTCGTCACCCGCGAGGTGCGCACCCTGCGCGTGAGCGGAGTCGTTCGTCCTCTCGACATCCACTACGACAACACGATCCCCTCGACGTTCGTGGCCAACTTGCAGATTCAATATCTGGGTCGCGGCGTCGAGACGAACTTTACGAATCAAGGCTGGTTTAGCCGCATGATGAACCGCCTCTATCCGTTTTAGTGGACACCCCGCGACGAAAGCGGCCGAGTGGGTCGTATTCCACCCGGCAGCTCACGCTGCCGGTTCGCCGACAAACTAGACATTTGAGGTCTTCCATGTTTCGCGCGACGATTGCAGTGACGTGCGTGCTGGCGCTTGCGGCTCCGACCTGGGCCGGAGCGCGCATCAAGGACATTACCGATCTGGAAGGCGCGCGCAGCAACCAGCTCTACGGTTTCGGTCTGGTCGTCGGTCTGAACGGTACGGGCGGCAAGAGCCGATTCACGCAGCAGGTAGCTGTCTCCATGATGAAATGGCTGTGCGTCAACAGCAAGATCGCCATGTTGCAACTGACCGACAATACCTTTATGTCGCCGAACATCTCGGCGGTGATGGTGACGGCGGAGATCGGGCCGTTCGCGCGGGTCGGCAGCCGGCTCGATGTCACCGTGTCGGTTCTCGACGACGCCATCAGTCTTCAGGGCGGCACGCTTCTGTTCACACCGTTGAAAGGATCGGACGGCGTGGTCTATGCCGTGGGTCAAGGTCCGCTGTCGGTGGGCGGCTTTCTATTCGGCGGGGCGGCGGCCAGCGCGCAGAAGAACTTTGTCTCCGTCGCCCGCATCCCCGGCGGAGCAATGGTCGAACACGAGGCGCGCGGCGAGGTGATGTACCGAGGCCGCGTCCATCTGCTTCTCAAAAACGCCGACTATGCCACGGCGCGCTCCATCGCCGCCGTCATCAATCAATGGGCACCCGGCCACGCGTTGCCGCTCGACGCCGGAACCGTCGAGGTGGAGGTGCCGCCAGAGATGCGTTCGCATCTCGTCTCGTATCTGAGCGACATGGGCAATCTCGAAGTGTTGACCGACACTCCAGCGCGCGTGGTTATCAACGAGCGAACCGGCACGGTCGTGGCCGGAGAAAACGTCAAAATCGCCACGGTGGCCATCGCGCACGGCAACCTCGCCATCGTCACGCGCGAAACGCCGCAAGTTTCGCAGCCCAACGGCTTCAGTCAAGGGCGAACCGTCGTGGTGCCGCGCACGCAAATCGGCGTCACCGAGCAACCGGCGCATCTGTATATCGCGCCGCAGACCGTCACCGTCGCCGACTTGGCTCGCGCCCTCAACGCGCTCGGCGTCTCGCCGCGCGATTTGATCTCGATCTTCCAGGCGATCAAGCAGGCCGGCGCGCTCCAAGCGGAGTTGGTGATTATCTAACAGTACAGCGCTACTCCCCTCTCCCCTGTATTCAGGGGAGAGGGGCCGGGGGTGAGGGGCTTGGTGAAAGCGAGTGGTTTCGAGGTCTCCTTTCGTCTCTTACCCCTCACCCCCACCCCCTCTCCCCTGAGTACAGGGGAGAGGGGAGAATCCGAGAGCAGCGCTGTACCGCTAACCGCGCTGGTAATTTTTTTCGCATCTGTCGAAACTTACGACGGATATTTTGGGGAGGGATGGCCAAATGATTGGACCGATGCTCGCCTCTAGTCCACAATTAAGCGCCCCGCTTGGGATGCCGGGTTCCGCGCTGGAGGGAACGAACAAACCGTCGTTGCATGATGCTGCACAGGGTTTCGAGAGCGTGATGCTGTCGCTGTTGCTGAAAGAGATGCGCAAGACGCTCGAGCCGGGATCTCTGTTCGGTAACGATAGCAGCGATGTGTACGGCGGATTGTTCGATCAGTTCATGTCGCAACACTTGGCGCAGGGCAAAGGCATGGGTTTGGCGCAGAGTCTGATCAAACAATTGGAGCCGATAGCCACGCATGGAGCGACCCACCCCCCCGCCACCGAGCATAATTGAATTGCGGATCGTTGAACTCTGCGACGCGCATGTGGAGCGCGAGGAAACGCTCCTCGCGGACATGCTGGATTCGCTGCAAGGCGTCCGCAATGCCTTTCTTGAGCGCAATCTGAACGTACTTCCCACCTTGCACGGCCATCAAGCTCGATTGGCGCGCGAGGCCGACGCGCTGGCGGCGGCTCGATTGCGACTGCGGAAATCGCTGGCCGAACTCTTAACGGTTTCGCCGACCGAGGCGACGCTGCGCGCCGCCGCCTTGGCCTTGGAGGAACCGGCGCGCGGTCGGTTGCTCCAGCGACACGCCGGTCTCTGCGATCTGGCGAAGAAAGTCGATCGCTTGGCCCAGCAATGCGCGGCACTACTCGGATATGCTCGCGCCTTTTTGGTCGCTCTGTTTGCCGGTCCCAACGGCGTCGGAGTCGGCGAACGGTATGGGCCGCACGGCGAGCGGAGCGGCGTTTCGGTCGGTTCCCTCCTCGAAGCACGGGTATGATGCCATGTCGCTTTACACGGTCGGCGCGTCGGCGCTGGATGCCTCGCAAACCGTCCTCAATCTGATCGGCAACAACCTTGCCAATGCCAACACTCCCGGCTATCACCGTCAGGTTGCCGATCTTACCGAGGCACTGCCCACGCCCATCGGTACGATTTCCGTCGGTAGCGGCGTGCAAGTAGCCGACACGCGCCGCATCGTGAACAAACTCTTGGAAACTGCCATTACGAACTCGACGTTCGCCACCGCCGATACCACGGCGCAGCTCAACACGATGCAGCAGGTGCAAGCCAACCTCAATCCGTCGTCCGGCTCTGTCCACGCCGACCTCACTCAGTTTTTCGGCGATGTCACGCAACTGTCCGCCAATCCCGGCGACACCACGCAACGCACCATCGTCCTCAACGACGCCAATAATCTCGCCCAAGAGTTCAACTCGCTCAGTTCCTCGCTCACCCAAGTGCAGTCGGGACTCGACGCGCAGATGAACTCTTCGGTCTCGAACGTCAATGCCCTGGCCCAGCAAATTGCCCAGCTCAACGGACAAATCCAAATTGCCACCGCGAACGGATCCACGCCGAACGATCAACTCGATCAGAGGGACCAACTGGTCAACCAACTGGCCGGCTTGATGAACGTCCAAGTGATTCCGTCCAGTTTGGGCCAGGTCAATGTCCTGGCCGGTGGCGCGCCGGTAGTCGTCGGCAATCAAAGCATGAACCTGCAATACGCCGTCGATAGCAACAATCAAGGCCAATTGACCGCCGCGGGGACAACGACGCCTTTGACGGTGACGGGAGGACAGATCGGCGGCTTGCTGACGGCTCGCAATCAATCGTTGGCCAACGTGCAGTCCCAACTCGACACCCTGGCCGGCACGCTGGCCCAACAGGTGGACAATATCCAGGCGACCGGCATCGGCCTGGGCGGTCCCTCGACTTTGTTGTCCGGCACGCGCGCGGTCAACAACGTCAACGTTCCGCTGTCCAAGGCCGGACTCGCCTTTCCCCCCAAGGCCGGCACGCTCTACGTCGGCGTGACCGACCTGGCCACCGGGGCGCGGACGCTCACTGCGGTGAACATCGATCCCACGACGCAAAGCCTCAACAACGTGGCGACGGCTCTGAGCGCCGTTCCCAACCTTCAAGCCTTGGCCAATTCGCAAACCGGCACGCTGCAAGTGCTGGCGAAGCCAGGCTACGCCTTCGATTTCGCCGGCATCCCGCCCTCGTCGCCCAATACGAGCGGCTTCACCGGGACGGCGGTGCCGCAAATTGGCGGACAGTATACCGGAACTAATAACGATACTTATACGTTTCAAGTGTCTGGAAGCGGCACGGTCGGAGTGACGCCTAACCTGACCTTGCAGGTGAAGAATTCCAGCGGCGGAACCGTGGCCTCGCTAAACATCGGCCAAGGTTACTCGCCGGGCACAGCGCTGACCGCGGCTAACGGTATCACGGTCCAGTTGGCCTCCGGCACGGCCAACAACGGCGACACCTTCTCGACGCCCGTTGTCGCCCAGCCGGACACTTCCGGCGTTCTCACGGCGCTGGGGTTGGGCACCTTCTTCACCGGCAGCAGCGCCTCCGATCTCGCCGTTCAACCGGCCTTGATGAACGATCCAAGTTTGCTCGCCGCTTCGCGCACGGGAGCGGCCGGCGACAACAGCAACCTCACGCGCCTGGCCGCCCTGCAATCGCAACCCGTGTTGGCCAACGGCACGCAGTCGCTGATTCAGGGGTTCGACGCCATCGTCGGTAGCACGGCCACGCAGGTGCAGAACTTGACCGACCAACAGACCAGCCAGCAAGCGCTCGGACAACAACTGCAAACCCAGCAGCAGAGCATTTCGGGGGTCGATCCCAATCAAGAGCTGATTAATCTCTTGAATTTCCAGCGCTCGTTTCAACTCGCCTCCGAGTACATCGGCCTCGTGAACACCACGCTGCAATCGCTGTTGGCAACCGTTCAACCGAGCATTGGATAACGCCATGGAACTTCGCATCACGCCGCAAATCACCGTTTCCAACGCGGTCTACAACGCCCAGCAGCAGACCAATCAGTTGGCGACCTTGCAGCAGGAAGCCTCGACGGGCATCACCATTCAGCAGCCCTCCGACAATCCGATCGGGGCGATGCAGGTGCTGGCCGACCAGACGCAGAACAGCCAACTATCCACCTATCAGCAGAACGTGTCCGACGCCCAGGCCAAGCTCAACAGCAGTGTCTCGACGTTGAACCAGGTGTCCAACCTGCTAACACAAGCCAAGGATCTGGCCCTGCAAGGCAGCAACACCACCAACACGCCGACGGCCTATCTGGCACTGGGATCGCAGGTCAATTCGATTTTGAACGAGGTGGTCCAACTGGCGAATACGCAACAGAACGGCGAATATCTCTACGGCGGCACCGCATCGACCCAGACGACGCCGTTCACCGTCAACGGACAAGGGCAGGTGGTCTACAACGGCGCATCGCAAGGGCTAAACGAACCGATCGGCCAAGGCCAAAACGTGCAGACGCTCTACGCCGGAAATCAGGTGTTCCAATCGACGCAGCGCGGCACGACCGTCTACGCCGGTACTACCGGAGCGGCGGCCGGTAGCGGCACCGACAGCGCCACCGGCTCCGGCACGTTGCTCGTGACGCACACAAGCACCACCTACGCCGCCGGTTCGGGGGTGCAACCCGGTACGAATTCCGCCGCCGGAGACACCATCCTCGGACCCGCCGGAACGCACACCCTCACCCTCGCCGATACCAGCGGCACCGGCAGCAGCGGAACCGTCCAACTCGACAACGGACCTACCGTTAAATTCACCAATACGGATACGAATTTGCAGGTTCAGGGACCGAACGGCGAGATGGTCTATCTCAACACCACGGCCATCGCGGCGGGGTTCAGCGGTAAGGTGGCCATCACCTCCAACGGCGCGCTCTCGACCGACAACGGCCTCAGCAGTGTGCCCATCAGCTATAGCGGCAATCAAGTCGTCGCCAACAGCCAGACCGGCGCGGTCACGAACGTCAACAGCACCAACATCACCCAGACCGGTACCGATCAACTCAGCTACACCGGAACCTACGATGTCTTTCAGATCCTCTCCACGCTGCGCGACACGCTGAACAACACCACGCTGTCGTCCGGACAACAAGCCTCCGCCGTCTCCCAAACGCTGCAAGAACTGGATCGCGTCAACACGAGCGTTCTCAACACCGTCGGCCAACAGTCGGCCAGCTTGCAGAATCTGCAGGGGCTCTCACAGCACATTCAAGATCTGCAATTGCAAACCAATCAACAGATCGGCAATATCCAGAATGCCGACATCACGCAAGTCGTCATCGGCTTGCAACAGCAACAAAACCTTCTCCAAGCGACGTTGTACTCCGCCTCGCACATCCTCAGCCTCAGCCTGATGGATTTCTTGCATTAAGCAGAACCAACAGCGTGAACTGCCGGGTTCTGCTTGCATGAAGGCGAACCGGCAGCGTCAGCTGCCGGGTTGGGTTCCTAGCCGCGCCCCGCTTCCCGCCATAGGTTGAAAGCTAGGCAAATCTATTCGGAGGAAGCGAAGCATGTCACAAGCTATCGAACCGCGTCGGCTGAAACGAGTGTGGATGCCGATTGCCATTGCTCTTTTGGGCGCGGGCAGCTTCACGGGCTTGGTGGTGGCCGACGCGCTAGACCCAATGACCCAAGCCTATCTCGGCATGGGGCTGATTGCCGGCACGCCCTTGGGGCTGATTCTGTGGTTGATGTTTCTCAGCGGCTTGGGCTGGGCCCAGCGATTCATGTATTTGCTGTCCGGCCTCGTCGCGACCGTCGCCGTCATCTACGGACTATCGTTCGTCTTAAAGTTCGAAGGTTCGCTCGGTGGTTCCGGCATCCCACGTCTGCGCTTGAGAGCGTCGCGCACGCCGGAGGCATCGCTGGCGGAGTTGCAAGTGGAGAAAAGCGGCGAGGTGCGGATAAGCCCATTGAAGGAGACGGATTATCCTCAATTTCTCGGTCCTCAACGCGACGGCGCGGCGCACGGCGTTCGATTGGACCGCGATTGGAGCGCGCGGAAGCCAAAAGAACTGTGGCGACAGCCGATCGGCTTGGGATGGTCCGCGTTTGCCGTCGTCGGCGATTACGCTTTCACGCAGGAGCAGCGCGAGAACAAGGAACTGGTCGTCTGTTACGAATTGAAGACCGGCAAGGTGCGCTGGACGCACGAACACGACGTTCGCTGGGTGGATACACAGGGCGGCGACGGCCCGCGCGCCACGCCCACCGTCGTGGAGGGCCGCGTCTATACGGTCGGCGGCACCGGCATACTCGACTGCATCGACGCCGCCAACGGCACGAATATCTGGTCGGTCGATACCCTGGCCGAGAACGAGTTGAAGAACATCATCTGGGGCAAGTCGTGTTCGCCCTTGGTGTTCGATGACAAAGTGATTGTCACCGGCGGACGCGAGAAGAAAAACAGCCTCTTGGCCTACGATCGCGCCAGCGGCAAACGGTTGTGGCGCGTGGGCGAAGACGACGCCAGCTACGGCTCGCCGGCATTGGCGACCCTCGACGGCCAGCAACAGATCCTCATCGTCAACGCCCATAGTGTCACCGGCCACGATCCGAAAGACGGCAAAATTCTCTGGACGTTCTCTTGGCCGGGGAATATGGCCAAGGTATCGCAGCCCGTGCCGCTGCCCGGCGATCGGGTGTTCCTCTCCGCCGGCTACACCGTCGGCTCGGTTCTCCTTCAGGTGAAACGCGGTTCCGACGGACAATGGAGCGCCGACCCGGTGTGGGTCGCGCGCAACAAGATGAGTACCCAGTTCTCTAACGTGGTGATTGCGCGCAACTGTGCGTTTGGACTCGATTGCCGCGAGCTGGCTTGCCTCGACCTGGAGACTGGCGAGCGCAAATGGAAGGGCAAGACGTACAATTTCGGTCAAATCCTCTTGGTCGACGATCTCATCGTGGTCCAGGCCGAGGATGGGTTCATTGCCCTGGCTGAAGCCAATCCCAACGAGTTCAAGGAAGTCGCGCGCTTACCTGCTCTGACGAGCATGACTTGGAATAATCCCGTCCTTTCGGGGCCGTATCTTCTCGTTCGCAACGACCAGGAGGCCATCTGCTTCGAGGTGCCGCTTGCGAAAGACGAGAAGAGCGGGCCGCGAACCGAAAAGTAGACTCCGAAAGCCACCTCTCCTCTCGCTCCATGAATACGGAGCGAGAGGAGAGTTTTGATCTGCCATTCGTTCGCCGAGCGCCACCGAGGAGCTTCGCGCCGATGTATCTACCCGACGAGTTCATCGTAACCGATCCGAACGAACTGCACGCTTTCATCGAACAAAACAGCTTCGGTCTCCTCGTTTCGCAGGTCGAGGGGCTGCCCTTCGCCACCCATCTCCCCTTCCTTCTCGACCGAACGTCCGGACGGCACGGCGTCCTGATCGGCCACATGGCGCGGGCCAACCCCCAGTGGCGCGAAGCGCGTGGACAAACCGTTTTGGCGATCTTCGCGGGACCGCACGCCTACATCTCGCCGACGTGGTACGAGGCGGAGCATGTGGTCCCGACCTGGAACTACACCGCGGTTCACGTTTATGGGAGTTTCGAGATCGTCGAAGATGAAGAATCTCTCTTGGACATCGTCGGCAAGTCGGTGCGATTCTACGAGAAACCTCTGTCCCCGCCGTGGACGTTCGATGGGTCCACCACGTTCGCAAGAAGGCTGTTGGCGCAGATCGTTGGCTTTCGCATCGCCATCGAACGGATCGAGGGCAAGTGGAAGTTGAATCAAAACCATCCCATCGAGCGGCGGCTCAAGGTGATCCGCTCGTTGAGGAGCCGTGGCGACGAAAACGCCTTGGTCCTCGCCGACCTGATGGAAGCCACTTTGCGGGAAGAAGAAGATTGATCGCGTTCTCCTCCGAAGGTACGATGCGTGGAAGAGGCGGCCCCGCTTACCCCAGAAGGAGCCAAAATGAAGAAGCACCTCTCTCGGTTGCTTTTGTTGATCGTCGCGCCAGGATTCTCACCGTCCCACGCACGTTCCGCGGAGCCATTGCCGCCGCGCGCCCTGGCTCAAATCGGCGACCATCGCTTTTATCATGGTCCAGGGATCACCTGCGCCGTGCTGTCGCCCGATGGCAAGTACATCGCCTCGGCAGCCCACGACCTTACCATCGAGGAAGAGCGCGACTCCTACAACCGAACCATTATTGTGTGGGATGCCGCCACGGGGGAACGGCTCCGCAAACTGCGTGTCCCCCATGAGGAAATTCTTCTCCTCGCTTTTTCTCCTCATGGCAAACGACTCGCGGCCGACTACCGCATTTCCGGCCGCCAGACGGGTGTCGCCGTATTTGACGTCGAAACCGGCAAGCTTCTGTGGCGACGGGAGGATTTTAAGAGTGAACTCCGATACTTGCAGTTTTCCACAGACGGCAAGCGAGTGCAACTGAACCAAGAAAATGCTCGCATTAGCGCCTGGGACGTCGATACCGGGAAACGATTGAAAATCTGGAATCCGCCGCTCAAAATGTCTCCCAAAATGGACGAAGAAGAGGTCAAAGCCTATATGGGGCTGCTGTCTCCCGACGGCAAGACGGTTGCCTGGGCGATGTATTACTCTAAAGGTATGGTTATTAGGAGAAACGTGATTGACCTGCGGGTGCAGGACGCCGATACGGATAAACTCCTGTATCAAAAGAAATTCGATCTCCTCGGAAGGTGGGATTCGATTGCTTTCTCTGCGGACGGCAAGCGGTTCGGGGTTGACTGCGATGAGGGGATTGTCATCTGGGATACTGCCGACGGCAAGAAGACGGCAACTTTCGACATTTCAATCCCTCACACATTTTCCCTTGGCTCTGATGGAAGGCACGCTTTGATTTTTGAAGAGGGGATCAGACTACGCTTGTGGAATCTTCATACTGGAAACCCCTCACTTGAACTGGACCCCGGCTTTCTCGACTGGTCGCAACCGGTTCTGCAGTCTCCAACTTTCTCAGTCGTCGGCAAGACACTACTGTACGCCACGCATTCGACGCTGCGTTTGTTCGATACGACTACCGGAAAAGAACGTGGAACACCTTGCCACCGCGATGCGGTAACGCCGCGTTTTTCCGCTGACGGACGGATGCTGTTCACTTCCTGCGATCTAGAACGATGCTGTTGGGATGTGGCGAAGAAGTGCCCATTGTTGTTCAAAGACGAACGGAGGAAAAAATGGGAAATCGACGCGCGGGCCTACGGTGATGGTGATCGACTCTTCTTAGATTTATCCCAAGGCAACGCTCGCATCCGTGAGACAGCAACTGGACGCATCCTGCACACGTTGGACAAACCTGCAAATTGGGGCAGGTATTCGCCGATCACGTCTCGCCTTCTGCTTTATGGAGAGCCGTGGGATCCTAATCCTGACTTCTTATGGTTATTCGACACCAAGACGGGCAAATTGTTGACTGAACTCCGAGCGGTCAACCTGGGGGGTCCTGCCGTATTTTCTCCCAACGGAGTTCTCTTTGCACGACCGGACCCTTACTGCAACCTCCACATCCACGACGCGACGACTGGGAAACTCCTTCGCACGCTACGATCTACTCGATTGCCGGAGGAAGATAAAATACACAATAATCATCTCCTTTTTTCCCCCGACAGTGAATACTTGATCCAAGCGCGTTTCCCGCTGCCGATGCGCGTTGCTCACGTTTCCAGCGGCCGCGTGATTTCCCGCTTTTATGCCAACCCAGAGAAGAAGAACAAAAACTACTGGTTTTCGTGCATGGCCTGCTCGCCGGACAATCGACTCCTCGCCGCAGCCGAATACGGTAGTGGGATCATCCGTCTCCTCGAAATCGCCAGTGGCAAGGTGCGCGCCGAGTTCGCCGGACATCGTCACGGGGTACACGGGTTGGATTTTTCTCCCGATGGCAAAACGCTTGCGTCCGGCGGTAAAGACAATGTCGTTTACCTCTGGGATGTTACCGGCGCGAAAACGCCACCCGTCAAGGAGGCGAATCCGGCGGCGTGCTGGAACGATCTGGCGTCCGACGACGGCAAGCGTGCCGGTGAAGCGATTGCAAGTTTCTTGCGCAAGCCGGAGGCGAGTGTGGCGTTCTTGAAAGAGAAGCTGCATCCGGCGAAGAGTGTGGACGAAAAGCGCTTGAGACAATGGATTGCCGATCTCGACGCCGACGCTTTCGAGACGCGCGAAACGGCCAGCCGCGAATTGATCCGTCTGGGCGAACGTGTCGAGGATGCGTTGCGGCGCGAATTGAAGAATCGACCGACTCTGGAAGTCCGCCGACGCATTGAAAACGTGCTGAGCAAACTCGAACCCAGTCCGCTGCCGCCGGAGATGTTGCGGATATTGCGGGCTATCGAAGTATTGGAACACATCGGCACACCGACGGCGCGGCGGTGTCTGGAATCACTGGCTAAGGGCGCGGCGGAGGCGCGGCGGACGCGCGAGGCCAAGGCGGCGTTAGGAAGATTGGAAAAACGTCGAGAATATCCAATGCATTAGCACTACAGCGCTACTCCCCTCTCCCCTGTACTGTACTCAGGGGAGAGAGGCTGGGTTGAGGGGGGGTTGGCGAAAGCGAGTGGACTCGGCATCTCCATTCGTCTCTTCTCCTCACTCCCAACCCCTTGGATGGTGTGCAATCTCGGTTCGATGAGTGCGAGAGCGTATGTCTGATCCCATCTCGACTTCCGGCGATCCGGCTTCCTCGACCGAGCGTTCGATACTCGATTCGCGCTTGCCCCACAGCATCTGGCTCGCGCCGTTAGTACCGGCGGCGCTGGCATTGACGGCGGGGGTATTGTTGGATCGACACATCCATGTGCCGTTGATGGGGAGTTCGGTCGCGGCGATGGCCTGTCTCGTCGCCTGGTTCTGCGTTCGAGTCGGCACGCAGCGAGGATTGCCGCTCGTCTATCTGACCTTGGCAGCCATCGCCTTCGGAGCGGCGTATCACAACTATCGACGCGAGGTGGTGGCGAACGACGACATTTCCCATTACGCGACCGAAGAACCGACCTTCGCGCAGCTGCAGGGTACGCTGGATGAAGAACCCGTCTCCCATCGCGCTCCGCCGAACAATTCCTTGCGTTCGATGCCGCGCAAGGGGGAAACGACGACTGTATTGCGAGTGCGGGCGATTCGACGCGGCGACGATTGGCGGGCAGCATCGGGACGAGTGCGCGTTTCCGGCGTCGAGCATTGGCCGGATTTGCACTGCGGCGATGAAGTGGAGATCGTCGGACAATTAGCCCGCGTCGCGCCGCCCGGCAATCCGGGTGAGTTCGATTTCGCCGACTACTTGCGCGACCGAGGCATTCGCACGGTGATGCAGGCGAGGAAGACGCCGGAAGCCGCGCTCCGACTCGAACGCGGGTGGACCGGCTCCTTCGGTGGCTGGCTTGCGGCGATTCGCGGGGGTGGACATCGAATTTTATGCGATGCGTTGCCGGAACGCTTGCACGGACTGGCGACGGCTCTCCTTCTGGGCGAAGACTCGATCCTGACGCGCGCCGAATGGGATAAATACGTCCGCACCGGCATCGTTCATGTCTTGGCGATCTCCGGCCAGCATCTCGTGATTCTGGCCGGTTTTCTCTGGTTCGTTCTGCCCAGACTCGGCGTGCGGCAACGGTACGGCGCTTGGATCGTGGCACTGGTCATTCTGGGTTATGCCTTACTGGCGGGAGGTCGTCCGCCAGCGTTGCGCTCGGCGGTCGTGGTCTGCGCCGTGTGCGGCGCGCTGCTACTTCGCGCGCGGGTTTTACCGGCCAATCTTTTCGCCCTGTCGTGGATTGCCGTTCTCCTCGTCAATCCGACGGATCTTTGCACGGCGGGATGCTTGTTGTCTTTTCTCTCTGTCGCCGTCTTGATCTGGGGCACGCGCGATCTTTTCAAAGACACGGAAGACCCCTTGGATGCGTTCATCGATCGAACTCGTCCCGTTTGGCAGCGAATCCTCCGACGCCTGGGACGGCGCGTCTTCGAGAGTTACGTCTTTACCTTGATCATTTGGCTGGCGATTTCTCCCCTCGCGGCCTCTCGATATGCACTTGTGTCGCCCATCGGTCTGGCCTTGGGGCCGCCCCTTGTGGCACTGACCACCGTCGCACTCTTTGGAGGTTTCCTGCTTCTGCTGACGGGGGCATGGTGTCCGCCGTTGTCGCTGTTGTCCTCGGGATTCGTCCGCGCGAGCTTGGACGGGGGCGAATGGCTCGTCGATCTTGGGGACAGGGTTCCCCACGGTCACTTCTACATCGGCACAATCGGCGATTGGTGGCTCGTATTGTTTTACCTGGCACTGCTCGCAATCCTCACCCAAGAGCCGCTGCGCCGACATTGGCGGTGGTTCGGTGTCGCCGGCATCGGTTGGCTGTGCATCGGTCTCGTTGCCGGGGCGGCCCGAACGAACTCCGACGAACTTCGTTGCACCTTTCTCTCCGTGGGACACGGCGGATGCACGGTCGTCGAGACGCCGGATGGGCGCACCCTTCTCTACGATGCAGGCTCGCTCGCCGGTCCCGAAACGGCGCGACGCCACATCGCCCCCTTTCTATGGCATCGGGGCATTCGCCGCATCGACGAAGTAATCTTCTCGCACGCCGACCTCGACCATTTCAACGGAATCGTCGATCTATTCGACCGTTTCGCCGTCGGTCAGGTGACTTGCTCGCCCTCGTTCGCGGACAAAGCCACTTTAGGCGTGGTAAATGTCTTGGAAACACTCCGGGATCGCCGTATCCCCCTTCGGAGCGTGAAGGCGGGAGATCGCCTCACGCTCGGCGTGGTGTCGATTGAGGTATTGCACCCTCCCGCTCGCGGTCCTTCGGGAAACGAAAATGCACGAAGTCTGGTACTGCTCATTCGGCATGAGGGGCATTCGCTGTTGCTGACCGGCGATCTGGAGGGCGAGGGTCTGCGGCGCGTTCTCGGCGAGTTGCCGCCCCGCCATTCGGACGTGTTGCAAGCGCCGCATCACGGCAGTCATCTCACCAATACCTCGGAGTTGGCACAATGGGCGCAGCCGCGCGTCGTCGTCTCTTGTCAGGGACGGCCCGCGCCTTCACGCGAAGTACGACAACGCTATCAACGAGTCGGAGCGCGACTCCTCGATACCCAGCATCACGGAGCCATCGCCATTCGCAGCCACGCCAGCGGACTCGTGGTGGAGACGTTTCGCAGCAAAGAACGATTCGCCGTTCGCGCCGCAAGCCGCGAAGATTGATTCGTTCTCGGCTACACCATCGAAACGGATGGGCGGCGTGTCTGGCTCACCTGCGCGGATGCGCGGAGACTCCATCGCGCATCGGGGAGTGTCAACGAGATAACCCGACGATACAACTACAGTCGACGCCGTTGAGGTCCGAGGGTTAGACTTTGACCGTTGCAATCGAACCGTGCCTCTCCCCACCCCGCGAAGGACGCCATGACCGAAGAACGCAAGAAACGACGGCATATCGAGCGCGAGTTCGGCGTTCCGTTCGCCGGTGAGATTCTCGACCCCAGTCAATGGACGCAAACCGCCCTCAAGAAGCTGCCCGCCACGGGACCGCTCGATCTGCCCACTCTGTTTGGTCGCACCGCTCCGCTGATCGTCGATCTCGGTTGCGGCAATGGTCGCTTTCTCCTCGGTAGTGCCGTTTGGCGTCCCAACTGCGATCACCTCGGTAGCGACGTGTTGCCGGTCGTCATCCGCTATGCCACGCGGCGCGGCAATCAACGCGGATCGACCAACCTTCGCTTCGCCGTATGCGATGCCCAGCGAATGCTCGAAGTTTATTTGCCCCCTCATAGCGTCGCCGAAATCCACTGCTATCATCCACAGCCGTATTACGATCCCAGCCAAGTCCACCTGCGGTTGATCTCTCCGTCGTTTCTCGCGCTGGTACATCGCACGCTCGTACCCGGCGGTCTGTTTTTCATTCAGTCCGACAATCCCGGCTACTGGCGTTACATCCGCGAAATCGTGCCGATGTTCTTCGATTTCCACGAGCGCATCGGTCGTTGGCCGGACGCTCCAAAAGGCCGAACGCGGCGCGAGATTTTGGCCCTCCGTCGCGGTCTTCCGGTCTTTCGCGGTTCCGGCACGGCCCGGCGCGATCTCGACGAATCGACTGCCCTTCACCTGGCCGAGTCGCTGCCGCCCCCCATCTTCGACGCCGACCGTCGCCTACGCGAATTGGACGAGTAAAAGTCGGTCTCTATTATTTGTCCCCCACTAGCCCGAAGCGCCAGCGAGGGAGAGGTTCCAATCCCTCGCGGACGCTTCGGGCGAGTGGAAATCTTTCATGTCGGGGTCATGGCGTAGACAGAGGGATTCCCGTTGTGCTGCTCACGTCAAGGCGCGGGTAACAATCTCTTGCGCCTCGGCGACGATGGATTGCAGATGCTTCTCATCCTTGAAGCTCTCGGCGTAGATCTTGTAGATGTTCTCGGTTCCTGACGGGCGGGCGGCGAACCGGACTGGACGATCAGTTCCGTCTGGTCCAATACCCCGGTTTGCGACGAGCGTGTGCTACCGCGACCACCTGCACCGTGTCTTCCTTTATGCGGTAGATCAACAGGTAAGGATAACGCTCCAGCACATAGTATCGGTATCCTTCCTCGTCACAGGAGGGGAACCGATCGGGAGATTCGCCGATTCGCAAGAGCGCGTGGGCGAAAGCAGCCTCGAACCGTTCCGCTGCCCGCGTCGAGCGCGCATGATACCACGCCAGCGCCGCGGCGTATTCCGCTTCGGCTTCCTCGCCGATACGCACATCAGCCATGAGTCTGTTCTCCTAGGCTTCGCCGAGCGCGTTCGCGCACCTCTTCCCAGTCGCTCAAGATGCCCTCGCCTCTATCGATGCGGGACGCCCGATGCCTCGCTTCCGCGAGCCATTCTGGATCGAAAGGCGGCGCGCCGGCAGGCCCCACGCTTGAGAGAAGGGCTTCCGCCAACTGAAGCCGATCTTCTCCGGGCAATTCCAGCGCTCGTTCCAACAGTTCTTCAACTTTCAAACTCATCGGCACTCCTCCCTCAAAAGACAAAGGCAGGCGGTAGCCTTACCCACATGCGGAACTTCAATCTCGCCCATGGATCGTATCGTAATCCAAACGTCTCACGACAAGGCGCGGGTAACAATCTCTTGCGCCTCGGCGACGATGGATTGCAGATGCTTTTCATCCTTGAAGCTCTCGGCGTAGATTTTGTAGATGTTCTCGGTTCCCGACGGGCGGGCGGCGAACCAGCCATTGGCCGATGTTACCTTCAAGCCGCCGATGGAGGCACCATTGCCTGGCGCTTTCGTCAACTTGGACAAGATCGGCTCGCCGGCCAATGTCGTCGCCGTCACCATCTCCGGCGAGAGCTTTTTCAATGCCGCTTTCTGTGCCGGAGTGGCCGGAGCGTCGATGCGCGTGTAGCAGGGCGAATCGAACTGGGCGGTCAACTCCCGGTAGTGTTCGCCGGGGTCTTTGCCGGTGACGGCCGTGATCTCGGCGGCGAGTAAGTCCATAATGGGACCGTCTTTGTCCGTTGTCCAGACCGAGCCATCGCGGCGGAGGAAGCTCGCGCCGGCGCTCTCTTCGCCGCCGAAACAGATGGAGCCATCGAAGAGACCGGGGGCGAACCATTTGAAACCGACGGGAACCTCACACAACTTCCGGCCCAGATCGGCGACGACGCGGTCGATGATGCCGCTGCTGACCAGTGTTTTGCCGACCGCCGCGCTCGTCGGCCAATGGGGGCGATGGGTCAACAGATAGCGAATGGCCACGGCGAGGAAGTGATTGGGATTCATCAAGCCCGCCGAGGGGGTGACGATGCCGTGGCGATCCGAGTCGGGATCGTTGCCGAAAGCGACGCGGTAGCAATCTTTCAAACCGACGAGTTTTGCCATCGCATAAGGGCTAGAACAATCCATGCGAATCTTGCCGTCGTGATCCACCGTCATAAAGGCGAAGCGCGGATCGACCGTCGAATTGACGACGGTTAAATCGAGACCGTAAATATCTTTTATGGGTTGCCAATAGTGAACGGCCGCGCCGCCGAGGGGATCGACGCCGAGTTTGATACCGGCGGCGCGGATGGCGTCCATATCGACGACATGGGCGAGATCCTGGACGTAGGGCAGCACGAAATCGTCGGCGTGGGTCGTACTCGCCTTGAGGGCGGATTCGTAGGGGATGCGTCGGACATCTTTGTTGCCGGCGCGGAGGAGGGCGTTGGCGCGGTTCTGTACCCAATCGGTGATGTCGGTATCGGCGGGTCCGCCGTTGGGAGGATTGTATTTGAACCCGCCGTCCTCCGGTGGATTGTGCGACGGCGTGATGACGATGCCGTCGCCGAGATGGTCCTGCCGTCCCTTGTTGTAGACGAGGATGGCGCGGGAGATGACCGGCGTGGGGGTGAAGCCATCGTCCCGTTGAATCACGGTTTCGACGCCGTTGGCGGCCAACACTTCCAACGCGGTGCGCTGCGCGGGAGCGGAGGCGGCGTGGGTGTCTTTGCCCACGAACAGCGGGCCGTCGATGCCTTTGCTCCGACGATACTCGCAGAGAGCCTGCGCGATAGCGAGAATGTGGGATTCGGTGAATGTGCCGTCGAGCGGCGTGCCCCGATGGCCGCTCGTCCCAAAGCTCACCAACTGCGTCGGATCGTCCGGGTTCGGACGACGTTCGTAGTAATCGCGTTCGAGGCGGCCCACATCGATCCAGAGCGAGGCGGGAGCGGGCTTGCCGGCCAGCGGGTTCGGGGTCATCGGGTTGTCTCCTGAAGTATCAGGGCGTCTCGTCCCAGAAGGGGCGGAAGGCTTCTTCCTTGTTGCGATGCTTGTTTAAGGCTCGGGTCAAGGGCAAGAGAGCGCGGCAGTACTCGCGGAAAGCGTTGGGGAGATCGCCTTGTTGGACCAGCGTTTCGGCTGCGACGGTATGCTCCTCGTAGCTCTTCCAATCCGGCGTCCAATGCTTGTCCAGCTCGAATTGTTGCAGAGTCTTGACGGCACGGACTAGGTTCTCAAGCAGGTCGGGTTCGACTTTGCAGGAGGTATGCCGATGGATGCGCGGCGCGGCAGGCTCTTCGTCGTCCTCAAGAGCAGCTTTTTGTCGTTCGCGGCGAATGTGTACGAATAAGCCGGCCAATCCGGCCACGATGGCGGTGAAGGCGAAGGTGAAGGCAAGCCCCGCCGTCGCCGTCCAGCTGAGGTATTCGAGAACGATGGCAAACACGGCCAAAAGGATTCCGGCCGTCAAGGCAAAGGACCACCACGGTAAGCGAGGCAAGGCGATGCGGAGTCGCGGGCGAACCCCCGATGCGACGCCGTTGGCCTCGGTCGAAACGCCGCCGACCCGGACGATGACGACCGTGATGTTGTCCGGCCCGCCGCGCATGTTGGCCAAGTCGATGAGCAGACGGCACGCCTCGGCCGGAGGCAGCACGCTGGCAATGGCTCCCATCTCGTAGTCTTTGACCGGCCCGCTAAGCCCGTCGCTGCACAGAAGGAAGATGTCGCCGTTCTGCAGGGGATGAGGCCCCTCAATGTCTACCTGAACCAACGGTTCGGGACCGAGGCAGCGATGGATTACATTACTGGGAATGTCATGCACTTCGGAGGGGTCAATGCGTTTGATGCGCGCGTATTCCCAAACCCAGCTGTGATCGTAACTGAGTTGTTCGATGCGTCCGTTTCGAATGCGATAGGCGCGGCTATCCCCAACGTGGCCGATCCAGGCTCCCTCCGGACGAATGAGTAGAGCGGTGGTCGTGGTACCCATCCCTTCAAATTCGCGATTGGCCTTGCCGCAGGCGTGAATGCTGGCGTTCGCTTCGACGAACGCTTTCCGCAACGCCGACCGTGGACCTTGCTGAACGTATTTGTGGTAGGTGTGCGGGATGAGAGAGGCGGCCTGCTCGCTGGCTTTTTCACCGACCGCGTGCGCACCCATGCCGTCGGCGACGAGAAACAGATGGCCGCGTTGCTGCCATTGTTCGTCGTCGCGAGCAAGCTGGATGGCGTGGCTGTCCTGATTGTGACTGCGCCGAACACCCACATCCGTCAGGCTCGCATGCTCGATCTGGTCGAAGCGTGTCACCCACATCCCCTCGGACGCCGAACGGTTCTTCTATCTTATTATGCTACACCACTCCCGAACGAGTGGCGAGTGCTGAATGCGATTCCGACAAACTGCGTGGGTCGGCCACCCGCTGCAAGGCGATCCGAGAAGCCCCTCTACCCTGTACTCTGGGGCAGAGGCCATGATCGAGATTGGGCTAGACCATGCCGCCTCCGAGGCGTCGTTTATGATTTGGGGCTTTAGCGCCCGTTGAGCCAACGGTCGAGGTCGCCCGCGATCTGTTGCAACTTCTCTTCGCAAGCGGAAGGCGAGTCGGCGGAGGCGAAGACGGTCAAAATCGGTTTCCCGGACTCGATGCGCTCGCCGGCGGACGGAATGTCGGCGAAGCCCGGCATCTCTTGCACCGGCTTGGGTACATCGAGTTCCGATTTCCACGGCCCCTCGTCCGGAAAGATGAGATCGTCGCGCGCAAACAGAATCGCTTTGCCGACGATTCGTCGCCTCGTCGACGCTGGCGGTGGAGGAGGTAAGCGACTGTGGGTATAGACATACGCATGATCGGCGAGCAGTGTCGATCCCGTCGCATATTCGAGTACTTCGACCGAAGCGGTGTAGCGCGGGTTGACCTCGACGGAAAAAAAAACACCGTCGCGCAGAATGCCATCGATGCCGAAGATGCCGGTCAGGGAACACTCGGAGGCGATCGCGCGTCCTAGTTCTTCCACCGACGGAGAGTGGATCGCCCCCGTGTCGAGAGGGCCGATGTTCCCGCAGTAGTGAAACGGTGAAGTGTGCAACCACGACTTGCCCACCAACTGTCGGGTCATTCCCAAGAACCGAGCCATCCGCCCGTCGCCGAGAAAGAGCAATGCCAGAGGTTCTCCTTCGATAAACTCTTGTAAGTAGTTCTCGCGGTTCGACGAATCTTCCGAGATGCCAAAGCGAATACCCGCGCCACTCGCTCCGCGTCGTGGTTTGTGTAGCCAGCGCCGATTGTGAGGAGGTTCCGCAAACAGTGCCGGAACGGGCAGATTCTTGGATTGCAAGATAGCTGCGACAAACGCCGGATCGCGGGCGCGGGAGAGAGAGGACGCGCCATTGCCCCAGAGGGTGCGATACCGCGCTCCTCGCTCCACCACGCTCGGCCAATTCTCCAACCCGCCCGCGTACATCCACGAACCGGATTGGCCGCTTTCGAGGAAACGGAGAAAGCCTTCGGGATAGGGATCGTCGAGGCGAGCGACAGTACAGCGACGTTGCAAATCGAGATCGGCAAAGAGATCGACGCACCTCGGCTGCAACCCCGCGCGCAGAGCCGAGAATGCCGCCGCTCGGGCGCTTGCCCCGACAATCAGCAACGACTCGCTCATCGAGTATCCGTGCCGAAACTACTTCTTTTTCTTGTTCTTGCCGGGGTTTGTGGACGCAGCCGAGGAAGCGCTGTCCTTCACGATCATAATGGTGACGACTTGAAGCCGATGTTCGACCGATGCTTCCTCGGCCGGTTTGGGAGCTTCCTTCACTGCGTCTTTGTCCTTCCCTTTCTCCGTCGAAATGTCTTTGCTGGAAGATGAGGACGAAGTAGAAAGTGGTTTTGGCTTCTTATGGACGACGAGGGCGACCTGGAGGATTTGACCGGGCTTGATTGCGTCGATGGAGCTTTCGTAACCGGGTAAGTTTTTATCTTTGCCTTTGAGTTCGATCAGCTCTTCTTTGGTGTACTTCTTGATGTTGCCCTTGTCGTCGAACTGTTCCGGAAGATCCTTGACGCGAACCTTGACTTTTTCATCGACCTGGAAATCGACCTTCTGCGTGGCGTTGACGACCTGGAACATATTGGCCTGCGTTCGCGCCATGTTGTTTTGGAACTGCATGACGGCACCTTGTAGTTGTTGCATCGCGCGCATCGGATTGTGCCCGCGCCCCGGCGGTCGCATGGCCTGCGCCTGAAGCTGCATGATCCGATTGTACTCGCGCTGCAACGTCTGATTGGCTCGCCCCAGATTCTGGCCCGGTTTCAGCTGGATCTTTTGATACGACACGTTCACGGTGAACATGCGATCCGTGTCGGGGACACTGACCACAGTACCCGTGAACACGCCGGGCGACAACTTGTCGGCGTCCATCGTGCCAGATGCCGGTGGCGTCTTCTTCGGAGGTGCGGCGTCGGCACTGGCCAAAAATCCGATTGTCGACAGGAGGAAGCCGATTCCGAAGCAAATTCGCATGGTCCATTCCTCTGAAGGTCCGTGGTTCGACGTGTCTCGCCCCACTCAATCCAGTCTACCATAATCCGAGAGATTAGACCCCGCCGGATGCAAAAAGTTCCGCTCTCGAAACGAAAATCGAAGGCTCCTTGCGCGTTCTGCCTTCTTTGAGACATAGGCGCTTGTTGGAAGGAGATCGACAGCCGACGCTGGCGAATGGAGTAGAATGAGGGACGGGGAAATCGCATCCGCTTGGGTCTGGATGCGCGAAGCTTCGGGATTGGCTCGTCATGCGGTGCATCCGAGGGATGCCGGAAGGTAACGAGGGAATGGCGAAGAAAAAGAAAGTGCGCGTGGATCTGCGCAAGAATCGTTCCAAGCCGCCGCGGCCTCGACAGTGGACGCGCGGCTTTCAGGATCATGGCTTCACCGAGGAAGCCACGACGGGACAGGAGCGTGTGCGCGCCAAAGGCGATCTCTCGCGGAGGCGGACGATCCTCCAGGACGATACAGAGGACGCGCCCAGTAGCGGACAGGAACCGGCGGAGATGCCGGCCGTCGATAGGACGGCGTGTCGTCCCGGCCGAGTTCTGCGCGTGCATGGACTGTTCAGCATCGTCCAGACCGATGACGGCCAACCCTACCGCTGTGTCATTCGCCGACTGTTGCGGACGTTGGCCACGCAGGAACGAAACATCGTCGCCACCGGCGACCGCGTGTGGATTCGCGTCGATCCACCCTCCGAACTCGCCCACGTCGAATCCGCTGCCGCCGAGGGATGGATCGAACGGATCGAACCGCGCCACGGCCTATTGACGCGCGCCTCGCGCGGCAAAGAACAAGTGATTGTCGCCAACGTCGATCAAGTCGTCTTTGTGCTGTCGCTAGTGGAACCGGAGCTGAAACCGCACTTGATCGATCGCTATCTCGCCAGCGCCGAGCAAGGCGGCATTCGGCCCATCCTCTGTCTCAACAAAGCGGATCGAATCGACCCCGTTCGCTATCAACCTCTATTGGGACTGTACAACCAACTCGGCGTGCCGGCACTGTTGACGAGTGCGACCACGGGACTGGGCATCGACCGTTTGCGCGAACGACTGAGCGGCCGCGAGACGGTTTTTTCCGGACAAAGCGGAGTTGGAAAGTCTTCGCTGCTCAACGCCATTCAGCCTGAGCTGGGATTGCGCGTCCGCGAAGTCAGCGAGGGGACGCAAAAGGGCCGTCATACCACGACGGCGGCGGAGTTGATTCGCCTCGACTTCGGCGGCTGGGTGGTCGATACGCCGGGAGTGCGCCAATTTCAATTGTGGGATCTGTTGCCGGAGGAAATCGAGGGCTTTTTCCCAGAGTTTCGCCCGTTCGTACCGCTGTGCGTCTATCCCGACTGCACGCACACGCACGAGGATCGCTGCGCCGTGAAGCGGGCCGTGGCTCGGCGGCAGATCGACTTTTCGCGTTACACCAGCTACCTGGGCATGTTCGCCGGCGAAAGCGCGTCGTGACCTCTCGTTTGCTCCGCCTATAATGTCCAACACGCTTTCCGAAATGCATCGCCCGTGGAGATCGCAATCATGCAACGCGTCGTTCGATTCTTGGCGCTACCGTTGATTCTCTGTGCGGCCGCGGGTGAGCCGGAGGTATCGGGACTGAAAACGGGTCAGCGTCCGGGACCGTATTCCTCGCTCGTCTCGGTGGGGAAGGAGCGCGGCCAATCGCACTGTTTCATCTGTGAGACGGCCGACCGCCCCGCCGTCATCGTCTTCGCGCGGAACCTGAGCGATCCTCTCGGCAAACTGGTGCGCGGACTGGATAAAGAAATGGCCGATCGCAAAGACGCGCAATTGCGAGCTTGGGTGACGTTTCTCAGCGACGACCAGACCGACTTCGATCCGAAAGTGGTGGATTGGAGCAAGAAACATTCGGTGCGCAACGTGCCGTTGTCGGTGTTCGAGGATGTGGTCGGGCCGCCGAGTTATCTCCTCCGCCGCGATGCCGACGTGACGGTCATGCTTTCCGTCAAGCAGAAAGTCGTCCGCAATTTCGCTTTCCGCGCCGGCGAGCTAAACGACGAACACATCGCCGCCATCCTCAAAGCCGTGCCGGAAATCGCCAAGAAATGATCTTGGCACGACACAAGCATTGCCTTGGCTACCCCTCCGTGGAGATCGCGCGCTCTGGGTCCACTCTCTTCGTTTCCACGCGGCCGCTTGGGAACGAGGACCATCGACGACTGTTCTCGCTCCCACGCTCCTGCGTGAGAACGAGGTGAGCGAGTCATTTCTCGACGCTCAGAGAGCGGACGTACGCGACGAGCGCACGCGCCTGCGATTCGTCGATCTGCCCACCGCTCCCCGGCATAAGGGAACCCTTTCCGTTCCAGATTCCGGCGAACAACTGATCGTCGGATCGCCCCGACTGCCAGGTTGAGTCGGTAAGATTGGGAAGCGTGGGCATGGTAGAGCGCAACGCCAGCCCCGCGCCGTTGGCGTCGTGACAACACTGGCAACGCTGGCGATAGAGGTTCGCCGCCTGAGACAGATTGTTTTTGGAATCGTCCGCAGGCGGTGTCTTGCCCTGCGTTGACGGCTCGGTCGCACCCGTCGGGATGAGTGTGGGTTGTTGTGCTTCGTCGTCGGTTGGGCTATTTTGCGCCTGAGGCGGCAGCCCCGGATTGCCCAACGGAGTCGGCGGCGACTTCTGATCGCGCAGTTCGTTAATCGGTTGCGAGAAAATGGTACGTTTGGGCGAGGGCGACACCGGCGGCGTGGGCGGCGGTACGTCGTGCCACCGGTGCAAGAACTCGACCAGTTTGGCGTATTCTTTCCCCGTCAAGTTGGCGCGAACGCGCATGTGTTGTGCCACGTTCTTGAAATTAGCAAACGATCGTTCCGATAGCGGACGGTAGTTGTGACACTGGGCGCAATACATGGAATAAATCTCTCCGCCCGTAACCGAGTTCTCGAAGGTATCGGCCTCGGCGACGCGCTTGGGAGAAGGACCGCGCAGGGGCGTTGGCCCGCTCGCGGCTTCCGAATAATCGGGGAAGGTGTTGTAGCAACCGAGGGCCGTCAGAGAGACGACTGTTAGAACTGCCGTCGCCGCGAGACGCCGTGGAGCAAGCCGAAACATTATTCGATCTCCTCTTCCTTCAATCCTCATTCGTTGGAGGATAGACTCGAACCAACGAGCATCCGCGTTAAAACGCCCACACCACTTGAGAGAAAAAGACGTTATCGTTCAGATTGACCCCATGCAACTCTTGATTGATCTCATAACCGAATTTGACGATTCCCGACGGGTAGAAATAGTAATTGATGCTGAAGGCGTATTGATTGCGGTCCACCGGGACATAGGTGCTGTTTTGGAATGAAGTGAAATCTAATTGCGTTGGGTCGATGCCTTGGAATCGTTCCAAACTATAACGCGCCACGAACTCCAGTTTTTGGAAAAACCCGTTGGGAAGATCGTAGCGCCGATAGGCCAATTGAGCGTACAAACCGGCGCGTTTGATGTCGTTGCCGATGACGGCGGCGGCCTGTTGATTCATGGCCGCCCCTTCAAAGCGCGCGTCGAGATTGCCGCGATGATAGCTGGCATCCACCGAGACGATGCCGAGGTTCAAATTGGGCGAACTCAACGAATAATTGTGGTCGTAATACCCGGAGACGCCGGCGTTGACACCCCATTTCGGCAGCCACATGCCCAAACGTCCGCCCATCGCCTTGGCGTGTACTTCATCGGAACCCGCCAAGACGTTGAGATCGACGAGATCGGCAAGGGCCGAGGGCGGCCCCGCCAACTGCATGCCGTTGCCGCCGTAAATAGAGTATTCCAATTTAATCGGCGTGGAGAAAAGATAGCTAGAGCCTCGCAATTGAACGCCGTCCGTGGATGCTAACGGCGACACTTGGCGGAACATCAAGGGCGAATCGTACATCTTGTTGCCCCACTCGAAGTTCAAGCGTTCGTTGTAGAAGCCGATGGGGAGCAAATAGCGACCGACCACCGCCGTCATTTTGTCGTTGAGGATAAAATCCATCTGCGCCCACGGAACACCCACTCCAAGGTTGTTAATATCCAGGTTGGCTTCGAGGAAGATTCTCTGGTTGAGCGTCAACAAGAAGAACGGCGAAAAGGTCGGCGATTCAAACACTCCGGAACGACCGTTGAATTGATGGTAGCGCTCGACGACTTGCCCGTAAATGCTCAGCGGCGTCTCGTTGTTATAGCTCGGATCGGCCAACTCCTTTAGGGTGGCCGGGAGCATCGACCAATAGCGCTGCGTGGAATCGACGTGTTCGGTTAGGTTGTCCAGGGCATATCCCAATTGTTGATCTCGCGCAGCGCCTTGGAGCGAGCGGCCGTCCAGCCCGGCGACATCGGTTTGCAATTTGCTAACGATCGGTTCTTGTTTTTGGAGTTGTTCCGCTAACAATTTAACCATCTTATTCAAAACGTCGATTTGCTTGCGCTGCAATTCCAATTGTTTTTGCATCTCTTCGGGCTTCTGCGCGGCTTGAGCCTCTTGTTCTTCTTCGCGCAACTTGGCGAAGACGCGCCGATTTTGCCGCAGTGCGGGAGATTCCTCCAGTTTCGGGCGGTTGTCGGCCTTGTTGGAAGACGCCGAGTCGTTCGACAAAACGCGCTCGAGTTGTCCCGTCAAGGTTTCGACTACTTTAATGAGCGCGTCGATTCGCTCGCGCTGTTCTCTCATCTGCGTCTGGAAGGCATCGGCAGAAAGCGAGGCGGGCGATTTCTCTCCCTCCATCGCCGTTTGTCCGTTTGGCGGCGATAAGACCGCCTTGACCTCAGCTCGGATCGAAGCCGTCGTCGCCACAATTGCGAGACAACCGAAAAGCGTCAAGAAACGTAATCTGCGCACGTCTTTTCCCCCTCCCTCATTCGCGTCGACCGTGACGCCATTTCCTCCAAGCGCGCAGCCCCCCCTTTGATTCATGTTCTCTGCATGTTTACGCTTGGCATAAATGAGAGAGAGACGCATAGCGAGAGTGAGCGAATCGTGCAAGACGAAATTACGAACGCGGTGAGTTGGCGGGCTGGGTCGGGTGGAAACGATCGAAGGAGAACAAAAGAGATGTGTTAAATCTAAAAAAAGAATGCGGAACGACGGCATCCGTCTTCGAGCGTGCGATGGCACGACCCGGCAGCGGACGCCGTCGTCCCGTTATGCCGCACGCTTATTTCATCTTGGTAGGTGCGGGTATTTCCGGCCCTTGGTTCGATTTCTCCGATTTGCCGAGGCTCGGTTTCGGCGTCGTCGCGCCCGGGGGGAACGTCCGTAG
>JAJXWW010000155.1 GCA_021781415.1 Planctomycetota bacterium
AGTGTTGTCGGAGAAAGCGATCATCAACCGGGCTGTATCTCGAAGAGAGAACTCGGCTCCGTCGCTGAAATGCTCGGTGAGAATACCGCTGCCGGGCACTTTGTCGGCGGCACGGAGCCTCACGCGATCCGAAAGTTTGAGTTTGTCGTCTTGAGCTTGCCGATGCAGTTCGATCAGCACGGCAATTTTAATGAGGCTGGCCGTCGGCATGACCTCGTCGGCGTTGCGATAGTAACTTTCCCCGGTTTCCAGATTCTTCACGGCGAGCGCGACGTTGCCTTCGTGTTTCCGCGCCAACGGAGTGAGCCTCGCTTCGAGCGTGGTTCTCGCCAATGGTTCGTCGTGGAACGCCATGCCGAGAACGAGTAAAGCGAACATAGACAGCCTTTCTGCGAGCAATTAACGCCGACGCTTCAAGCAGGCGAATAGATCCTTCAAAGACAAGCGGAATCCCGGTAGAACCGATCCGCCGTCGAGGCTGCCCGTCTTGCTAATTGGCACTACGTCTATCGGCGAGGTATAGGCTTTCGCCGTTCGCGTCTTGGGATCGATCACCCACACCAATTCCACTCCGGCTCGGAAGTAATCTTGTAGTTTGCGATCGATTTCCGCTTTGGTATTGCTGGGACTGAGTACCTCGACGGCGAGATTGGGCGCGATGTTACTGATACCTTCATCGGGCACTTCATCGTTCGGCAAATTTTCCCACGAGATGAAACTCACATCGGGGATACGCACCTGACCGGGAAAGGTCCGGATCATTCCGTCCGCACCCAACACGATGCCTTCCGCGTTCACACCGAGGAAGTCGTGGATCAAATGGGCAAGGAACGACGCTAATATCGATTCGCGGATACCCATCGCTTTCTCCACGAGTACGCCGTCGATCAACTCGCATAAACGAGGTTCCGGGCCGGCACGCACCGCGAGTACATCTTTTTCGGTGGCCATTCCAGGAGGCGCGTCCATGCGAATGCGCTCCAAAGGCACTCCGCCGAGTCGTTCCATCAACGCGGCGAAGTTGTCGAATTTCGGTCGTTGGAGTGTTCCCGTCGCCATCGTTTCTCCTCCTAAAATCGGCGAACCGGCAGCGTAAGCTGCCGGGTAGTGGCGAACCGGCGGCATCAGCCGCCGGGTGAAATCATGCTCCATACTTCTTGCGCATCTTTTCCAAGAACTGCTTGCTATCGGCGGTCACGTCCCAAGCGTGCGGCCAGAAGCACAGATCGACGCACCACCAATTGTTCGGCACGCCGGACTCGTTGATTGCCGGTAGCAGAGTATCGAAATCGAGCTTGCCGGTGCCGAACGGATTGTGGGTACTCGTTTGATGTTCGTTGAGCGAACCGTCGGAGTCGATCAGGTGTACATGGGTGATCTTGCCCTTGAGTTTGTGCAACATCTCCAGCTCGCCGCCGGGGAGCGTTTCTTTCTCGCCCTGCTGGTTGGCTGCGACGGTTGCGCACATGTGGGCGTGGCAGGTATCGTACAACACGCCGAAGTTCTTATTACCCTTGGAGCGGACCCCCTCGACGATGGCGAACACTTCCGAAGGCTTGTTGAAGACGAAGCCCGGCTCGAATTCGAAGGTCACGTTCATGCCGTGATCGGCGGCAATTTTGCTGCATTTGTCCCACACGGCGATGAGGCGATTCAGGCCGACCTTGGGGTCCATCTTCGACGTCTGGAAGAAGTCGGGCGGCTCGACGGTATCGACGCGGATCGTCTGGATGCCGAGATCGGCGGCGAAGACGGTGTAGCCGAGGAATGCGGAAATGTAGGGCAGCGGGGCTTCGTCCAGAATCGACGGTCCCGGTTTCTTGAAACTCCACAGATCGACGGCGATGCCGGAGAATTCCAAGCCGTGATCGGCAACTTCTTTTTTCAGCGCCAGCCGAGCCGCCTTCGTCGGATGCGACAGCGGCGTGGGGTGGACGCCGAAGCTGCCCAACTCGACGCCGTCGTAGCCGAGATGGTGCAATTTGTGCAGGATTTCATGGAAGTCGTTGGTCGGCTTCTCTTGATTGAAGATATAGGCCCAACTGCCAATGGAGAGTTTCTTCTTCATGGTGCTTGCTCCTTGAATCGTCGATTCACTCGTTTCCAATGTAGCGCAAGAATTTAAGCGATGGACGGACCTTATCATACGAAGCAACCGCGATCTCGGCAGGAAGATGCTCGATCCTCGCATTGAAACCGATTGAGGGCGACCGCTTCGTTCGTCCGAATCACCAGTCATCGCCCAAGGCCTCACCGCCGTTGCGCGTGATGGCGGCGCGAAGCGTGGACGCGGAGATGTCCCTGCGGATGTAATGAACGGAACCATCCACGAGGGCGGCGCGAATCATGTTGCGAAAGAGGGGTTTCGGCAGCGACGGAGAACTCTCCGCATCGAATGGAATGTCTTCCGGCTTCGTCCACGGCGTCGGCGTCCCTCCTTCCACGATCAAAATCGTGTTCGACGTGCCATCGGGAAAATCTCCTGGAATTTTTAGCTCTTTTTTATCCTCGAAGGCCGCGCCTTCCCCGACGAAGACATGGCAAACCGTGTGAGACGCCAGCATCCGCGATTTCTTACCCGGCGGCGGTTCATACGTTCCCGGCATGAGTTCCAAGAGCGGTAGATTGTGCGGACTGTCCCAGGATTCGTCGAGATGAAATCGGTCGTACAGTTCGCCCTGCTCCATGTACGGTAGAATCAAGACGCGCCAACTATGGAGTGGGCGGCCATCTTTGCCGTACACGACGGCGGGAGGCATTCGGCCATGCTCGGCTTGATAGTTGAGCATGGCCAAAGCCAGCTGTTTCAGGCTTCAAGTGGCACGGTCGGAAGCATCTTGTATTCGATCGACGACGGCAAACACCGTCGCGCCCACAACCAAGATCATGGACAGAACCAGCGCGGCGTAGAGAAGCCACTTCCGTGATCTCGGTCGGCTCGGAAGAGAATTGTGAGACATTTTTCATTCTCAATTTCAGGGGCGAACGGTTCGTCTTGTGTTAGAATGATACCACGATGGAAGGGGATAAGAATCGTTTTTATGCGAGATTTCGTGATGAAGCGCTTGCACGCGGCGATGGTTTGTGTCTTCCTCCTTTTGCAGATCTCCGTCTCGTCCGCTCTGGCGCAGGGGACGGCGGAAGATTACGAGCGTTCGGGCAAACTCCGGGCGCGAACCCAGAACAAAGTCTACAAAGACCGTGTAACTCCGCATTGGTTGGAAGACCATCGACGCTTCTGGTATCGCAATGATTTGCCGGGTGGAAAGACCGAGTTTATCCTGATCGATGCCGAGAAGGGCGAACGTCGGCAAATCGAAGAGGAAGACATCGCCGCTCTTGGAAAATCGGTCGAAACGCCATCGTCGGAGGTGCCTCCGAGAAGAGGTCGGCGCGGCGAACGTCCGCGCGCCGAATCTCCCGACGGCAAATGGACCGCCTTCGTCAAAGAGCACAATTTACATCTGCGCGCCAAGGAAGGCGGCAAGGAAATCGCCTTGAGCAAGGACGGCAACGCGGAAGATGGCTATCGAGAGGGTGTGTTCTGGTCGCCGGATAGCAAGAAAATAGTCGCACTGCGCACCAAGAAAGGACAAGAACACAAGATCCACCTCATCGAATCGTCACCGCGCGACCAGCTTCAGCCGAAGCTGCACACACTCGATTACCTCAAACCCGGCGATCGGATCGACCGAACGAAACCCCATCTGTTCGATGTGGCCGAGCGCAAGGAAATCGCCGTCGCGGATACGTTGTTCGCCAATCCGTGGAGCGTGCAAGACGTACGATGGTCTCCCGATTCTCGGCGTTTCACTTTCATCTACAATGAGCGAGGCCATCGGGTGCTGCGCCTCGTCGGCGTGGAGGCCGACAAGGGAACCGCTCGCGCCATCGTGGACGAGCAGAGTAAGACATTTATCGACTATAATAGTAAGTTTTTCGTTCATTATCTCGATGCCACGAACGAAATCGTCTGGATGTCCGAACGCGACGGCTGGAACCATCTCTATTTCTACGATGCGGCGACGGGGCGCGTGAAAAATCAAATCACGAAGGGGCCGTGGGTAGTGCGCGGCGTCGACCGCATCGACGACGCGGCGAGAAAAATCTGGTTTCGCGTTGGCGGGATTCATCCGGGCCAAGATCCCTACTACGTTCACCATTGCCGCATCAACTTCGATGGGAGCGCTTCGACCTTCCTCACCGACGGCGACGGGACGCACCGCATCGAATACTCCCCGGATCGCCGCTACTATCTCGACAACTATTCTCGCGTGGAGATGCCGCCCATCACCGAATTGCGGCGTTCCGAGGACGGCAAACGGATTTGCGAACTCGAACGCGCCGACATCCGCCCTTTGTTGAGAACGGGATGGAAACCGCCCGAGCGCTTTGTCGCCAAAGGCCGCGATGGGAAGACGGACATCCACGGCGTTATCTTTCGACCGACGAACCTGGATGCAAACAAGAAGTATCCGATAATCGAGCAAATCTACGCCGGTCCTCAAGGTTCCTTCACGCCCAAACCGTTCCTCGCGTTCCACCATCCCCAAGAGCTGGCCGAACTGGGTTTCATCGTCGTTCAAATCGACGGCATGGGAACCAACAACCGCTCGAAAGCGTTCCACGATGTCTGTTGGAAGAACCTCGGCGACGCAGGTTTGCCGGATCGCATTTTGTGGATGAAGGCTGCCGCGGCGAAGTATCCGTATCTGGATCTGAAGCGCGTCGGCATTTACGGAGGGTCGGCCGGCGGACAGAATGCCCTCCGAGCCGTCTTGGCTCACGGCGATTTCTATAAGGCCGCTTCAGCGAATTGCGGTTGCCACGACAACCGCATGGATAAAATCTGGTGGAACGAGTTGTGGATGGGTTGGCCCATCGGCCCGCACTATGCCGAACAGTCGAACGTCACCAACGCCCATAAGCTGCGCGGCAAATTGTTGTTGACGGTCGGCGAGATGGATCGCAATGTCGATCCCGCTTCGACGATGCAAGTGGTCGACGCCCTGATCAAAGCCGGCAAGGACTTTGAGCTGCTCGTCGTCCCCGGCGCGGGGCACGGCACGCCCGGAGGGTATGCCAAGAGGCGCGAGCAAGACTTCTTCGTCCGCCATCTGCTCGGCGTCGAACCCCCGAATCGCAACGCTCCCCCTTCGGAGTGAGAAGCGATCTCGCCGCAGAGCGAAACTGAGAGAGCTACTCTGGCATTTGCGCTTGGGGGACGTGTATACTTACCTCATAAGGATGCGCGGCAAATAGGTCGTCGATAGGGTAAATCGTTCGAGGTATTTTCATTCGCCCTCGTCGCCGCGGCACCCGTAGAGACCATCCATGCAAGACACGCACCAATATCTCGATCCCATCGCGCTGGCCAAGATTCGCAATTTGGAGATGCAGGCTCGGCTGATCGTCGAAGGCTATCTCTCGGGCATGCACAAAAGCCCCTATCACGGTTTCTCGGTCGAGTTCGCCCAGCACCGCGAGTATGTGCCCGGCGACGATTTGAAGCATCTCGATTGGAAGGTGTACAGTCGAACCGGACGCTTTTACCTGAAGCAATACGAAGAAGAGACGAATCTTGCCTGTTGGCTGCTCGTCGATGCGAGCGAGTCGATGCAGTATGGCTCCGGCCCGATCGGCGACGACGGCAGACCCCTCGTCAGCAAATACGACTATGCTTGCATGGGCGCCGCCGCCTTGGCGTATCTCATTCTGCATCAGCAGGACGCTGCCGGTCTGGTCACCTACGACAATCAAGTGCGGCAACTGCTGAAACCGGCCAGCCAGCCGTCTCATCTCAAGCAAATGATCGCCTGCCTGAGCAAAGGAGCCGGGCGCGAACGTACCCGATTGGCTCCCATCTTCCACGATCTCGCCGAGCGCGTCACGCGCCGCGGCATCATCGTGGTCCTCAGCGATTTTTTCGACGATATGACGGATATTCTTAATGGACTAAAGCACTTGCGGCACAAGCGGCACGAGGTCATCGTAATGCACGTCCTCGATCGCGCCGAGTTGGACTTTCCGTTTCAAGAGGCGACTCTGTTTCGCGGCCTGGAGCAGTATCCCGAAATGCTCACCGATCCGCGTTCGCTCCGGGACGGCTATCTCGAACAAGTGCAGAATTTCATGTCGGAGTTGCAGCACGGCTGTCTGGCGCAGAACATCGACTATATCACACTGCGAACCGACATGCAGTTGGGCATCGTGTTGTCGAGCTATTTGGCCCATCGCCTGGCGCGGAGCAGTCGTCATTGAACGCCGATCCTCTTCTTCTCGATGGAGGAAAAACGATGCCGGTTCACGATTGGTCTCAAGTCGATGCGAGTGTATATCACCATTTTCATCAGCGCTGGACCATCGCCATTTGCGATGCCTTGAACTCGGGACTCTTGCCCCGTGGATATTCGGCCCTCGTCGAACAACATACGGGAGGAGTGGCTCCCGATGTTCTCGCCTTCGAGCGGCGGGGCGGATCGAATCGTCCGTCGGAGCCGAGCGGAGGCGTTCTGACGGCCACTCCGCCTCAAACGCGCCTGGTGAGACAGGCCAAAGCCGCTTTGGCAGTTCGCGCCAACCGCATTGTCATCCGCCATCGACTTGGCGTAGTTGTTTGCGTTATGGAGATTGTCTCGCCCGGCAATAAGGGCAGCAGAGCGGCTTTCCGCGCCTTCGTGGAAAAATCGATCGACTTCCTCCGGCGTGGGATTCATGTACTCATCATCGACCTGCTGCCGCCGACGCCGCGCGATCCGCAGGGCGTACACAAGGCCATCTGGGATGAGATTGAGGAAGAGCCGTTTGAACGGCCGCTCGACAAACCGTTGACCTTGGCCGCCTATGTCGCTGGGGATTTGCTCGTCGGAAGCGAGACAACCGCCTACGTCGAACTTGTTGGCGTCGGCGATCCTCTGCCGGACATGCCTGCGTATCTGACGCGGGATGGATATGTCTCGGTACCTCTGGAAGCGACCTACCAAACGGCTTGGGGAACTTGTCCCGCCGATCTCCGCGAGTTGGTGGAGACGGGAAAGCTATCGGGCGAAGACGAGTGAGAGGTCGTCCCACAAGCCCCTCTCCCCCGAGTACAGGGGCGAAGGGGGCTTTGCGGATAGTCTCTGAGCGCGGTGGTTCCGATAAGTAAAACTGGCGTCGTTTCCGTGGAGGAGTCATGCCGTTACTCGATCACTTTCACCCGCCGTTGAGTGCCCAGCGACGCTGGGAATCGTTCCACTCGAGTTGGGCTACTCGGCTTGCCGATGCTCTCACGGAACGCTGGCTGCCTCCGAACTACATCGCCGAAGAACACGTTCACTTCGGCCCATCGGTCGAGATTGACGTTGCTGCCTTCGAGCGGGACACCTCGGCACCCTTGGCGGGAGAAAGTGGGACAATATCCACGGTGGAGACGCAAGTGTGGACGCCGCCCGTTGCCGACGGCGTTCTGGCCAGCGTCTTCCCCGATACGTTCGAGGTCCGTGTGCTGTGTACGGACACTGGACCAAAATTGGTAGCGGCCATCGAGTTGATTAGCCCCGGCAATAAAGACCGGCCGAGCGAGAGAAAGGCTTTCGCCATCAAGTGTGCCAGTTACCTCTACCAAGGGATCAGCGTCCTCATTGTGGACATCGTGACGAACCGCCGGGCCAATCTTCACAACGAAATTCTGAATCTCATGGAGGGGGCCGATTGTCTTCGGTTGCCGGCCGAGTCGAACCTTTACGCGGTGGCCTATCAGCCGCTGCGACGCGGTCAAGAGGATACAATTGACGTTTGGCGCTCTCCTCTGGCATTGGGTCGAGTGCTGCCCACGCTGCCCCTTGGATTACGAGCCGATCTTGTCGTTCCGGTAGACTTCGAGGCCGCTTATGCCGAGTCTTGCTTGCGAAAACGACTAACCGGATCATGAACTTCGGACTCCGATGATGTTCGTGTTGCCTAGTAGCATCAGGGAGCGTGTGTATACTGAAAGGTAGGCGCTGGCTATGAGATTCAAGGTGGCACTCTCGGTGTCGGACGAAGGTGATGCCGTCCATTTGCCTGGTTTGCCCGAGGCGTTCCGGTAGTTAATTTTCGGACGGGAGCGCCGAAGGGAACCGTGCGCGCGGCAGTCGGCATCGAGCGTGGTGAGTTTCGCAAGCTCTACCCATATACAAGGAATGGGAGATGGTACTCGTGCATTGGCTCCCTTTTGCTTTTGTCGAAGCCCCGCTTACCGTTGCCGCCGTGGCTGGCGGGGCGCTCTCAATCCCCATCATTATCCATCTGCTCAATCGCCGGCGTTTCAAGGTCGTCACCTGGGCGGCCATGCGTTTCTTGCTGGCGGCTCAGAAGAAAAACTCGCGCCGACTGCGCTTGGAACAGATCTTGTTGCTGGCAGTGCGCTGCCTGTTGATTCTCTTACTGGTATTGGCGATGGCGAGCATCACGCCTTGGGCAGAGGCGATGTGGCGCTGGTTTACGCCAGACGGCGCTTCCGTGCTTGTCGCCAACGGCCAGCGCACCCATAAGATTCTGGTCGTCGATGGCTCGTTCAGCATGGCGATGAAAGTCGAGGGGGGAACCTGCTTCGACCGCGCTCGCGCTTTAGCCGGTCAGATCGTCCGCGAATCGAGCGGTGGCGATGCATTCAGCGTGGTGCTCATGGCCTCGCCGCCGCGCCGCATCGTACCGGAGCCATCGGAGGACTCCCGCAAGGTTCTCGACGAGATCGACAAGATGCGGCTGACACACGGCAACTCCGATTTGGCCGGCACCCTCAACACCGTCGAAAGTCTCGTTCGCTCCTCGCCGGGTAAGTATCCGGCCCGCGAGGTCTACTTTCTCACCGATCTGCAGCAATCGACGTGGATCGCGCGCCAACCCGCCATGTTCTCGTCGACGCTGCAAAAGATAAAGGAGCGCGCCCAAACCATCTTCATCGACGTGGGCCGAGAGGGAGCCGGCAATCTGGCGGTAACGAGTCTCGTCCTCGACGATTCGATGGCTTCCGCCGGACGATTGACCCCGCTGGTCGCCACCGTCACGAATTATGGCGATGCCCGTTCCGATGTGGGCATTCGTCTCTTCGTCGGCAAGGCACGGGCTGCCGTCGGCGATAAAGCCTTCGATCTCCACGAGGTCGAAGAAAAGACCATCAAACAGATCAAGCGCGGCGAGGCGGCACCCGTCACCTTTGCTTATAAGTTTCCTTCGCCCGGCGATTATGTCCTGGTGGTGCAGGTCGCTCACGACGATCTCGAACTCGACGACATGCGCAGCGCCGTAGTCACGGTCAAGAACACGGTCCCCGTTATGCTCGTGAACGGCAAACCGGCCATTGAGGCGTTCGACCGCGCCACCGAATGGTTGCGAGTGGCGCTGAATCCATTCGACGACAAAGAGTCGCCCGGCTCGATCGCGGCTCGACCGAAGGTGCTGTCGCTGTCGCAGTTCGCGGACGAGGGACTCGGCGATCTGACTCGTTACGATTGCGTCTTCTTGTGCGATGTGCCTCGCTTGAGCTTGGCCGAGGTGCGGCGTTTGGAGACGCACGTTCGTCGCGGGGGCAGCGCGGTATTCTGTCTCGGCCCGAATGTCGATCTCTCCGCCTATAACGATTTGCTCTATCGAGACGGGAAGGGATTACTCCCGGCGCGGCTGACGGATCGTGAAAAGGCCAACCCGCGTTTCAACTTTCAGTTGGCGATGGACGCGGAGGCCGACCGCGAAGCACCCTTGAAGCCGTTCCGCAGCGAATCGGCGCGCGAATTCCTCTTGTCGTCTCGCTTCCAGCAGTTCGTGCAAACCGAGCCCGCGCCGCGCGCCAGCCCGCGCCGCATCTTGACCTTCGCCCCCGTGCCCATTCCCGGCGGATCGAAGTCGGCCTTGGAAGCCGGTCAACCCACCATGCCACGCGGCGGCTCGGCCATTCTCGATTGGCAACCCCTCGATACGCGAGAGACGGAACGTCAACGGTCGGCTCCCGCTGGGGAGCGCGGCGTTAAAGGGCGAATGCGCGGGCGCGTCGTCCTCATCACCACCACCGTCAACGCCGGCTGGAACAACTGGCCGAGTTCTCCCAGTTTTCCACCTCTGATGCAAGAGCTGCTCTATTATGCCTCCTCCCCTCGCTTGCGCGAGCAAGTCTTGCAGGTAGGCGAGCCGATCGAACTCTACCTGCCCAATGTCGCCGGGGGCGGCGAAGCCGTCGTCGGCCTCCCGGACGGACGCACCGAGTCGACCCACCTGGAAAACGAAGACGACTCGACCGTGGTACGTTGGATCGACACGGACTTCAGCGGTATCTACAGCATCGTCGTCGGCCAACATCCTCAACAGCACCTCTTCGCCGTCAATGTGCCCGCGCTGAATGAGGCTCAACAACTCAGCGAGAGCGATCCGGCCCGCACCAGCCGAGAAGATTTACAGAAAACCTATCCCGAATGGGAGATACAAGTTGTTCCCGATCCCGCTCAGGTGAAGCACGCGCAGCCGGCGGAGGGGGAACCGGAGCGCGTCGCGCGACCGCTCGGTGACATCGTGGCCCGTTGGCTCTTGCTGACGGTTCTCGCCTTGGTTTTGGCCGAGATCGTGTTGGCCTGGCGATTCGGCCACCATAGCACGGGCGTCGCCCCGCTCGAAGAATCGGTTCAACCGAGACGTCGCACGATAGCCGCCGCGGCGCTGATGTCTCTGCCTTGGCTGTTGTTCGGTTGCGTCTTGGCGGTGGGCGGGGTTCTCGTTCACGACGCCGTAAGCGGCGATTTTCTTGCCTTCTTGCCCGACTCGGGACGGCGCGCGATGGAGTCGATCACGGGCATCGAGCCGCCCGCTCCCGGCGAAAACAGCCATTGGCGATTGGAATATCGGTCTTATCTGTGGGACAATCGAGCCGATCCCTGGTTGGCCGTCGCGCTGGCGATCGGCACGGCCGTACTCATCCACGCCGTCTCTCGCCGCGAAAGCAGTCCGACGCCGCAAGCGAAGCGAAACGGAGGACGCTATCTGCGTCTGGGGCTGCGCATGAGCTTGATGTTCCTCCTTCTCGCCGTGTTGCTGCCGCGCGATCGCATCTGGTTCGAGCGGCAGAGCTGGCCCGACATCGTCCTGATGCTCGACGACTCGGCGAGCATGTCCAACGTGGATCAGTACAAGGAAACGCGGATCAAGGAGGTCGCCGACCGCCTAGCTCAGCACGAAGGCATCGCGGACGGACAACGGTTGTCGCTGGCTAAAGCGCTCGTCGCGCGTGGCGACTCCGATTGGCTGACGGCCATGCTGACGCGCCGCAAGATTCGCGTTCACGTTTATCACTGCTCCAGCCGCGCCCATCGTCTCAAAGATGCGACCGAGTTGAGTGAAGTACCCTCGGCGCTCGAGGCCATTCGTTCGTTGAAGGCCGAGCCGACCAACGATTCGAGTCAACTCGGCATGGCGGTGCGCCAGGTTCTCAACGATTTCCGCGGATCTTCGTTGGCCGCCGTCGTCTTGCTCACCGACGGCGTGACGACCGAAGGCGAGGATCTCGTCAAAGTCTCGAAATACGCCCGTCAACTGGGCGTGCCCTTGTACTTCGTCGGCATCGGTGAAGCCCAAGAGACGCGCGATCTGTATTTGCACGACCTTACTGCTCCGGACAGCGCCTACGTCAACGACCGCATCGTCTTCACGGTCAATGTCACCGCGCGCGGTTTCCCTCGACTTTCCGTGCCCATCACGCTGCGCGAGAAAGGCAAGGATCGACCGCTCGATCGCAAGACGATTACCTTCGACGGCACAAAAAAGGCCGTTAAAGTGATTCTCACGCATCAACCCTCGGAGCCCGGCGAGAAGACGTTCGTTCTCGACGTTCCCGGTCAAGAAGAGGAGGTTTCAACGGAGAACAATCGCTTGCAAAGATCGGTCTTCGTTCACGAGTCGAGGCAGATCAAAGTTCTCTACGTCGAAGGCTATCGCCGCTGGGAGTTTCATTATCTGAAGACCTTGCTGGAGCGCGAAAGCAATCGCATTAAGGGGAACAAGAGCATCGACCTGAAAGTCTTGCTCTTGGACGCCGACGCCGAATTCGCCTCGCAAGATCGCAGTGCCATCTCCGAATTTCCCGCCAAGGCAGAGTTGAATACATTCGATGTCGTTATTCTCGGCGATGTCGATCCGCAAGCGAAATTCGACGGCAAGATGACCGAACATCTGAAGGATCTCGCCGACTTCGCGCGCGAGCGAGGCGGCGGCCTCCTTGCCATCTCCGGCGAACGGTTTATGCCTGCGGCGTACAAGGATTCGCCGCTAAAAGACGTGCTGCCCATCGATGTGACGACCGCCGAAGCTCCGCCGGACGTGGATATAGCGGATACTTTTAGTCCGCAGTTGACGCCGATAGGCCGAACGCATCAGATCTTTCAGTTCAGCCCCGGCGACGAACGCGAGAACGAGACGATCTGGAACCGTCTGCGCGAAATGTACTGGCACGCCAATGGGTTTAAGCTCAAGCGTGCCGCCGAGGTGTTGGCCGTCGTGCCGAAACGAGATGGAGAGAACAAAAACGCGGCGGGAACGGACGGTACGCCGTTGGTCGTGCAGCAGTTCGCCGGCGCGGGCCGCTGCTTGTTCTTGGGCTTCTGCGAGACGTGGCGCTGGAATTGGCGCGAGGATCAGGCATATTACAATCGTTTCTGGATCGAAACGGTGCGCTATCTAGCGCGGACTCGCCTGGGCCGCGTCGAATTGCGTCTGGATCGACAAACCTCGTATCGACGGGGCGAACCGATCAAGATGACGGTGCGCTTTCCGGACGACGCGCCGCCTCCTTCCACCGATCTAGGCGTCAAAGTTACCGTCGAACGACGAAATCCCGCCAAGCCCGGCGACTCCGAAGTGAGGACCGTGCAGCTGTCCAAGGTCGAGGGTAGCCGCGCTACTTATGAGGCACTGTTGACGCAGACACCGGAAGGCGATTATAAGTTCTGGCTGGACGCGCCGACCGCCACGCCCCGCCCCCAAGTTGAGTGCAAGGTCGTGCGTCCGCCCGGTGAGATGGAAAATCTTCGCATGAACCAAGCCGACCTGGAGCGCGCCGCCGACGAATCGCACGGTCGATTCTATACCCTTGCCGACGCCGACCGTCTGATCGACGACTTGCCAACGGGCACGCGCGTAACCGTGAACGCCCCCGGCCCTCCGTACATTTTGTGGAATCACTTCGCGCTATTCCTATTGGCGATTGGCCTGTTAACGACGGAATGGCTGGTGCGCAAGGAACAGAATCTCTTGTGAGTTCGGCGGTGGGTCTCGCTTCGCTTGACCCACCTTACGAATTGCTATCGTCGTGCCTTATGCTTCGACGTTGACGCCGAAATCTCGGATCGTGAATATCGGTTGATAATTGTCGATGCCCAGGCCTTTGAACAGCGCCTCGGCCCCTTGCAAACGGTCCACCAAAGCGAGTACGGTCACAACCTCGCAACCAATCTCGCGGACGGCTCGAATGGCCTTAGCGGCGGAAGTGCCCTTGGTGAACACATCGTCCACAATGGCCACGCGAGCGCCTTTAGTTAGGTTGCCTTCGATAAGTTTCTGGGTTCCATGGCGCTTCACCTCGTCGCGGACCCAGAACCCTTCCATCTTTCGATGGTGCAAGTGGTAGCTGAAGACGGCAGCCGCGGCCAACGGAACCGCGCCGACTTCGAGACCGCCCAGTGCGTCGATGCCGAGCGACTCGGTGCGCTGGTAGAGAATCTCACCGATCAGAGGGACCGCCTCGGAGAAAACCTCGGTCATTTTCCCGTCGATGTAGTAGTCGCTGACCCCTCCGGAAGACAATTGAAACGTCCCGCGCTTGAACGAGCGGTCGTGGAGCAGTTGAAGCAATTGCGATTCGGCGGCGGTCATCGATCGATCCCTCAGCGTGCGGAACACCAACTCCATTTCGACAAAAACCACGGTTCAATCTTACTCTCGTCGGCTATCGCGGCCAGACCTCGGAGGATTTCGATGCAGTCTTGCGCCTGCCGCCTATCGACCCGCAAGGCGGCGAAAGTTGGCCGTCCCAGTGCGTTTGGCCCTCGGATCGTTCTTCTCTCGCCGACTTGGCGACAAGATTCTTATTAGCGATATAATCTGCTTTTGGACGTTCGATTTCTTTCGAGAGGGTGGTTATCATGGGTTTCAAACTAGATCGCGTGCATGTATGGTCGGGCGAAGTGATGGATCAAGCGGGCGGCGTGGCGACAAAGCTGTCGCTCCTCGCCCAAGCCAGTGCCAACCTCGAATACATTTATACGCGGCGACAAGTGGATCGACCGGGCATCGGCGTTCTGTACGTCGCGCCGATTACCGGCGCGATACAGGTGCGGGCGGCGCGCTCGGCGGGACTCTCCGAGACCGACAATCCAATTGTCCTGCGGGTCGAAGGCGACAACCAAGCCGGTTTGGCGCATCGCCTGACACAGCAATGGGCGCTGGCCGGACTCAGTCTCCAAGGCTTGATGATGTCGGTACTGGGCGACAAATTCGTCGGTTACGCCTCCTTCGACACCGTCGCCGATTCCAACCGCGCTGCCGCGATACTCGGCGACTTGGGCGCGGTGGCATCGTGATCGCGCCCGAACGGACAACGAGGGACATTTTGCCGTCGTCGGGGGAGTCGTCGCGGTTTATCGTCTCGCATTAGCGATCGACCGCGATGCTCCCCCTCACGGTTGAATCCTCTTCGTGGCCCCCTTCCGGAGATTGGGGAGTCGCGCCGAGGCCGTGTTCCGCGGTCGGACGCCATCGAGAAGCGGATTTAGCTGCAAGCGGCGTTAGCGTTCTCTGATTCCGTATACTCCTTTAAGAGTTCGTACACGCTTGGAGATTTGACATGCCACAATGGAAAGACGAAGGACTCGATCTGATTTTCCGCGAAGCGCGAACGTACAACGGTTGGCTCGATAAGGCCGTGGACGATGCCTTGCTCGTTCAGGTGTACGATCTTGCGAAGATGGGTCCGACCTCGGCCAATATGTGTCCCATGCGGGTGGTATTCGTGAAAACGAAGGAAGCGAAGGAGAGGCTCAAGCCGGCGCTCGACGCGGGCAATGTCGAGAAGACCATGCAAGCGCCCGTCACGGCCATCGTCGGCATGGACATCCGTTTTTACGAGCATCTGCCACGGCTTTTTCCTCATGCCGATGCCAAAGCCTGGTTCAAGGATCTGCCGGAGAATGTGCTGGAATACCTCGCACTACGGAATAGTTCGCTTCAAGGTGCCTACCTGATGCTGGCGGCTCGGTCGCTCGGTCTGGATTGCGGGCCGATGTCCGGTTTCAACAACGCCAAGGTGGATAGCACCTTTTTCGCGGGTACGTCCGTTAAGTCGAACTTCCTGTGCAACCTCGGTTACGGCGACAAGAGCAAGCTCTATCCGCGCGGACCGCGCCTGAGCTTCGAGGAGGCTTGCCGGATTCTTTGACGTGTCGTCTTCGAGACGCGTACTCATCGCCCCGCGCCGCAATCCCAACGGTGCGAGAGCAAAGTACCTCTTTTCGCCCGGTCGAGAACGCGCATCGTTGAGGTTGAGGGGACTGGAAATGGGATTTGCGTCAAGAACCATACATTCGGCGATGGATCGGTGAGCCGTACTCTATTCGATGACGATGAGGTTCCCCCGTTGGCCGCTCGGCTCGCGCCGAGGCTGCGCGCGTTGGCCGAACGGGGTGTCTACTTTGGAACAAGCTCGTGGAAATACGAGGGATGGCTGGGGTCGATCTACAGCAGGGACCGCTACCTCAGCCGGGGCAAGTTCTCACATAAGAAATTCGAGGCGGAATGCCTTCGAGAATACGCGGAGACCTTTCCCATTGTCGGTGGCGACTTCAGCTTTTACCGCTTTCCGACACCGGACGACTGGGCGAGGGTCTTCGCGAGCGCGCCTTCGAGCTTGGCCTTCGGGCTGAAAATCCCCGAAGAAATTACCGTGGCCAAATGGCCTGGACATGCCCGCTACGGCGGGCGCGCGGGGCAGCGGAACGAACATTTCCTCGATGCTTCGCTCTTCGAGACCAAGTTCGTCAAACCATTGGAGTCGTATCGTCGGCAAGTGGCGGTTCTGATGTTCGAGTTCGGCCAGTTCTCTCGTTCGGAGTTTCCCACCCCGAACGACTTTCTCCCACGACTGGAGCGGTTTTTGGCCGCGCTGCCCGACGGCTGGCCCTATGCGGTCGAGATCCGAAACGCGGAATATGCGACGAACGATTACTTCACCGTATTGGCCCGATATAAGGTCGCTCATATCTTTAATGCGTGGACTCGGATGCCGTTCGTGGCCGATCAAATTGCGATCCCCGCGGCGTTCAGCGCGAATTTCTGCGTGGTGCGGGCTTTGTTGCGGAAGGATCGAGCCTACGAGAAGGCCGTGTCGATGTTCGAACCCTACCGCGAGGTACGGGAGCCGGACCACTCGACCCGCAACGCCCTGCGCCAAATCGCCGCCCGCGCGTTGCAGACCGGCCAACGCGCCTATATCTTCGTGAACAATCGCCTGGAAGGAAACTCCCCCGGAACCATTGAGGCCGTCGTCTCCAGTGACTAGCCCGGATTGCGAACCACAGAGAACGCAGAGAGCGCAGAGGAAGAAAGAGAAAGGGGTTAAGTACACCCACCTCGCAATACGGCGCGGCAAACTCGTTCGGCCCTCGCCGAGCTTAAACGCTTGAGGATCACTCTTTTGTATTTGCTCCGCGATCTCAGAGGGTGAGATGTTCGGGCCAGTGAGTTGAATGGCCGCCGTCGCGTTCGCTTTCGCGCGAGCGGTTGATATAACAGCGCCGTAACGAAGTATAAACGGGAGATAGCCACGCTCATGGAAACGTATCAAATCGTCTTGCTGACCTTGGCCGGGGCTGCGGTCTTGAAATTACTCATCTTGCTTGTCGTCGGCAAAGGGAGTTTCTCTCGCTTCGGGCTGGCGCTGAAGACGTATTTCCGCGTTCTGAGCGACGAGGCGACGGCGGAGCGCATTCGACCGCTGCTCGTGCCGCCCGTCGAAGAGGTGAAGAAACCGGCCCGGTTGTCGCCGGAACCGCTGCGCTTAGTGACGCTGCTGCAACGCGAGGGGCGCTTGCTCGATTTCTTGTTGGAAGACATCCAAGCCGCCTCGGACGAGCAAATCGGCGCGGGCGTTCGGGAACTCCATCGCAAGGCGCAGACGGTGGTGAAGGAGCATCTCGTTCTGGAGCCGGTGTTGGCCAAGAGCGAGGGGGAGAGCGTGGAAGTACCGGCGAATTTCGATCCGTCGGCCATTCGACTAACCGGAAACGTCACCGGCCAACCGCCGTTTCGGGGCGTGCTGCAACACCACGGCTGGCGCGTCAAAAACTATACATTGCCCACCCTGCCCGAAGGACAAGATCCATTTATCCTCGCACCGGCGGAGGTCGAGCTACCATGAGATCCCAGTCGATACGTCCTGTTTGTTGTATAAAAGCGATCTTTTTTGTTCTCTTTGCTTTCGCGCTTGCTCGTTCGACGGTCGAGGCAGTGGAACGAACGGATATCCTCATTGCCGACTTCGAGGGCGACGATTACGGCAAGTGGAAGACGACGGGAGAGGCATTCGGTTCGAGACCGGCGCGCGGCACGCTGCCGAATCAGATGCCCGTGACAGGCTATCGGGGCAAGGGGTTGGTCAACAGTTTCCACGGTGGCGACGGCTCGACGGGGACGTTGACCTCGCCGGAGTTCAAGCTCGAACGTCGCTATCTCCATTTCCTGATCGGCGGCGGTAAGCACCCAGGCGAAACTTGCATGAATCTGCTCGTGGACGGTAAGGTCGTTCGCACCGCCAGCGGACCCAACGACAAGCCCGGCGGCAGCGAGCAATTGAACTGGCACACTTGGGACGTGGCCGAGTTCGCCGGCAAGAACGGCGCTTTGCAGGTCGTCGATCGAGCGACCGGCGGATGGGGACACATCAACGTCGATCACATCGTTCTCAGCGACCGCCAATGGGTGGATAAACCCGCTCGCCGCGACATCGTCGTGGGCATGAACTATCTGCATCTACCTGTCAAAAACGGCGCTCCCAGGCGTCGCGTGCGATTCTCGATCGGCAAAGAGACGATGCGCGAGTTCGAGATCGAACTGGCCGATGGACCAGCCGACTTCCAAGTTTTCTCGGATGTGAGCGCCTACAAGGGCAAGACGCTGACCGTCGCCGTCGATGCGTTGCCCGCGGATTCAAAGGCTCTGGCGGCTATTCGCCAAGACAATGCCCTACCGGCGACGAACGCACTCTATCGAGAGAAACTGCGTCCCCAGTTTCATTTCACCTCACGACGCGGATGGTTGAACGATCCCAACGGCCTGGTCTGGTGCGACGGCGAATATCATTTGTACTACCAGCACAACCCCTACGGTTGGGACTGGGGTAATATGCACTGGGGCCACGCCGTCAGCAGCGACCTCCTCCATTGGCGCGAACTGCCCGAAGCGCTCTACCCCGTGCGCTTCGGCGACTGGGCCTTTTCCGGCAGTGCCGTGGTCGATAAGCACAACACGTCGGGCTTCCGCAAAGGCGATGCCTCGCTCCTCGTCGGCGCGTTCACTAGCACCGGACGCGGCGAGTGCATCGTCTTCAGCAACGACCGAGGCCGCACTTGGAAGGAATACACCGGAAATCCCGTCCTCAAACACGCCGGGCGCGATCCGCGCCTACTTTGGCATCCCGGCCGCAAATGTTGGATCATGGCCGTCTACGATGAATTCGAGGGCAAACAGTGGATCGCTTTTTACTCCTCCAACGATCTGAAAAAGTGGACATTTGAGAGCCGTATCGACGGATTCTTTGAATGCCCCGATCTCTTCGAGCTGCCGATAGAAGGGGAACCGGGGAAGACGAAATGGATACTCCACGCCGCCGACGGTCGATATCTCCTCGGCGATTTCGATGGCCGCGTCTTTCGCAAAGAGTCCGGTAAACACCGTCTATGGTACGGCAACTATTATGCAGCGCAGAGTTTCAGCGACACGCCGGATGGACGCCGCATTCAGATCGGCTGGGGGCAGGGCATCGTCTTTCCGCAGATGCCTTTCAATCAACAGATGACCGTCCCCTGTCAATTGACCTTGCGAAAAACCCCCGACGGCGCGCGCTTGTTCGCCGAGCCGACTCGTGGGTTCGATAAACTTCGCAATGCGCATCATTATTGGGGGCAAACCAATCTCAATCCCGGCGACAACCCCCTGGAAAAACTGCGGGGAGATCGGTTCGAGATACACGCCGAGGTCGAAGTTGCCGACGGGCCTGGATTTTCGTTCACTCTCCGCGGCATCCCAGTGATATACAACGCCAAAAAGAACGAATTATCCTGTAAGGGCGTGACGGCTCCGCTTTCGCCGATAAAGGGACGGGTGGAGCTGCGGATGCTGCTCGATCGCGGTTCGATTGAGATTTTCGGCAATCGTGGCGGCATCGCCATTTCGGTCGGCGCTGTTCCGGCAGACGATAACCGCAGCCTAGCGGTGTCGGGCCTCGGCGGTGCAGTTCGTCTGCATTCCTTGGACGTTTACGAACTCCGTTCGACGTGGCGCAACGAGAAAGAGAAGCGCTGATCGCTCGGCGACTCACCCCCTCAACTTGTTCGTGAAGTGAGAGCGAAACTTCGCCACCTTGGGCGCGACGACGGCTTGACAATAGCCCTGGTAAGGATTGTTGCGAAAATAGCCCTGGTGATACTCCTCGGCTCGATGAAACGCCTCCAACGCGGTCACTTGCGTGACGACCGGGACGCGATAGACGCCGGCTGCGTTCAGCGCCGCTATTTTCTCTTCGGCGAGTCGCTTTTGTTCCGGCGAATGGTAGAAGATCGCCGAGCGATATTGCGTGCCCACGTCCGCGCCTTGACGATTGAGCGTTGTCGGATCGTGAATGGCGAAGAAGACATCGAGCAAGTCGGCGAACGACAGAACGGCGGGATCGAAGACGATTTGCACCACCTCCGCATGGCCCGTGTTGCCGCCGCACACTCGTTCGTAGTTCGGCTGCGGCGTGTGTCCCCCGGAGTAGCCGGATTCGACGCGCTCGACGCCTTGCAGCTGTTCGAAGACGGCTTCCAAACACCAAAAACAGCCACCACCGAGTGTGGCGACTTCTCTCGCGCTGTTTTCGTTCACGATGGCTTCTCCTCGCGCTCCGCAATTGCCGGTTTGTAGCACTTCGTTACGGTAGATGTTCGCCGCGTTGCGGGCAACGGCATCCGCGCGGAGGCAATCGCGGCGCACGTTGAAGCGATAGGGTAGTACGAGAGTATCGAAAAAACCGCCAACCGTTCTTTCGTCTCGCAACAACCATCTGTCGCCTCTCATAGTGCTTTAATCGCTTACGGGTATAGTGAGAGTTGCGAGGACGCTGGAATTCCGGCATTCCCAAACGGCACACTTTAGAGAGATATGCAATCATGCGCGTGCTGCTTGTCGAGGATAACAAACCGCTCGTCCGCGCTCTCAAGCAAGGGCTTGAAGAAGAAGGATTTGCCGTTGACTCGGCCCTCGACGGGCAAGAGGGGGACTTCAAGGCTCGCACCGCCGAATACGACGTGATCGTTCTCGACGTGATGCTGCCGCACGAGGACGGTTTGTCGCTGCTGCAACGCTGGCGCAAGGATGGGCTGAATACGCACATTCTGATTTTGACGGCGCGCGGCACGATGGAAGACAAGGTAAAAGGTCTCGATCTCGGTGCCGACGATTACATGACCAAACCGGTGGCGCTGGAGGAACTACTCGCCCGCATTCGCGCGCTCATTCGCCGCGTCCATCAAGTGAAAAGCCCTTTGCTTCGCGTTCACGATCTGGAGATCGACACTGCAAGCCGTTCGGTCAAGCGCGGTGGCAAGTCGATCCATCTGACGCCGCGGGAATACGCTCTGTTAGAGTTTCTGGCCTTTCATCGAGGCAAAGTTACCACGCGCTCCATGATTTGGGAGCATCTGTACGACGACCAAGACGAGAACACTTCCAACGTGGTCGATGTGTACATTCGGTATTTGCGTAATAAGATCGACAAAGGGTACGATCCGCCGTTGATTCTGACGCGCTGGGGTGAAGGGTACATGCTGCGAGGCGAAGACAACCCATGAACTCGATCCGCTTATCGCTGATGGTCTACTTCCTGGGGCTGCTTGCCGTGGCTCTTTCGGCGGCGTCGTTGCTCGTTTATCGCAACGCCCAACAGACCTTGGAAGCGAAACGGCGGGCGATGGAGCAACTGGTACTCACACAGTACGAAGATCGCCGGCGCGAAGTGGAAGCGCGTTTGGACGAGACCTTACTCTTTCAGGCTCAATACTTAGCGGGATTGGTTCAGGTTCAGTTCGACCGCGATCGTGCCTCCACGATTCAGTCGTTGTATTTGCTGCTCGGAGCGTCTTCGCTCCACAATCCTTCGGCTTATCTGTTGGAGCCGACGTGGATTGCGCAAGGAGCGCCGCCGTTACCCGTGCCGCCTCCTCCGCGTAAAGAGCCATCTCCGACGAAAGCGGAGCCGTCGCACAAAGAAACCTCGCCGACTCCCCGCAGACCGCCTCCTTGGTACGAGCCTCCGACTCCGGTTTACCTCGAATTCCGAGACCGTCTGCTCACCGGGGTCAAGCTCAAGCGCGACGAGTTGGTTCTGCCGGGAGACGGTGAAGGAAGCGACTTTTTTCAAATCGACAACCCCCCCGGCAAGTCGTACTATTCCCCGTCGATGGCCGGTCGGATGTTCCCTCTCGATTTGAACTCGTTTACGCCCGGGCAGATGATTCAGTGGTATTTCGAGGATTCTCGTCTGGGAAACACTTCCGTCCGCCGCGTTGTCTTCAAGGCATCGGGAGTGGACGTGGTGACGGTCTGGCCGGGGCGACGATCCAACCGCGGCGATCCGCCGAAGCCACCCGAAACGCATCGCTTCAGCGGGCCGACGGTTTACGTTCATTGTGCCGCCGAAACGCGCAAGCGCAACGCCGCCGTTGCCGAGCTAACGAGATTCCGCGACGACGAACTGGCAAAAATCGCGGCAGAGACCCGAGAGTCGCTTTCCGACCTGCGCACTTGGCTCTTGGGTATCGGAATCGCCGTCTTCGTTGCCACCGGCGTGGGGGGATTCTGGCTCGTTCGTCTGGGACTTTCGCCCGTGCGTCGAATGACCGATGCCGTCAGCCGGGTTTCGGCCAGGGATTTCCGTCTACCGCTGGACGAACGCCCTCTCCCTCTGGAGCTTCGTCCTATCGCCCAACGCTTGACGGGTACTCTCGTTCAACTCAAACGCGCCTTCGCGCGCGAGAAACAGGCTGCGGCGGACATCTCGCACGAGTTGCGGACTCCCCTGGCCGCTCTGCTTACCACCGCCGAGTTCGCGTTGCGCAAACCGCGCTCGCCCGAACAATATCGAGAATTGTTCGGCGATTGTCACGCCAGTGCCAAGCAGATGAATCAGATTGTCGAGCGGTTGTTGACCTTGGCACGGCTCGATGCCGGTGTCGATCGACTGCGAGCGCAGCCGGTCGATGTCGCGATTCTGGCGACCGAGTGCGTCACGATGATCCGCCCCTTGGCCGAAGCGCGAGGGCTGCGATTGAGCGTGAAAGAACTGCCCTCTCCCCTTCGCGCGCTGGAGGGTACGAACGGCGACGGTGCTTGTTTGATCGAGGCCGATCCCGACAAATTGCGCGAGGTACTCACCAACCTCTTGCACAACGCCATCCAGTACAATCGCCCCGGCGGAATGGTCGATTTGCGCGTTGCACGCGAGAATGGGACGCTCGAGGTCGAGGTCGAGGACACCGGCATCGGCATCGCTCCCGAAGCGCGCGAACTCATCTTCGAACGCTTTTATCGCGCCGATCCGTCGCGCGGCGGCGATGACTTGCATGCCGGATTGGGATTGGCCATCGTTAAGGAATACATCGACTTGATGGGCGGAACCATTGAGGTCGAGAGCCGTGAAGGCAAGGGCAGCACGTTCCGCGTTTCGCTGCCGGTCCATTGACCGCGAGAGGCAATCTTTTGCCATTGGGGAGCGATTCATGTCGGCGCGGACACGGACAGACCCCACGGAAGCCCACCGACAAGCTGCGTCGGCACGGACGGCGAAAGATCGTTGGTTGGACGATCCAGACGTGCGCCTCATGCTGCGCGTGCAAGCCGGTGAAGAGGACGCTTTTCGTCAGTTGGTAGACCGCTATCGATCGCGCATCTTCGGATTCTTTCACCAACATCTCGGCGATCGCCAAGAAGCCGAGGATCGCACACAAGACGTCTTGTTACGTCTCTTTCGATCGCGGCATTCGTATCAACCCCGCGCGAGCTTCTCGACTTGGGTGTTCCACATCACGCGCAACGTGGCGCGCAACGCGGTGCGATTTCGTCGTCGCCATCCGAGGGTGCAGCTGCCGAACGCGACGGAAGAAGAATACACGCTCGACGCCCATCGTTCGCGTGTGTCCGATTCGCCCTCTCGCCCCTTGGAACGAGCCGAGTTGGCCAGCATGGTCCGTGCCGCGATTGCCGATTTGGGCGAACGACAAAGGGCTGCCCTCGAGTTGCATCAATTTCACGATCGAACCTATGCCGAAGTGGCCAAGCAACTCGACATGACTCCCAAAGCCGCGAAGAGCCTCCTCTATCGCACGCGCAACCTTCTGCGCGCACGCTTAACTTCGATCCTCTGCGCCGACGGTTCGTCGCTCTACTAGCGCAGCCGGTTCGATCTTCAACGGCGAACCGGCTGGGTTAGCTGCCGGGTGGAAGCGATTCGGCGACAGAAGGCGCGTTGCCGTTCGTGGTGAAGTTCGGCATCTCGACATATTCGAGCAGACCGCTTGCTTGCGGGCGGGATCGGCGATACACTCGCGGAGAGTGCTTCGCTGCCTTGCAACCCGCAACAGGAGATTGCTCGTGTCCTCTCTCAACCGCCGTCGCTTTTTGCAGACTTCCACCGCCTCCGCGGCCGCTCTCACCGCCGTCGCCGTCCGCGGCGCGGCCGACAAGCCCAACGACACGATTCGCCTCGCCGTTCTCGGCGTCCACGGCCGCGGCTGCGCACTCATCAAAGGCTTCTCCTCGTTCGACGACGTGGAGATCGCCGCTATCTGCGATCCCGACGAAAACGTAGCGGCCAAGGCGCGCCAATGCGTAAATAAAAGACAACAAAGAGAGCCTAAGTTTGAAAGAGATCTCCGCCGCGTCTTCGAGGATCGCGCCGTCGATGCCGTCGTGGTGGCCACGCCGGATCATTGGCACGCTCTGGCGACCGTTTGGGCCTGTCAAGCCGGCAAACACGTCTACGTCGAAAAGCCCATCTCGCACAATCTGACGGAAGGCCGACGCATGGTCGAGGCGGCCCGCAAGTATAAGCGAGTCGTCCAGGTTGGCACGCAGCGGCGCAGCGGCTCGCACTATGCCAGCGCCGCCGAGTTCGTCCGCTCCGGCAAACTTGGCAAGGTTCCATTCGCCCGCACCTGGATCGCCGGCCATCGACCGAGCATCGGACACAAAGCCGACAAGCCGATTCCCGCCGGAGTCGATTACGACTTATGGCTTGGCCCCGCGCCGAAACGTCCCTTCAATCCCAATCGCTTCCATTACGAATGGCATTGGAACTGGGATTACGGCACGGGCGAAATCGGCAACAACGGCATACATGGCCTCGATGTGGCCCGTTGGGTGTTGGGACTCGATGCCCCCAAGTCCATTTCCTCCGGCGGCGGTAGACTATACTACGACGACGACCGCCAGACGCCGGACACGCAAATCGCCGTCTTCGATTTTCCGGGCACGACCCTGATTTGGGAGCATCGCATCTGGTCGAAAACCGGCGTCGAAGGCGAGCCGTTTGGTATTATCCTCTACGGTGAAAAGGGAACTCTCGTTTTCGATAAAAAGGGCTGGCACGTTCACGACGGCGATGTGGCATCGGACAAGGCGTCGGAGACCGAGAAGCCGCACTTGCGCAACTTCCTCGATTGTCTTAAAGACGGCAAACGTCCCAACGCCGACATCGAAGAAGGGCACAAAAGCACGCGCCTCTGTCACTTGGGAAACATCGCCCATCGCGTCGGTCGCCGTCTGACGTTCGACGCCACCAAAGAAACCCTGCGCGGCGATGCCGAGGCCAATCGACTCTTGGGGCGAACGTACCGCGCGCCGTTTGTGCTGCCGGAAAAAGTTTAGTGTTCGCGGCAGCGAGGACGCGCGGCGAACGTTCGCTGACCGATGTTCCAACGATCCGCAAGCGAACGCCGTAGCGCTCGCCCGTATCGACTTCCCTTAACGGAGAGGAGTGTCAACGTGGCCATTCTTTTGAACTGTCCGGGGTGCGGTTCCAAATTGCGGGTAGCGGATGACGCGGGAGAAAAGAAGATCAAGTGTCCCAAATGCTCCGCGATTACCACGGCTGCGGCAATCGAGCGAACTTTCGCTCCGCCGCAAGCGCCGACACCGACTGAGGCGATCGCCTCGTCACCCGCGCCGCGCGAAGAACCCGATGACGACGCAGACTGGGAGGAGTCGCCCCAGATTGCGCGCGACGTTCGCATGAATCCCGCCGGCGATGCCGTTTCGACTCTGATTCCCTACAAGAACGGTCGAGCGCTGTTGGCCTATTATCTCGGCGTGTTCAGTTTCATTCCCTGTGTCGGCATGATACTCGGTCCCGCCGCATTCATTCTCGGCATCCTCGGCATGCGCTACGTCAAGGCTAACCCGACGGCCAAGGGGACCGGACACGCCATCGCCGGTATCGTGATGGGCGCGTTAACCTCGCTACTTTACTGGGGATTGGCCCTATTTGTATTGGTTGCGGGAGGGCTCGCTGCTTTCAACAAATAGGCTGTCGCCGTCATTCTGGAAGCGGTTGCCCGCCCGTCTCCGGTGCGAACCAGATGACGACCAATCCGGCGAGATAAATGAGACTGATTACCGCTCCGGCTTGTGCATAGTCGCCGTGAAAGACGTTTTGCAACAGGTGGCTCATGGTGAGCGCGCCGGCGGCGGCGATGACTCGGCCGAAGTTGTAGCCAAAACCTTGCCCCGTGGCACGAACGCGCGTGGGGAACAACTCCGGCAGATACAACGGCAGCCAACCGTAGAAGGAGGCGGTGAAAAACCCCGTCAGGGCGATCGCTCCCAGAAGCCCGACATCCGCATGGGGTTGGCTCCCGGCGGGAAAATACCAGCGAAAGATGTAGGCGCAGCACAGCAGCGCGCCGACGGTGAGCAAGAAGTAGGTGCGGCGGCGTCCCAGATAGTGAGCCAGCACTGCGCCGCACAACGCACCGAATATGGCTCCGGTGGCGGAACTCGCTTGGGCGGTAGCGGCATTGATCCAAGACTGCGTTTTGGGCATGGAATCGACCCAGTGGGGGATCATCCAGGCAATCGCTCCCCAGGTGACGATCAGTGGAATGCCGCTCAGCGTTGCCGCCAAGATACTGTGCCATCGAAGTTGCGGCGTGAAAATTGCCGTCATCCCCGGCCTCGGTCCAGAAACGGCCGCCTGCTGCCATTTCTCCGACTCCGGTACAAAGACTCGCAGAAAGAACGTCAGCAAGGCGGGCAAGGCGCACAGACCCAATACCCAACGCCAACCTCCGTCATCGACCTGCAACCCGACGGCGGCAACTCCCTTGACTAGCACGGCGGTTAACAGAAAGCCGACGTTGGCCGACGCGCCGATTAACCCCGCAAGCAACGGTCGAAGCGAATGAGGCCAGCTTTCCATGACCAATGCGACGCCCAGCGCCCATTCGCCCCCCATGCCCAGCGACGCCAAAAAACGCAGAGCCGCCAACTGCCACGGATCTTGAGCCAGACCGCACAAGCCCGTGAACCCGGCATAAGCCAACACGCTGAACATCATCCCCCGCACCCGGCCCACGCGGTCGCCGAGCCAGCCGAACAGCCACCCGCCCAGGGCCGCGCCAACCAGGAAACTCGCCGCCAAACCGCTGTTCCAAGCGCCCGTTTGCTCGTCCACGCGCTGTTTCGCTTGAGCGCGAACACCTGGATCGGCGGCGCTAGCGGCCAATCGAGCGTCTTCCTTCAGTTGGAGTACGTCAATCAAGGCCGGCCGACCCACCACGCCCAGCACGCCCTGCTCGAAGCCGTCGAACATCCAGCCCAACAGCGCCGCCGCCAATGCCATCCACTGTCCGCGACTGATGCGCCGCAAATCCGAATCGCCCATTCTATCGCCGCCTTTCTCCGTTAGCCCTCGGACGAGTCGGATAATCCAGGCACTCGACCCAAACTTCTCGTGGCAACTTCCTTTTGTCGCTGCTCAAACATAAGCGTTCGGTTGCCAAGTAACAAGAACAAATGAGGCGAATGGGCATCACTCCCTGAAGGGAGATCGGGTGTCCATGCGTATCGTAAAACGGTTCGGCGTTGGCGTCGAAAAGCAGCCGAGGCTCAATTCAGAATCGCATTCGACGAAACAATAGCGCGCGTAGCGGCGACGGCTTCCCGAACGGATTCAACGATAGCTCGACGCAGGATACGGCGGATGCTTGCTCGCTCGACCGGACGTTCGGGAAATCGTCGTGAATGCCCTCCACCATTGTGAAGGGGGCTGCCATGCGTTGCGACCCTGGGTCGCGAGGCCCGATTGCGTGCATCTTCTCGTCGCACCGCCCGGCACGAACGAGCTTTCCGGACTATTCCATTTGCCCCACCGGCCCGGCAAACATCATCTCCGTAAATCGACCTGGTGCGAATCATTCGCCGTCGCCGTTCGGCTTCCGGAGAAGACGGCGTAGCGGGTTGCCTGCATCGAGGGTACGAAGTACGATATGGTTACGTTGTGGCGTTGCTTTCAATCCCCATGCTCAATCTTCACTCACGATGTCGCGGGCACTCGTCAATTTTCTTCTCGATGTTTTGCTGTTTCTCATCACACTGACGTTGATCGTGACCTCGTGCGTGTTGCGCTTCGTCTTCCCACCGGCGACGACCGCAGGCGGTTGGTATCTGTGGGGAATGGATTACGACGGGTGGGCGAATCTGCAATTCGGCGTTCTGGCCGTCGTCGTCTTCGCCATCCTCGTTCACATCATGTTGCACTGGAATTGGGTCTGTAGCATCATCTCGACCCGGCTGATGCGGCGCTCCGGCAAACTCGACGATGGCATCCAAACCCTCTACGGCGTTTCGACGCTGATCGTGTTCCTGCTGGCGATTGCCGGTATCCTCGTCGCCGCCCAGATCTTTCTGCGCCCACCGGCCCGTTAGACACGATTCTTCCCTTCGTTCGCTCGGATCTTCTTGTTGTCCGACGGTACGAACGGGTACAATCGTTGGTTAGCAATCGATCTCTCCGCCGTTCGATTTACCAAAGGGAGGCATCGTGGAAATAGAAATGGTCGAACCCGTGCCAGCGGCGTCCTTCGTTCCTGTTCCCGAGACGCCCGATCCGCATTTCGTCCTGTCTCCAGAAGACAGACCCAATATCGAGGCTCTGATCATTGAGGATGGCAAGCCCGTGGATAATTTATTCGTCGAGCGACAGTATCGACTGCTGACGGAGCCGTTGTATCTTTCGTGGAAGTCGCCGCGCGGCGAGATGTTGGCTGCGGCCAACGTCGGGCTGTTTTTCGCCGAACACGAACCGCCGCTCGTACCGGATGTGATGCTCAGCCTGGACGTGCCCTCCGGCCGCGATTTGACGAAGAAAGAAAATCGTTCGTATTTCCTCTGGATTATCGGCAAACCGCCTGACGCCGTGATCGAGATCGTCTCCGACCTTCGCGGTGGAGAAGAGACGCACAAGATGAGTGCTTACGCGCGGATCGGCGTGACCTATTACATCATTTTCGATCCGCTCAATCGATTGCACCACGGCGCGCTGCGCGCGTTCAGTTTGCGGGATGGAAGCTATCAGCCGATTCATGCCGCATGGTTGGAACACATCGCCCTCGGCATGACCTTTTGGGAGGGAGAATATCTCGGCGAGCGGGGTCGTTGGCTTCGTTGGTGCGACCGCGACGGTGCGGTACTTCCCACGGGGGCCGAATGCGCCGAACAGGAAAAACAACGAGCCGAACAGGAAAAACAACGAGCCGAACAGGAAAAACAACGAGCCGAACAGGAAAAACAACGAGCCGAACATTACGCGGCAATACTTCGTTCGCTCGGGATGAATCCCGACGCCTAATAAGCCGACCAAAAAAAGTTCCAAGTTTAGCCGCGACCCGAGGCAGCCTCGGGTCGCGGCTAACCGAAGTTGTCTTTCGACAACCCGAAGGGATTCTTTCTGCTATTTCCCAAGGAGAATTCGAGATTCTCCTGCGGGAGTCCCTATCACTCCTTCATGCTCGTTCACGATGGCCGATGTGTGCGAGGACGGCACAGAGGAGCGCCGTGCTGGACCGATTCGCACAGGGAAAGACGAGATTCGGATCGGCGGTTCGACAGAAGACTGGTGTTTTCATAGAGATTGAGAATCGGAGGGCTATCGGCCTAACATTTGCAGTTTGAAGCATTCTTCATTTGAAGGCGACGGGGCGATCGATCGATCCCGCTACGGGGCGAGTGCATCCATGAGTCGAGAAGCGAAACAGCGAGCGTTGGAAGAGTTGCGCGGGCAGGTCGCGCGGCTGGAAATGGAGTTGTCCCAAGAGCAAAGAGTGGGACAATGGCCGCCGCGCGGCTACTACACGGCCTATCACGTCCTAGCCGGCTTCGTCTTGGGCATGCTCGGCGCGGGCACGAGCTTGCTGTTCAATGTGATCGGTTCGCTGCTGGTCGGCCAGCATCCCTTGCAACTCATTCGCGTCTACCTGACGTTCCCGCTCGGCGAAGACGCCTTGACGATTGACGGCGGCGTCACCCTCGCGGTCGGTTGTTGTCTCTATCTCTGCACCGGCATGTTGCTGGGCATTCCCTTTCACCTGCTCTTGACCGGCAAGCTGGCCAAGGCGAGTTATGTAGCGCGCTTGCTCGGCGTCAGCGCTTTGGCTCTGGCGATATGGCTGCTCAACTTTTACGTCTTGCTTTCCTGGCTTCAGCCGCTGCTGTTCGGCGGCAACTGGATCGTCCACCTCATTCCCTGGTGGGTGGCGCTCCTGACGCATTTGGTTTTCGGCTGGACGATGCTACTCGTGCAGCCACTCGGAGAGTTTGTCCCCTACGGAACCAAGCTGGAGGACCGTTGATCTTGGCTACCGTCGAACACGCCGCCCCCCTGCCGGGCGGCCGGCTCGTCATCGAACGATTGGTGTATTGGTATTTGCTCGCCGCGCTCGGCTACATGGCCGTGTCGCTGCTGGGCGGTTTGCTGATGGCGCTTCAGCTCATCAATCACAATCCGCTTAGCGGCATCGAGTTCTTCTCGCCGGCGCGGTGGCGCATGATTCATACCAACGCCATCGCTTATGGATTCATTGCCAACTCATTTCTCGGCATGTTGCATTGGGCCGTCCCGCGGCTGACGATGCGGCCGGTCCTGAGCGTGCGGCTGTCGTATTTCATCTTCGCCGCCTGGCAGGTCGTCGTTCTGGGCACGGCCGGCGGCATCGTCGCCGGGTATGCGCAAGGCGTCGAATGGGGCGAAACGCCCGTATGGATCGATCCGCTGGCGCAAGTCGGCCTGCTGCTGGTCATGATCAATTTTCTGTCGCCGATTCTGAAAACCAAGGGGCCGATGTACGTCAGTTTGTGGTACTTCATGGCCGCGCTGCCGTGGACGTTTCTGACCTACGGCATGGGCAATTTTCTGCCGCAATACGCTCTGTCCGGCGTCGGCAGCGGAGCCTTGACCGGCCTGTTCATTCACGATCTGGTCGGACTGTTCGTCACGCCCCTCGGCTGGGGGTTGATGTACTATTTCGTGCCGATCTTGCTGAAACGGCCGATGTGGAGCCACGGCTTGTCGCTGGTCGGCTTCTGGGGTTTGGCTTTCTTCTATCCGCTGACCGGCATCCACCACTTTTTGTACACGCCCATCCCCATGTTTCTGCAATACGGAGCGATTATCTCCACCATTGCCGTCGAGTTCGTGGTCACGACGGTCATCATCAACTTCATCGGCACCGTGTGGGGTACGAGCGGCGAGGTGTTGCGCAGCGTACCGCTTCGTTGGTTTTACACCGGCATGGTCCTTTATTTTGTCACCTGTTTGCAATGTGCGTTTCAGGCGACATTGACGTTCCAGCAATTGATACACTTCACCGATTGGGTGGTGGCGCACGCGCACTTGGTTATGCTGGGCGTGTTCGGCTTCTGGATTCTGGGCATCATGACCTATCTGTTCCCGCGCTTGCTCGGAGTCGAGTGGTACAGCGAACGGCTGTGCGAGTATCACTATTGGCTGTCGGCGGGCGGCATGATCGTCATGTTCCTCGATCTGACCTTCGCCGGCATATTCCAGGGTTGGAGCTGGGCCTCGCTGCAAATCTGGGAGCATTCGATCCAGTTGTCGATCCCCTTCTGGGTCGTGCGCCTGTTCGCCGGCCTGGCGATCATCGCGGGCCAGATCGTATTCGGTTGGAACCTGTATAAGACGTGGCAGCGATCGCGCGTGGGATCGTCGGCTATGGCCCTGGCTGAGGCGAATTAGTTTTACCGAACGAAACGCTCGGCGAGCGGGGGGCGTAAGCCCCCTGATTCGAACGCTCAGGGGGCTTACGCCCCCCGCTCGGGGGATTCGTTGAACAACTCTCACAACGGGAGATGGACGCACTATGTTTGAATCGAGGTCGGGAGTCTTCCTCATCGCCGGTGTCGGTTTTTTCTCGCTGGCGTTTCTGGTCAACGCCGTCGTGCCGTGGATGATGTACCGCAATCAGCCGGAGCAAACGGTCGAGGAAACGCTCAATCGCAACGTGCTGCGGCAGATGCAGGATCTCTCCGATCGCTACCGTGAGTCGTTCGCCAAACATTTCGGCGAGCCGCCTCCCAAGCCAGAGCGAACCGAACCTCCGGAAGCTCTCGCCGAGAAGTGGGGGGCGCGCGACCGATTCTTTCGTACCGCCTGCGCCGACGCGCTGCGTCTGGGGCGGAGCGTATACGTCGGCGAAGGCTGCTGGCACTGCCACAGCCAATTCGTCCGCCCCGTGTCCAACGAGTCGCGCCGCTGGGGGCCGGTGGCTAAGAGTTGGGAGTATAATAACGAGTTGCAGCGTCCCGTATTATTCGGCACGCGCCGCGTCGGCCCCGATCTAAGTCGCGAGGGCGGGCGGCGAGGTAACGATTGGCACGCGGTTCATTTCTACCATCCGCGCTCCACGTCGCCGGAGTCGGTCATGCCCGATTATCCGTGGTTTTTCGAGGCCGTCGGCACGTCGGAGACAACCGACGAATACGGCCGGCGGCGTACCGAGCGAGGGCCGATCGCACCGAACAAGCGCGGCTTCGCAATCATCGCCTACATGCAGTGGCTCGGCTCGCAGCTCGACGATTACGGACATTACGACTCCGTTGAGGCGATGCCCATACAGGAGAATCGCCGATGAATTCCCTCGCAAAAGGCCGAACGCATTGGCGTTTCAACTGGACGACATTGATTCTGGCCGTCGTGATTCTGCTGCCCGCCGCCTACGGCTTCGGTCGCAAGTTCTACGAACTGGTGATTTTGACCGGCGACGAGGAAGGCGCGTTTGCCATCGTGCCCATCGCCAACTATCTCCTCGCCAGCCTAGGGTTCGCCATGTTGTTCGTGTGGGCGATGTTCCAGGGAATGTTCCACGACATCGAAAAGCCGAAGGAAATCATGCTGGCCAACGAGGCGAAACTGGACGCCGAGGCGGAAGAAGAACGCGAAGCCTGGAAAGGGGATTGACCGATGGAAGTGAAACCGACCAGCCCTGCCGCCACCGCGCCCAACGCGCCGCAAGCCGATTCTCAGTACCACAGCTATGTGGGCCATGCCATTCCCTGGTACGTTCGCCTGTGCTGGCTGGGCTTCTGGATCCTGTTTTTGTGGTACGTCTTCCGTTGGTTGATCCCCGCGCTGAAGCGAGAGATGGTGTCGCCGCCATGAGCCGCGAGGCGTCGAGCTGCGATTACTGCGATTTGCCGTTGCCGCCCGCTTGGCGACGCGCGCCGGCGGACGGATCGCGCTACTGCTGTTTCGGCTGCCGATTCGCCGCCGAGGTGACGCGCTCGCGGGGCGAAGAAGGAGCGGCCAACTGGACCTTGGCGCGCCTGGGCCTGGCCATCTTTCTCACGATGAACGTCCTCGTCTTCACGATGGCTCTGTGGACGCCGGACTTTTATGGGTCGGACGATTCCAGCGCCTTCGGCGAATCGCTGCGCGGTTTGTTTCGCTACACCTCTTTGGTCTTCGCCTTGCCGGTGTTGTTGCTCTTGGGCGGGCCGTTGCTGGAGAGCGCCTGGCAGACGCTGCGCGAGGGCCGATTGACCGCCGATCTGCTGCTCGTCGTGGGCGTGGCCGCGTCGTATCTGTATTCCGTCGTCTCGGTGGTGCGCGGCGGAGGGCCGGTCTATTTCGAGGTCGGCTGCGCTGTCTTGGTGCTGGTGACATTGGGCCGCTGGCTGGAGGCGACCGGCAAGCTGCGAACCACCGCCGCGCTGGAAGCGCTGCATCGGCTATTGCCCGACACGGCGCGGCTCCTGGTGGACGATGAAGAGCGTTCGGTTCCGCTGTCCGAACTGCGCGTCGGCGATGTGGTCCGCGTGTTGCCGGGCGAACGCATTCCCTGCGACGGCCTGATCCGCCGCAATAGCGCCGCCGTGGACGAACAAGTGCTGACCGGCGAGAGTCAGCCGGTGCTGCGACAAGCGGGCGATCCCGTCTGGGCCGGCTCGTTGAATCTGGACGGCGATCTCCACGTCGAAGCGACGGTCGCTTGCGAGGCCACCGCCCTGACGCGCATGATGGAGTTGATCCGCCTTGCTCGGCAAACGAAAGGGCGTCACGAACGCTTGGCCGACCGCATTGCCGCCTGGTTTCTTCCCGCCGTGATGCTGATCGCTTTGGCCGCTTTTGTGTGGCATGGGCAACACGACGGCTGGGATCGCGGCGTTCTCGTCGGTCTGTCGGTGTTGTTGATCGCTTGCCCCTGCGCCCTGGGGTTGGCCACGCCGTTAGCCGTGTGGACGGCGCTGGGCCGCGCGGCACGGGCGCAAGTGCTGTTCCGCAACGGCGAGGCGCTGGAACGCTTGGCCGAGGTCCGCGCCGTTCGCTTCGATAAAACCGGCACCCTAACCACGGGTACGCCGGTCGTCGCCGATTTCTTCCTGGCTCCACGCGAAGATCGCGCCAACGTCTTGGCGTTGGCCTCCGCCCTGGCCTCCGCATCGACGCACGCCCACTGCCAGGCCATCCGCAACGATACAGCGGCGAACGTCGAGCGGGATGTTGTGGAACTGGTGGAAGCCCGTACCATCCCCGGACGCGGCATCAGCGCTCGCCGAACGGATAATGGCGATACGATCTATCTCGGTAGTCCCCGTTGGCTCAAGGAACTGGGATTGTCCGATCCGCGCGGCGTTGAAAGCGACGACGACCGCTCGCGAACCTGTCTGGCATGGGGAGGGTTCGTCCGCGCCGAATTCGTTCTCCGCGAGCAAACCCGACCGGAAGCGGCGGAAGCGCTGGCTCTGTTGCAGGGGCAACGGCTCGATGTGGCCGTGCTGACCGGCGATCGCGCGCCGCGAGCGCGAGCTTTGGCGCGGGAATGGAATGTCGCCGTCGAGGCGGAATTGTTGCCCGAAGACAAGGTGGCCGCCGTCGAACGGGCGCGGAGTGCCATCGGCGCCGTGGCGATGGTCGGCGACGGCATCAACGATGCGCCCGCTTTGGCCGCCAGCGATGTCGGCGTGGCGATGGGTTGCGGCGTCGAGGTGGCGCGCGACTCGGCATCGGTCTGTCTGCTCGGCAACGATGTGCGGCGTCTGCCGTGGGCCATCGATCTGGCCCGACAAACGGTGTGGGTGATTCGCGGCAACCTTTTCTGGGCGTTTGCCTACAATCTCCTCGGCGTCGGTTTCGCCTGTACGGGCCGGCTCAATCCCGTTCTGGCGAGTCTGGCGATGGTGCTGAGCAGTCTCTTTATTCTGAGCAACTCGCTGCGTCTGGCAGCGCGAGAGCCGGAGGGAACGGCGGCGGCAAGAACGAAGACCTGGCAAGGGGAAGCCGTGTCGTGATCGAATGGGCGATGTTTTTTGTCGGCGGGCTGCTCGGTTCGGCGCATTGCGTCGGCATGTGCGGTTCGTTCGTCCTGGCGCTCGGCTATCGTCCGGGCGGCTGGACGGCGGCGATGGGTCGCCAGGTCGTGTACGGCTTGGGCCGCGTCTTTACTTATTCGACCGGCGGCATGGCGGCGGGTTACGCCGGTTGGCGTCTCGCGGGCGATCTCCATCTGTGGATCGGCGGCCACGCTCTCCTCGCTTTCGTCGCGGGGAGCCTGCTCGTCGTGCAAGGACTCTCGGCTGCGGGCGTTCTGCGCCTTCCGGCGCGGTTCGCATCGCGCGGCCCCTGCCTGTTGCCCTCTATGTTCGCGGCCCTGCTGCGCGAGACGCGCATGCGAAACGTGTTTCTCGGCGGCGCGATCAACGGCTTGATGCCGTGCGGCCTGGTGTACGCTTACCTGGCGTTGGCGGCCAGCTCCGGCAGCCCTCTGCGCGGCGGGTTGACGATGCTCTCTTTCGGACTGGGCACGTTGCCGATCCTGGCTCTGATCGGTTGCGGCGCGCGCCTTGTGGCCGGCTTCACGCGGCGAACCTATCGCGTGGCCGCCTGGTGCGTGGTACTGACCGGCGCGCTGTCCATCGCGCGCGGTGTCGAAGCCGCACGCTCCGCCAACGAATCCGGCGAATCCTCATGTCCCTTCTGTCGCAATCCGTAAGCGGCCTGAATCGCAACCTCGCAAGGCGGCGCGATCGGCCGTGCCCTATTGCCCGATGCGCCATTTCAACTCTCGGTTGCGAGTCGGCGCTCGAACGGGACCAGGAGCGCGAAACGGAGTTTTGAAGAGAGGGATGCGTTGGGTAGCCGCGACGCGCAGCGGAGCGCGTTCGCGCATCCGAACGCACTAAAACGATGTGAAAAGCTTTGCAACGGGGCCGTGGGCTGGGTAGTCTTGCGAGCAGAGAGTCATTTCTCCTATCACGGTTTGCGATTGGAAATGTCGATGATCGTAGATTCACTTGCCGGATCCGACAAGCAAATCGCCTTTACCGCCTCGTTGCGAATTCGAGAAGTCTTTCTTGTCCATTTCGATAACTGGTTCGATTACAAGTGGCTCGGTTGGTGGTGCGGGAAAGGAGAAGATCCACGGATCCCCAGGTTCACGCCAAATCGCATCCGCTTTCCGGCATGCCTCTCGTTTTCGCACCCCCTCCCCATCGGCGGAGAAGGTGGGTAGAATCTCTACCATGAATACGGCAGAACACGAGCGATTGAGCGAAAGCCACGACGATCACAGCGGTTGGCGTCGCTGGGGGCCTTACGTCGGCGAGCGCGCGTGGGGCACGGTGCGTGAGGATTACAGCGAGGATGGTGACGCCTGGAATTATCTGCCCCACGATCTGGCCCGCAGCAAGGCGTATCGTTGGGGAGAGGACGGCATCGCCGCCATTTGCGACCGCTATCAACTCCTCTGCTTCGCACCCGTTTTTTGGAACGAACGCGATCCCATCTTGAAAGAGCGTCTCTTCGGCTTGACGCCCAACGAAGGCAACCACGGCGAGGATGTGAAGGAGTATTACTTTCACGTCGATAACACGCCGACGCACTCGTACATGAAGTACCTCTACAAATATCCGCAAGAGGAATTCCCCTACGCTTGGCTCATCGACGAGAATCGCCGTCGCAATGGGAAAGGGTTCGAGTTCGAGTTGATCGACACGGGCATTTTCGACGAGAACCGATATTTCGACATCGTCGTCGAATATGCCAAGGCAACGCCGGAGGATTATTGCATTCGCATTGAGGCGTTCAACCGCGGGCCGACACCCGCGCCGCTTCATCTATTGCCGCATCTTTGGTTTCGCAACATCTGGGCGCGCGGTCCCAACGCTTGGACGCTGCATCTCACGGGCGAGCCTTGCATCCGTCTCGGTCCCAGCGGGGCGGGATTTATCAGTCTGGTCAGCGACGATTCGGCGGTCGAAACGCTCACGGACATCCCCGTGTCTTACCGCTTGGGTCCGCGCATTCTCTATGCTCCGCCGGGCGCTCGGCCGCTCTTCACCTTCAACGAAACGAACGGCCCGCGCGTCTTCGGAGCGGGCAACCAGAGCCGACGCCCCTACGTCAAGGATGCCTTTCATCGCCATGTAGTTAACGGAGAGAATTGTCTCAATCCTCATGCGGAAGGGACCAAAGCCGCCCTCCACTATCGCTTTAACGCCGTGCCGCCCGGCGGTTCCGTCGTGCTGCGTCTGCGCCTGGGCGACGACGCCTCCGCCACCGATCCGTTGGAAGCCGTCGACTCCATCGTCGCTCAGCGCAAAGCCGAAGCGGATGCGTTTTATGCCGCCCTCCATCCGCCGCAAGCCAGCGCCGACGAGCGCGAGATTCAACGCCGCGCCCTCGCCGGACTGTTGTGGAGCAAACAGAACTATCTCTTCGACGTGAACGTCTGGCTCAACGGCGATCCCGGTCTGCCGCCTCCGCCCGCTTCGCGCTTGCATATCCGCAATCAACATTGGCGACATTTGAACTCGCTGCGCGTCCTCGTCATGCCGGACAAGTGGGAGTACCCCTGGTTCGCCGCATGGGATCTGGCCTTTCAATGCGTCCCTCTCGCGCTGATCGATCCGCAATACGCCAAGGATCAGCTCTATTGGCTCTTGTTCGAGCAATTTCAGCATCCCAACGGGCAGATCCCGGCCTACGAATGGGAGTTCTCCGATCTGAATCCTCCCGTTCATGCCTGGGCCGTCTGGCGCATCTACAACATGGAGAAGTTTCGCACCGGCAAGGGGGATCGAGGCTTCCTGGCTCGTTGCTTCCACAAGCTGCTCATCAACTTCGCCTGGTGGGTCAACAAAGTCGATAGCGCGGGCAACAACATCTTCGAGGGCGGCTTCCTCGGCATGGACAATATCACCGTCCTCGATCGCAGCATGCACTTTCGAGACGGCGCGGTCCTCGAACAGTCCGACGCCACCGGCTACATGGGCATGTTCTGTCTCAATCTCATGCGCATCTCCCTTGAGCTGGCCAACGACAACCCCGTCTACGAAGCGATGGCCGTCAAGTTCTTCGAGCATTATGCCTATGTCGCCGGCGCGATGAAGCATATGGGAAATCGGCCCTATCAACTGTGGGACGAACAGGACGGTTTCTTCTACGATGTGCTGCGCTATCCCGACGGGAGATTCCAGAAATTCCGGCTACGATCCCTCGTCGGCCTCATTCCGCTGTTTGCCATCGAGCGTCTGGAATCCGGCTGGATCAAGCCGTTCAAAGAGTTTAGTGGTGCGTTTCACTGGTTCTTAAAAAATCGCCACGATCTCGTCAAAGACGTGGTTCACGAAGTGGGCGAGGGCGAAAACAAAACCTACGTTCTCACCACGGTAGACGAGAATCAGCTGACGCGCATCATGGAGCGCGTTTTCGACGAAAGCGAGTTTCTCTCGCCCTTCGGCGTGCGCAGCCTGTCGCAGGCGCATCGAAAAGAGCCGTTTTCCTTCGATGGCAACGTCGTGGGATACGAACCGGCCGAGAGCGCCTCGAAACTCAAAGGAGGCAATTCGAATTGGCGAGGGCCAATCTGGTTTCCCACGACGTTTCTGTTGATCGAATCGTTGCGGAAGCTGGGGGCGGCTTTTGGACCGACCTTTGGCGTCGTTACGCCGGCTTCCAATGGCCAACCCATTACGTTCCCACAAATGGCGCACGAAATCGCCGACCGCCTCATTCGCATTTTCACGCGCGATGCAAACGGCCACCGTCCCGTTCATGGAGGGCAGCGCAAGTTCCACGACGATCCACACTGGCGCGAGTTGTTCCTGTTTTACGAATACTTTCACGGAGACAACGGCGCTGGATTGGGCGCATCGCATCAAACCGGCTGGACGGCTCTGATAGCCTCGTTGATCGACGAATGGAGGAGATGACCGCTCCCAAGAGGAGATGCTCACACTTGGCTAAAAGCGCAGCGAGACCCAACCTTATGCTTCCGGTGGGTCTCGCTGTGCCGTGCGATCACTTCTTCTTCGGTTTGCGTGCCGGCAAGCTGCCGCTGGGGACGGCTTCTTTCCAGGCGGCATACATCTTCGCGCGTTCGGCGGGTGAGGCGGCGGGATCGTAGGGAACGACAAGATCCTCCGGCACAAGCCGCGTTAGATGCACCCAGGCCAGCTCGCGCACGGCGAGTTTCTCGTGTCGAAGATAGGCGATCAACGTCTCGTAGGTTCCCGGATCGTCGGCGGCAAGCGTACCGTGCAACAGCTGGAGAATCGTGGCCGACTGTGCCCTGGCAAAGCCCAGTCGTTCGGAGAGATAGCGATAGAGCCGTTGCTCGCGTCCGGGCGCATCTCCGATCCAGCGGCGCAGCGCCAAGGCGGCAGCCTTGCGCGACTCGGCACGGCGAGGATCGTCCAGCGCCTGCACGACGCGATCGATGTCGTTCATGGCGGCCAATCCAAGGACGCTGAACTCGGCGAGTGTCGCGGCGCGATCGTTGCCTTTGGAGGCGGCGTCGAGCATCTCGAAAAGCACCGTGCGCGGTTCCTTCGACTTCACCGCGGTCAGATAGTTTTCGACCACATCCGCAAGCGCTCGCGCCCACACGGTCGGTTTGCGCTCGAAGTCGGCCCAGGGATCGACTTGACGGCGCGCGCGGGCCGTATCCTCGGTGCCGTTGACGCTGTCCCACTGCAAGTAGGCGCGTCCGGGGGGAGCGGACAAAGCGTGTAGGGTGCCGCCTTCCTTCACATCCGTCTGGCCTTTGAGGGCGAAGAAGCTCAGACGGCGAACCGGCGCATCCTCTTCGCGCGGAGCCACCGCGAACGAAGTGCCGCGCGGCCAAAAACTATAGAGGCCGAGACAAATGGCCGCCCCCGGTTCGGCCAACGTCACTTCAAACGCCGCTCCATCCACGCGCAGCCATACGCGCGCCGATCCCGATTTCTTCAGATTCCGCACAATCGCCCGACCGCGATGCAAAGTGAAGTCGAGATCGAACGATCGGCTATCGTGAAGAATAACCGCGCTTTGGAGACCGGAAAAGTCGCTCATCTCCGGCAGGTTTCCCCACAGCGTCAATTCGACGGCGCGCGGAGTCGTTTCGATTCGCGCCGACACGCCCGGAAGAGCCAGCAGGAGATCGCGGCTATGCAGTGACTCGTCCGATTCGGCGGAACGCCAAGGTTGACCCGGACGTTCGTTCACCAGGAGCCGACCGGCCGCCGAAAGATTTTTCGCCGCCGGGACGCGCGGCTCCCAACTGCGGGAGCGCCCACCCAATTCCTCCGCCGGGAGTAGAGGACAAACGGTTAACAACACGACGACGGGCAACGAGAACAAGCGTTGCGGTCGGTCGATAGATCTGTGGCGCAAGGTTCGCTCGGTCATGGGATTTCTCATTGGGATAATCGATCGCCTTCGCCCCTTCCAACCGAGGCGAGGCGACGAGGACATTGTAACAGGGAATCGGTCGGCATAAAGTAGAAAGAGGGACGGATTCTTCCCATCGATGCCCAAGGTCGCCGCCCCGTGGAGTGCGATGCCATGCTGACCGTTCAGCTGTCCTGTCCGCACTGTCGCCGTATTCTTCGCAGTCGTCGTTTGATCGCGCCGGGCGAGTGTCTGCTCTGTCCGCATTGCTCCATGTCGTTTCGCGCGGGAGCCGACTCGGCCCAACCCGCCGAACGCGCATCCGCGTTCGGAAGTCGGTTGATGCGCTGGCTGGTTCTTGCCAATATGCTCGTGTTGGTCGGTGGAGGCGGTGCCATCGCCTGGGCCATTCATCGACGTGTGCAATGGGAAGGCGAACGCGCGTCCGTCTCCCATTCGGTCCCACTCTCGGTGCCGGAGGAATCGCCGTCTATCCCACCCACGACTACTCCAAAGACCGATAAGCCAGCCGCCCCTGCCGATCCCATGCCCAAGCCGCCGAACGAGCCGCCTCCGACTCCCCTGCCCGATCCACCGCCTCCCCGCGCGAAATCGCCCCTGCCGCCCAAGGCAAAAGCCCCTGAGCCTGAACCGCTGCGCGAGCCTGCCGAAGCTCGCCGCGAGAAACCGCAACCCTCGTGGTTGCCGCAAGCCGTTCAAAGACAGGTCGATCTCTCGATCGCGGGCGGCATCGAATTCCTCCGGCGCGATCAACACGCCGATGGCAGCTGGGGGCGTCGAACCGGCAAGACTGCCAAACAATACACGCCCGGCATAACTGCCCTCTGTGGATTGACGCTTCTCGAATGCGGAGTGCCGACCGCCGACGCGCAGGTCCGTGCGACCGCGCATTACCTTCGTCTGCACATGCCGGAATTGACGGCGACCTACTCGATTTCGTTGGCGATTCTGTTCTTCGACCGTCTCGGCGACGACGGAGATACCAGTCGCATCCGCACTTTGGCCATGCGGCTTCTCGCCGGCCAAAAACCATCGGGAGGTTGGGATTACTACTGCCCGACGCTCAACGACGAGGAGGAACTGGGCCTGCTCGCGCGGCTCTACAAAGATCGTCCGACCAAGCCGCTCGATCTGTTCGACGCCGATCCGAAGGCCAACGTCGAAGACGACCTCTATCGTCCGCGGCCGAGCAAGAGTCCACCGCTTGGATTGTTCGTCTCTCGTGGAGTCGCCGATGTTCCCGCCTCGACTCCAAAGATCGAAGCGCCTCCACCGAAAGTGCAAAGCCCGAAGCCAAAAGTCGAGAGTAAGAAACTACCCGGAGACAATCGCCTTCTGTCCAAACGAGCCGAGACGGCTGCGGAAAATCTGCCCGATCGATTGAAGAAGACACCCGCCTTGCGCGCTGCGGAACTCTTGCGCAATCCTCCCGATTTCAGCGAGCCTCGCACCGACAATTCCAATACTCAATTCGCCATTCTGGGCCTGCTCGCCGCCGAGAATCACGACGTTCCGATGGAACGGGCCATGTCTCTCCTCGATTGGCGTTTTCGCAATTCGCAGACGCCTCAATTCGGTTGGAACTATCGCCCGAAGTGGCCAACGACGCCCAGCATGACCGCCGCCGCCCTGATGGGTCTGGCCCTCAAGCACGGGCTGCTCTTGCCCAATCGGCGCGGACGCGGGCGCAACATCGCCGTCCACGACGATGAGGTCGTGCATCGCGGCTTCACGACGCTCAAGGCGTTACTCGAAGATTATTACGCGGGATTTGTCCTCAATCGAACGCCTCTGGATAAACTCGATCTGTATTGTCTGTGGACCATCGAACGCGTCGCCGTCCTCTACAATCTGCGCGCGTTGGATTCCCTCGATTGGTATGGTTCCGGCGTGCAGTTGTTGTTGCCCTTGCAGCGCGACGATGGCTCGTGGAGTCCCAAGGGGACAACGTGTTTGGAAGAATCGTCCGTGGCCACATCCTTCGCACTCTTGTTTCTCAAGCGCTCGAACTTGGCGCGGGACTTGAGCGAACGGCTCAACGCACCCAGGGAAGAGTGACGGTTCGCCCGGTTGATCGAGCGGGATATTTCAGGAAGACGACGGGACCGCGCGTTGTTGCAGCAGCGCGACAAAGGCCGCGTGTTCTGGACTGGCCATGCCCCGTTGCAACACCTGCAAGACGCCGGCCAGGTCGGAGCGCAGCAGCGCCGGGGCATCGAGCCACAAGCCGGGAAAAACCACGCTGCGCAGGACACCGTCCGCTCCGGGCGTCAACGGTTCGTATTGACCTTGACGCAGGACGAACCAATCGAGTTCGCGGTCTTCCTCGCGCCAGATGATATATTCTCGAATGTTATTGCGACGATAGACGCGCAGCTTGCTATTGCGGGCAATGCTGACGTTGCTGGCGGCAATCTCCGCAACCAGTTCCGGTCCCCCTGCAAGGTAGCCGTCGCCGTCGATTTTCGCCG
>JAJXWW010000068.1 GCA_021781415.1 Planctomycetota bacterium
TGGCAATCCCCGGATATGCCCGGCGAGTTGAAGGCAGGTGTGCCAATCACTCCGCCAAAGCCACAACCTCAATCCAGCCATGCAGCTGGGCACGCAGCTGCATGACCACGGATTGGGAATGCACCCCATACCACTCCCGACGGGAAGCGAACGGCAACGGCTATGATTCGTAGCGCTCACGATTTCGATTGGCTCAAAGCGATGCGGCAACTCGACCCGAAAACGAAAGAGATACACGGGGAAGACGGAGTGTATTACAAAAGCAAGATCACGAATCCTCTGCTTTTAGAAGACTTGAAGATCAGTGGAACAGTTGATTTCATCTATCTTGTCCCCGACAAACGAACGATTGTATTTCCCGCACCTGATCCGAGAACCCCTCAAAAGAGCAAGCTGAAGTTGAAGTTTGGTTCACCAGCCCGTTTCTCGTGGGAGAAAGATTGGAAGCACGTCGAAAAAGCCCTCATCGCCTATGCCTCGCAAAACCGTGTGGGGCACTCCGAAACCCAAAAACCAACGGGCGAAGAGCCGTTCGGCGAATGGGCTTCAGTAACCGATAAATCCACGACGATGGTTGGTGGATTAGATTGGAACGAAGGAATAGCCCTTCGGGCTTATTTGGCTTACAAACAGCTCTCGGACGCCGACCGGGCAAAAAAGGAAATCACATCCATTCTCAAACAGACACGATCTGGATTACAACTCGATCTCCCTGCCGATGTTCCGGAATCGCTTCGCCAGAGCATGGCCACAGAGATCAAGATAATGAAGGGATTGATTGACTCAGCTCGCATCGAGACTGCTGAATCAACAGTCTGCATTCACAGCCGGGTTAAGTTAACTATTACCGAGGCCGTGAAGGGTTTGATGTGTGCGTCCACCGTTCAGATGGCACCGGAAAAAGATAAGTCCGTTCAGATGGGCGAACGGCCTGCCTGCGCCGGCCGTTCGCCCATCTTCTTTCACTTCGCAAACTCAATCCACATCGGCGAACTCCACGCCAGTTGGCCGTCTGCCTGGCGCACGCGGAGATAATAGTAGTGAACGCCCGCCTCGGGTTTCGGATCTTCCCATTCGACTTTCACCTCCGAACCGCCCGGTTTCTCCGGACGCAGTACCTCCACAATCTCGCCGTCTTTCAGAAGGTCGATGCCCATGATGGAACCCGTGCCGACGACGTGGACGTTCAAGACCGGCGCTTTGCTCACCTTGAACTCGTCGCCCATCAGACGGTCGCCGCAGCGAACATCGACGATGATATTGTCGGTAGCTGCGTAGCTGTGGCGCTGCTTGAGGGCGGCCATGATGCCGGCGCGGTCGTGCTTCTCGGCCACGGCGACGCAGTAGGAAATGTGCGTGGACCAATGATCCGACGACGACTCGAAGCCGAGGCGATAGCCCTTATTCAAGGCGTTGCTGACGTAACCCTTGGGGAACCAACCGGCGATGTTGACGGGGTTCTTGCCGCTCTTGGGATCGTGACCGGCGCGCGGCGCTTCCTCCATCTCGTAAGAATTGCGATCGCCCTGATAGATCTCGACGAGCGGTTCGACCTTCGGATCGTTGTCGCGCCAGTCGGTGCCCATGCCGGTGGCGCTGGTGTGAACGGCACAAATGCCGTCGAACTGCTTCAGATAGCGATAGAGCATCTTGGTGTCGTCGGCGTGGATGCCGGCGACGCGCTTGTCGGGATCGGCCTCGGCCAAACGCGGCAGCGTGCGCACGCCGCGCTGCACGAACAGGCAATTGCGATGGCCGTGCGGATAAGCAACGCTGCGCTCGTAACAGAATAGAGGCGTAAAGCGATCTTTTATGGTGTAGGCGTCGGTATATTTCTGCACCAGCCACCACGGATACTCGCGGCCCGCGCCGTTGTCGTGATCGCCGTTGCCGATCCAATCGAGCGCCGTCGCGTCGATGGCATAGCGGAACATATCTTCCAGCGAACCATCGGGGCCGCCGTCCCACGAGATCTCCGTATGACGATGGAATTCGCCGCGGAGCAGTTGATATTTCTTGCCACCGACTTCGAGACGATAATCGCGGATACGTTGGGTGTCTTTTTTCTCTTTCTCAAAGGCTTTGGGATCTTTCTTACCCGGATCGTGCGGCTCAAGTTTCGGTTCGACCGGCTCGCCCGGCAGGTCGAGATAGCTCGTGTAAATGCGATTTTGCAGATCGTTAGGAGTGGTATAACGTCCATCGGTATTGTGGACGATAACGAGTCCGCCCGTGGCATGGGGCAGCATTACCGGACGCGAATCGAGCAGACCGTCGGAGTGATGCACTTCGATGGGTTCGCTCCACTTATCGCCGTCGAGCCGGCGGGCGAAGCTGAGCCAATATGAGCCGGGATGCGAACTGTAACGGCTGCCGAACTTCTCGCGGTACGACAGCCACAAACGGCCCTTGCCGTCGAGTCCCAGACGCGGATAGGCGTAGCGCGTCGCCTTCTCGTAGTTCTGCGTCGTCGAGGGGTCGCCCGCTACCGGAGCTTTTGCTTTTGAGGTCGGCAGTTCGGCGACGGGCTTCATCGGTTTACCGTCCTCCAGGCAAACGACGCGGACGGAACGGCTGCTATACAGCGGTTCGCCCCCCTCGGCCAACGCACCGTAATCGTGACCCCATTTCTCCGGCCCCTCTTCGTAGGCGATCCACAAACGGCCCTTGGCGTCATAACAGGCAGAAGGACGAGCCTCGAAGCGCGGCGAGGCTGCCACCGAATACTCCTTGCTCGGTTTCCTGCGTTGAGGTTGATGCACGACAACATGCACGTCGTAATCGCCGTTGTGGTAAGCATCGTAGGCACCGGCGATCTCGCCGTTTAGTCCGACCGTGAGAGTCGGGTGCCACTTCATGCGCCACAACCAGTCGATTTTGTCCCGTGCGGCAGGACGATATGCCGGCTCCCAGTTGCTATGATCCTCTATTACCTGCCCTAGTTGATTTGTCACCGCGACGGGACACGTCGCTGGTCCCGGTCTTTCGGTAACCTTCAGCTCTTCCCCCAAGGTGTTCTGCGGAGGATTGATAACCCGCGAGTAGACGTCGTATTGCCCCGCGCGATTGGAACTATAGAACACCGAGACTTTACCGTCCTTCTCAACCGCGATGGCACAGCGCACCAAATCCTCCTTCGGCCCCGTGATCGCCAACGGCTCGCTCCATTTGCCGTCTTTGTAATGCTTGACGAACAATTGATCGGCGAATTCGGGAGTATACAGAGCCTTGAAGTCGCTCGGCTGTTCCTTGAAGTTTGGTTGCTCGACGCGGCGGCTCTCATCGCGGACAGTGTAACTGATGTACGCCACCCAGAGCGTGCCATCGGGACCGTAGGCGGCGGCGGGGAAGTCGTCTTCAGTCTTGCCGGAGGTTAACGGGCTGGCCGTCGTCACCAGCCGCACGCGCGCCTTGCCGTCCCATAAATCTTGGGCATGTCCGGCCAACACATCCTTCAACTTCACCTCCGTTTTACCCGCGCCCTCGCGGTCGGTGGACAGCGTCAGACTTGTCTCATCCGTAATATCGCTTAAATGCAAGACGACACCGACCGTGGCGATGCCCTCCATGCGAGCCACGGCGGGATTGCGCGGCGGCACGCGCAAACCGCGATGCGACGACGCCTCCCAGCGATCCGGATCGAGCAATTTATCGTCGGGACGGAAGCGATAGCCCTCCCGACGCACCACCTTCGCCCCGTTGACGACGGCACGGCCATTCCATTTCCCCGGCTCCTTGTCCTTCATGCCCATCTCGATCAACACGGCGGCGGGCGGGCGCTCCTTGGTGCCGCGATTGGCCCATTCGAGCAGCAGCAGTTTGGGTTGCTTCTTCTCGGAAAGCGCGGCGACGGCGATCATCGCAACCACCGCCACGAAGACGAGGACGACATTTCTGGCACGCATGAGAGGCACTCCCCCGAAGAAGACTGAGGCGAAAAGCAAACGCTCGATTCCAGGCTCCGCATGGGAACGCACGTCTGGACGCTCCGAGTCCCGAAACCCTCACAACAGAGCGCAGTAATAAAGCTATCGTTTCAGCTGACTTATTATCGTCGGGTCCGTGATTTTGGCATCGTCGGCGAGCAAGAATGCCTTGCTGAGGACGATCGACAGCGTGCCGTCGCCCTCGAAGGGCAAAAAGACGCGCTCGCCGCCGGAAATCGCTTGCTTCGGCACGATGCACAGGTATTGATCGTTCGGCTCCATCAAAATGTTGCCGCTGCCGAGATGGATCTTGTACGTCCGTAGCGAACCGCGAACGACCAGGAAGCGTTCGGCGAAAGAGCAGCGGTCGGCGATCTTCAGGCGCGGCAGCAAGCGTTCGAGCAACGCCTTGCGCGTCTGTGCCGTCGCCGATAACTCGCCGAAAGAGTAACTCTGCCAATAATCGCGGTACTGGCCGCCGGGGCCGCCGTCGGCCCAATTCGGATCGTTGCCGACGCTGGACACGCCGACAAACAGATCGACATCGCGCAGAATCTCGGAGAACACCAACGGCGGAATCGACTCCAACGGCAACGGCTCATCGGGTTCATTATTCCATCGTTCGATGTAGCCGCCGCCCCCGGCATGGGCGGTCAACTGCGCCGCCTCCAGAGTATAAAATCGGACTTGGTCGGTGGCTAAATAGTGATAGGTGCCTGTCTCGTTGGTATCCTGACCGTACTCGGAACCCGCGCCTTCGATCCAGGATTCCGCACGCAGATTCCACGCCGGCAGCGGGCGCGACGCCGGGGGATAGCTGTCATCGACCATCAGACGCAGCTTGTTCTTCCAGCCTCGCGCCGCGCACAGCGCGTTGAACTGATGCTGCCGCAGGATGTGGGCGGCGAAGCGATTGGAGTAGGTGCGCGTGCGCCGCTCGGCATCGGTGAGCAGATAGACTTCTCGATGCGCTTGCTTGAACGGCTGGACGATCTCACGGCGTTCCAGATAGTCGCGCCAGGCCAACACCTCGTCCATCGTTTGGCCGATGGGATGCCAGAGTGAGGCCGTCGTTTTATCGTCGAGTTTCAGCGCTTTGCCGTTGACACCGACGAGTTGGCCATCGTGCCACATACCGGCGTTCGTCTTTCCCTTGTCGGCGAACGTCCAGATGAGGCGGCGGGCGAGGGTTCCGACGAGCGCATGATCGAGATAGCGCTCTTTCCAGATCGGCAAAGGCCAGGTTTTTTGCGTCAGATACAACGTATCGAGCCGTGCGCGCTGCGCGGGCAACATGCTGTTGATGTCCTTGATCGCTCCTTGTAGTTCCTTGAACTCCTCGGCGCGATCCTTCTTCACCGCCGCCGGCACGGACTTTAGCGGCTTGCCGTCCTTAAGCCAATGCAGCGATGCTGTCGTACCATCGACGATCAGTTCGGCTTGGTAGTCGTCGAACGTCTCGCGGCGCAGTCCGACGCTCTCCAGACCGTAGGACGGCACGGCCAACTCTTCAATTTCGTCGCGCGCCAACCCCTCGCGGGCGGCGGAGACATTGAAGGCTTTCTCGATCTCTTTTTGGGCCGAACCGAACTTCACTTTCGTTTTCAGGATGGCCAGCTGCCCGATGGGTGCCAGTCCAGGCATCACGCCCAACGCCGTCACGCAGGCGTTGCCCAGCGATACCAAACGCGGTCCCTTGCCGGGTATCTTGCGATAGGCACTGACCGCAAGTCGACCAACGGCGCGAGCCAAATCCGCCTCTTCCTGAAATCCGCAGCACCAGACCAGGCCACGCAACAGTTCGACGTGTGCTTCCTGCAACAGTTGCTCATGGTCCGGCTCCCAGGGATTCATTCGTTCGATAGGGATAGTGCGCGGTTTATCCACGAGCGGAAACCAGCGCATCAGATGTTCCTTCAGTGCGTCGGAACCGACGGCCTCCACGAGTCGCCGTGCTTCCTTGGCCCAGCGCTCGGTATACTTGCCTTTTCCGCCGCTCTGGCAGTGAACGAGCAGCTGGTTCCAGGACGCGCTCGCGCCGGCTTTCATCATACGCAGATCGGTCAAGGCGGCGTCCGACCAGGCTTCTCCCTTTTCGAGCAGGACCGTTGGACCACCACCGAGCAAAACCTCCAGACGATCCGCGACCTTGCGGCACTCCTGTTCGCGGAAATACGTCTCGCGGTGAGCATCACGCAGGCGTGCGATAAAAGTCTTCAAGGTGGCGCGAAGACGATCGCTGATTTCCTCCCCTTTTGTGAATTTTTCCACGGCACCCGCTATCCCAGACAACGGCTCGGAGTACTTGCTGAGGCCGGTCGTTACGTTGATCGGCCATTCAAGGAGACGAATCAACGTCGCCTCGTTCAGGGGTAGGGCACGCCGGAGAAGTTCGCGCAGAGTATCCGAGAGAGCCACGCGCGGCCACCAGAGACCAGCGCCGCCCGGAATCGAGTCCGAAGGCTTACGCTTTGCGGCGATCTTCGCGTCGAGCTTCTCCAAACGGTCGAGGGCCGCGCCGACGAGAACTGCCTGCGTCTCGCGATCTTGAGCCAGGATCGTCTTGATTGCCGCGGAGTCACCGAAGTTAACACGATTACCCTGCTTCAAAAGCTCCGTAACCTGATCAAGTAATTCGTCGGCCTGCTTCGCCGTCTCGGAAGGAGGGAACGCATCGGATTTTTTCTTCGCCACGGTTCACTCTCCCCTCAAATGCGCCAGGACGACTTGATTCACAATCGACGGATCGGTGATTTTGGCATCGTCGGCGAGGAGAAACGCTTTGCTGAGGATGATCGATAGCATATTGTCGCCCTCGAAGGGCAGAAACACACGCTCCGCGACGGCGACGTGTTGCTTCGGCACGATGCACAGGTATTGATCGTTCGGCTCCATCAAGACGTTGCCGCTACCCAGATGGATCTTGTAGGTCCGCAGCGAACCGCGCACGACCAGGAAGCGATCGGCGAGAGTGCAACGGTCGGCGATTTTGAGGAGAGGCAGGAGGCGTTCCAACAAGGCGCGCCGCGTCTGCGCCGTGGCCGCCAGATCGCCGAAGGAGTAGTGCTGCCAGTAGTCGCGGTGGCGTCCTCCAGGCCCGCCGTCGGACCATTCGGGATCGTTGCCGACGCTGGCCACGCCGACGAACAGATCGACATCGCGCATGATCTCAGAGAACACCAGGGGCGGAATCTTTTCGAGCGGCGACACTTCATTTGGATTCCGCGCATCAGTCGTCTCGTAAAAGCGCACCTGATCGGTAGACAAATAGAGAAAAGTCCCCGTGTCGTTGGTGTCGCGGCGAAAAACATCGCCCACACCCTCGATCCAGTATTCCGCCCGCAGTCCCCAAGCCGGCAACAAACGATGGGCCGGAGGATACTCGCCCTCATGTGCCAGCACCCGCAGCTTGTTCCGCCAACCGCGCATCCCGCACAGGGCGTTGAACTGATGCTGCCGTAAGATGTGGCCCGCAAAGCGATTCGAGTAGGTGCGCGTACGCCGTTCCGCATCGGTCAGCAGATAAATTTCACGGTGGGCTTGCTTGAACGGCTGCACGATCTCGCGCCGTTCCAACCACTCGCGCCAGGCCAAGACTTCCTCTACCGTTCGATCGATGGGATGCCACAGCGAGACGATCGTCGCGTCGTTGAGTTTTAAAGCCTTGCCGTTGCTGCCGACAAGCTGGCCCTCGTGCCACGCTCCGGCGGTCGATTTGTCCTTGGCCGCGAAGGACCAAATGAGCCGGCGGGCGATGGTGCCGACCAGCGGATGATCGAGATAGCGCTCTTTCCAGATCGGCAAAGGCCACGTTTTGCGGGCCAGATAGAGTGTGTCGAGGCGTTCGCGCTGGGCGGGGAGCATGACGTTGATGTCCTTGACAGACGCTTGCAACTCCTTGAACTCCTCGGCGTGATCCTTTTTCACTTCGGCCGGGAGGGACTTCAATGGCTTGCCTTCCTTGAGCCAATGCAACGTAGCGGTCGTGCCCTCGAAGGTCACTTCGGCCTGATAATCGTCGAATGTCTCGCGGCGCAGGCCGACTTCCTCCAACCCGTAGGAAGGCACGGCCAGTTCTTCCATCTCCTCGCGCGGTAGGTTTTCGCGCGCCGCCGCGGCGTTGAACGCTTTCTCAATTTCCTTCTGCGCCGGACCGGACTTGACTTTCGATTTCAAAATGGCGAGTTGGCCAATGGGCGGCAGACCGGGCATGAGTCCCAGAGCCGTCACGCAGGCATTGCCCAGCGAAACAAGCCGCGGCCCAACGCCCGGCATCGGTCGGTAGGCGCTGATGGCCAGACGAGTCAGAGCGCGGGCCAAATCGGCATCCTCACGCAAGCCGGGGCACCAGGCCAGGCACCGAAGCATTTCGACATGGGCAGGGAGAATGAAGAGCTGGAATTCTTGAATGGCTCCCGTGTGACGCCTCCACACATAAGCCTTCATCCAAGACTTGCGGTCGTCGAGCGAATCCGTTCGCGGCTTATCCACCAGCGGAAACCAACGGAGCATGTGTTCCTTGAAGGAATCAAAACCGACGGCATCCACCAGTCGCCGGGCTTCCTTCAGCCAGCTTTCGGTGAACTTGCCTTTACCCTCGCGCTGACAATGCGCCAGCAAGGCGTTCCACGATTTGGCTTCGGCCCCTTTCATGGTCTTCAAGTCGGCGAGAGCGGCATCGGACCAGGCTTCACCCGCCTGGAGTATCGCCGGCGCTCCCTCGGGGAGCAGTTTTCTCAGGCGATTGCCGATCTTGACTAATTCCCTATCATCCGGGTCTTCACGCAGCAGAGCGCTGAGCGCCTCCACGGCGGTGCGAAGCGAGGCACCGATCTCGTTTCCTTTGACGAAAGTCTCCACGGCGACGACCATCGCGGACACCGCATCGATGAAATAGCCGAAGTCCTCTGTCCGCATCGGCCATTCGAGGACGCGAATCAGCGCCGTTTCGCTCAATGGGGAGGCGAGGAGCAGTCCTTCCAACACCAAGAGATGCACCGAGCGCAGCCGTTCGATCTTTCTCTCTTCCGACGGCGAACGAACGGCGGCGAGTTTCGAATCCAGTTCGTCCAGACGGTCGAAGGCCGTGTTGAGGATGGCGGTCTGCGTCGTCTGGTCCTGGGCCAGAATCGCCTTACCCGTCGGGACGTTTCCGAGTTTCTTGTTGCCCGAACCGTCATACGTGTTCGCCGGCAAGAGTTCCTGTGTCACTTTGTCCAGCAATGCATCGACTTGTTTCGCCGAGACGTCGGGAGAGGCCGAAGCGGATTTTTTCCTCGCCACAGCTCATCCTCCAACCAGCGGCATAAGACGCAAAAAGGTTACCGACATTTGCGAGTCGATGAGAAATTCTTCGTCGAGCGCCTCAGCCTGCCGGTCGTTGACGAGGAGAAGAATGCGATTCGACTCGAACGCTTCGATGGCTCGCTCGAATTGCTTTTTCCAATCGAGCAAGCGGGGCTTCTTCATCTTCCAGCCGTTGAGTGTCTTCTCAGCCTCTTCCGGCTGCACGAGGCCGCGGAACACTTGGCCTTGCTGTAGGTTGTAATCCTGCACTTCCTGATAAACGCGACTGCGGATCAGCTCGCGCACGGTCAGGCGTTCGGAGGGGACTTGCAGCTCCCAGCTGGGCGAAGTCTCGCCGCCGAGAACCTCATCGCGGATGGTCACGGTTGCGGCCATAAGACACGGCCTCCTAGATTGAAGAGGGAATGTACGCGGAGGAATCCGGCGTTATTTTAATCGACTCGGCTCGAAGTGCGAAGTTTTTTCTGGACTTCGATAGGACACGCCGTTCCTCGGTTGTGCGAGGAGCGTCGAACCGGAGAGGCGCAAGCTCAATCCGACGCGACCGTCTCGATGGATTTGGTGGCGTCGAAGCGGAGCCAGAGCAACATGGCGAGGAGATAAACGCATCCGAAAAGGATGAAATTCGTCGTCCAGCCGAAGCGATGCAAGATCTCTCCCGTCAAGATGCCGGCGGCGGCTCCTCCCAAGTTGCCGATGGTATTCATGCAGCCGGAGACGATGCCGGAGTATTTTCCGCCGATGTCGAGACAGCTGGCCCACGCAGCGCCCATCGTCAAATCGTTCCAGAAGGCGGCAAGGGCGATGGCCAGCACGAACATCCACGGCGACGAGGTTGCCAAGCTGGCAAAATAGCACAACGCGCAGACGCCGTGCCCCAGGGCCCCGAACAGGCGACGCCCCCATTTGCGATCTCCGGTGCGGCGGATGAAGGCGTCGGTCAACAGCCCTCCGCACAGGCACGCCAGCGCCCCCACCAACAACGGCGCGCCGCTTAGAAGGCTCATCGTCCAGAATCCGTGCGATTTCTGGGTGACACCGTAGGTGGCTTCCAAATACTTCGGCAGCCAAGTGATGTTGAAATACCATCCGTAGGAGGCGCAGAAGTACATGAGGCACAGGCACCAAAGGTTCGCGCTGCCGATCAGCCGCATCCACGGCACATTGGCGTGCGATGCCCCTTCGTCGGCCAGCATCTCTTCTTCGGCGGTAAACGGGTCGATCTCCGAGGGGGAGCGCGGTTGCGAATGAAGGGCATCGGTACCATCGGGCGCGATTTGGAGAGCCGACTTGGAGGCGAGTCCTCCCACGATTTCCGTTGGCTTTTCCAGCGCGGGCAAAGAATCCTTTTTCGACTCGGACACATCGAAGCCCGTCGTCGTTTGACCGCGAATGAGCGCGAGTTCGGCCGAATTGACGCGTGGATGCTGTTCGGGGCGATCGCGGAACCACCACCAAAAGATCACGCACCATATCGCACCGAGGATGCCGAAGATCCAGAAGGTATGTCGCCATAAGACGACGGTGTCTCCGTTGGGAGTCGTTCGATGAATCATCAAGGCCAGCACGGCGAAGGGGGACAAACCTCCGGCCAATCGTCCCGCCATCCAGACCGTCCCCTGAGCGAAGCCGCGTTCCTCGAACGGAAACCAGTTGTGAAAGGTTCGGGCAATGTTCGGATACGCTCCGGCCTCGCCCATGCCGAACAGGAAGCGGACAAAAAACATCGCCGCGAAGGCCAACCAAGGGTAGGAGGGATAGGGGAAGATCGCTCCCGTCAAAGCCGTGAATAAAGACCACCACAGAACGATGCGGATGAGGGTGCGGCGCGGACCAAACACATCGCCGAGCCAACCGCTGGGCACTTCAAACATGGCATAAGCCAGCGCGAACGCGGTGAACAACCACCCGATTTGTCGTTCGTCCAGGCCAAACTCATCGCCGATGCGCGGAGCGACCGTGGCGAAGCAGACGCGATCCAGATAGGTAATCATCGATAGCGCGCAGGCAAAACCGAGAACGCCGTGACGAACCCGGGTAGGCGGTTGTGGCGCGGAGGGAGAGTCGTTGTCGGAAATCATGCATCTCGCCAGTCAGGGTACACGGGCGGCGGGTTGGAAGTATCCTCACTCTATCGGGGCGAGGCATGGAGGGGAAGCGAAAACGGGCGAATTATGATTCTCGCAACGGAGGCGGTCGAGGTTCAGCATTTGATGCCGACGTACAGTGTGGCGATGCCAAAGGTTAGGGGATGCCATTGTATATCGGTCAAGCCGTGGCCGCGCATCTTCTCGGCCAACGCTTCGCCGTCGGGGAACTCCAGGACGCTGGCGGGGAGATAGTTGTAGGCGTTGTCGCGGCTGCGTGAAACGACTTGGCCGATGCACGGGAGAATCCAACGAAAATAGAAGCGATAAAGTCGTCCGAACAGCCAGTGACGCGGTTTGGAAAACTCCAAAATGGCCACGCGCCCTCCCGTCTGGGTCACGCGCGCCATCTCGGACAGGCCCCGATCCGTGTCGGTCACGTTTCGCAAACCGAACGCCACCGTGGTCAGCTGAAACGTGCCGTCGGAAAAAGGAAGTCGTTGGGCATCGGCTTCGACGTAGCGGATGCGTTCGGCGGCCTGGCGTCGTTGCGTTTTGTCGCGCGCCGGCAGCAACATCGGCAGACAGAAATCCGCGCCGACGATGGGCAGCGAACCGTTCGCCGCCTTGTCGTAAGCCAATGCAAGATCGCCGGTTCCGGTGCAAACGTCGAGAATCGGCGCGGCGTCGGCCTCCAGCCTCGGCGGGGCGAGGCGCGTGGTGCGCCAACGCCAATAGCGGTCGATGTTCAGACTCAGCAAATGGTTGAGCAAATCGTAGTGCCGAGCGATGTTGCCGAACATCGCGCGAATCCGCGTTTCTCGTTTATCTATCGAGCTGGTGGACACGATACCTCCCTTTTCGGCTCGGGGCTATCGACCCCATTCGCCGACGAGAACAGCCGAATGCCGATAGCCGATAGCCGATAGCCGATAGCCGATATACTATAGCGCCACGGGTCGCTCGGGGCGCTTTCGGAAATCAAGTCGGTTAGCCGCGCCCTAAGATAACCGCTGAACTCGCCCCGTTGTCACGCGGCGAAACGTGGGACGGAGCTTTTGCAGCATGGCGGACATTGCACTGACATTCGTTTGGCATCAGCATCAGCCGTATTATCCCGACGATGTCAGCGGCGAGAACCCGATGCCTTGGGTGCGGCTGCACGGCGTCAAGGATTACTACGGCATGGCGCTGCATCTTCTGGAAGTGCCGGAGATGCGCTGCACGATCAACCTCGTGCCCAGCCTTCTTCTCCAGCTCCGCGCCTACACCGAACACAATGCCAGCGACCGCTTTCTCGACGTGTCGCGCATTCCCGCCGAAGATCTCTCGGAAAGCGATTGCCTGTTTCTGCTCGATCATTTCTTCATGGCCAACGCCGATCACATGATTCGGGCTTTCCCTCGCTATGCCGAGTTGTATCAACGGCGCGCCTTGGGTCGGAGCAGGGCGCAGGACGTGTTGCGTCGTTTTCAGGGTCGCGATCTGCGCGATTTGCAAGTATGGTTCAATCTGGCCTGGGTGCATCCGTTGGCCGTCGAACAGGATGAGTGCTTGCGGAGTCTCCGCGACAAGGGGCGCAACTTTACCAACGACGACCGCGACGCTCTGTTGGCCAAACATCTCGAAATCCTCAAGCGAATCGTTCCGTTGCACAGACAATTGGCCGACAGCGGCCAGATCGAGTTGACCACGACTCCGTACTACCATCCCATTCTGCCGCTGCTTTTCGATAAGAAACTGGCGCGCGAGGCCATGCCCGACGTGAAGTTGCCGCGCCACGCCGGAGGCTATCTCGACGATGCCGCCGTTCACGTCCGGCGGGCGGTGGACGAACACGAACGCATCTTCGGCTCCAAGCCCAAAGGGATGTGGCCGGCCGAGGGATCGGTATGTCAGAGCATGTTGCCGTTGTTGGCGCAGCACGGCATCCGTTGGATCGCCACCGATGAGGAAGTCCTTAGCGCCTCGACGCACGGCTCGGTCAGTCGCGACGGGCGGGGCCATGTCCGCAATCCCGAAAAGCTCTATCAGGCGTACAAGGTGCGCGAGGGCGATGCCGAGTTGGGCGTCGTCTTCCGCGATCACGCGCTGAGCGATCTGATCGGCTTTCACTATCAGCGCAGCGATCCGAATGCGGCGGCCGACAATTTTATGAGTTGTCTCTATGGCATCGGCCAAGTGATTCAACGCGAGGAACCGGCACTGGTGAGCGTCATCCTCGACGGCGAGAATTGCTGGGAACACTATCCCGGCGGCGGCGTGGCGTTCCTGCGCGCACTCTACCATCGTTGCACGCACACTCCGGGAGTCAAGCCGATGAAAGTCGGCGACTATCTCGAAAGCTATCCGCCCTCGGAGACGTTGCCGCGCTTGTTCGCCGGCAGCTGGATCAGCCACAATTTCGCCATCTGGATCGGCCACGAAGAGGACAACTCCGCTTGGGACGCCCTGCATACCACGCGCGCTTATCTCAAGAGCAAGGAAGAAACGGCAAACCGGCATCGCGAGTCATCGAGCGAGGGCCTCAGCTCAATCGCTCCCGCGATTGGCTCGCCGTCCGCGACGCCTCTCGACCGAGCGTGGGAGGAAATCTATATCGCCGAGGGAAGCGATTGGTTTTGGTGGTTCGGCGACGATCACTCGAGTGCGCAGGACGCCCTGTTCGACTATCTGTTTCGCAAGCACTTGCAAAACGTGTACGCTCTGTTGGGAGATACCCCGCCGCCGGAGCTTGGCCGACCGATCAGCAGCAAGGGGCAGCGCGTCCACTACACGCAGCCCCGCGCGTTCCTCGATGTGAAGATCGACGGACGGTACACCTTTTTCGAGTGGGTCAGCGCCGGCCGCTATATCTGCCAGAACGAACGTGGTACGATGGCAATGGCGACGCAGGGGCCGCTCGAAGAGTTGTATTTCGGCTTCGACATCGCGAAGCTGTTGATCCGTCTCGACTGCAATCGCCCGGCCAAAGGCGCGCTCGCGGATTACGAAGTCTGGCGGATTGGCTTCATCGAGCCGGCCGGCGTGGAGGTGCGCGTCTCGAATCCGGGGCGCGCGGATCAAAAGGCCGAACTGCTGCGCGACGGCGAGACCGTCCCCGGTATCGACATCTCGGTTGGCATCGATCAAATCGCCGAGATAGCGATTCCGTTCGACACGCTCGGCGTTGCCGTCGATGGCTATTTGCAGTTCTTCGTCGAGTTGCTGCGCGACGGCCAAAGTCAAGATCGCGCCCCGCGCGAGGGAGCCATCGTGCTGACCCGCCCCTCGCGCGATTTCGAGCAGATCATGTGGGACGTGTGAGGTCGGCTATCGGCTATCGGCCATCGGCTATCGGCTATCGGCTATCGGCTTTCAGCCATCGGCTATCGGCTATAGTGCGATGAGGTCATAAGATCAAGAAATATAGGTTCTTAAGGCGGTCGTGAGAGCCGATTGCAGATAGCCGACTGCCGAAAGCCGATAGCCGAAAGCCGAAAACCGATATGGATGGAACGCTACTAGGTTTTGCCGATTCACTGCGAGGATTGCCGATGCCGGAACTGCGCAAAGATCCCATCGTGGGACGTTGGGTAATTATCGCCACCGAGCGCGCCAAGCGTCCGGTGACGCCGAAGCACGAGCCGATGCCCGAAGGTTCGTTCTGTCCGTTTTGCGAGGGGAACGAGGATAAGACGCCTCACGAGATTCTTGCCTATCGAGATCGTCAGACACGCTCCAACGAAAAGGGGTGGCGCGTCCGCGTCGTTCCCAATAAGTATCCGGCTCTCCAGATCGAAGGCGATTTGAACAAGCGCGGCGAAGGCATTTACGACATGATGAACGGCATCGGCGCGCACGAGGTCATTCTCGAATGCCCGTTTCACGAAGCCAACATGGCCAATCTTTCGGAAGAGAATATCCGCGAGATTCTGTGGGTCTATCGAGATCGGCTCGTCGATCTGAAGAAAGACCCTCGCTTGGTCTACGGCATGGTGTTCAAAAACGTCGGCACGGCGGCGGGCGCTTCGTTGGAGCATTCGCACTCGCAATTGATCGTCACTCCCATCGTGCCCATTAATGTTTTGGAAGAGATGACCGGCTCGTTGGAGTTCTTCAACTATCGCGGTCGCTGTGTTTATTGCGACATGATTCACCAAGAGTTACAGTCCGAGAAGCGCATCGTGTTGGACACGCCCAATTTTGTCGCCTTTTGTCCCTATGCCGCGCGCTTCCCGTTCGAGACGTGGATCTTGCCCAAGACTCATAACAGCCACTTCGAGAACATTCAAAAGAACGAAGTCGATGAACTCGGCACGGTGCTGAAGTCGATTCTGCTCAAGATCGAAACGGCATTGGACAAACCGGCTTACAATTACATCATCCACACGTCGCCGTTCGATACGCAACTCTTACCCCATTATCATTGGCATATGGAGATTATTCCACGGCTGACGCGCGTGGCGGGCTTCGAATGGGGAACCGGTTTCTACATCAATCCGGTGCCTCCCGAACAAGCGGCGCAGTTTTTGCATGAAACCGAGGTCGATCTGTCGGTGAGCCGTCGCAACTAGCCCAACTCGTGGAGTTGCTCCATTACGCCGAACGGGGACTCGAAACTTCGATGCTCCTCTCGGAGTAATTCGTTTATGCTGAACGCATCGCCCAAGGTATCTTGTGCGTATCATCGTAGAGTGAGGATTCTCATGTTTCGGACTAACTCTCGAACGCTTCCTCGGTTAGCCCTTGTCGTTTTCTGCCTTGGGATCGGCGCGGCTCTCGGTGCCGACTCCGATGCCTCCGTCGATAAGCTCAACAAGAAAATCGAGAATATCACCTTGAAGAACGCCGAGGGGAAGCCTCGATCCCTGTACGATCTGAAAGACAAGAAGGCGATTGTCGTCGTCTTTTTGTCGTTCGATTGTCCGGTATCCACCAGTTACATTCCCACGCTGGCGGAGTTGGTGAAGACCTACCGCGAGAAGGGGGTGGCGTTCGTGGCCGTCGATAGCAGCGACGACGGCGATGCCGCCCAACTCGCCAGGCGAGCCGAAGAGTATAAATTGCCCATGCCCTTGTTTAAGGACGAAGCCTTTCGCGCCGCCGACGCCTTCAAGGCCGACACGGCTCCGTCCGCGTTCGTACTCGATCCTCGATTCGTGCTGCGCTATCGCGGGCGCATCGACAATGGCTACTATGCCCGTCTGAAAAAGAACGGACGCACAACGCGCCAAGACCTGCGGCAAGCGCTCGACGAACTGCTGTCCGGCAAGTCCGTGGCGGAACCGGCGACCAAACCGATCGGCTGCCCCATCGTACGCCAGCGCAAGTCGAGCAAGGAGGGAGCCGTCACCTACTACCGCGACGTACTGCCGATTCTGCAAGCGAATTGCCAAGAGTGTCATCGTCCCGGCGAGGTTGGCCCATTCGCGCTGACGACCTACAAACAAGCGGCCAACTGGGCGGACGACATCAAGGAATACACGCAAGATCGCAAAATGCCGCCGTGGAAACCGGTCGAAGGGCCAGCCTTCCACGGCGAACGCAAGATGGCCGACAAAGACATTCGCACCCTAGCCGCATGGGTGGAGGGCGGCACGCCGGAGGGCGATCCCAAGGACGCGCCAATGCCGCGCACGTTCGCCGATGGCTGGCGACTCGGCAAACCCGATCTCGTCTTGACCGCGACGGACGACATCGTCGTCGGCGCGGGCGGTCCCGATCTCTTTCGTTGCTTCGTGCTGCCGACCAAACTCACGGAAGACAAATACGTCGTCGCCGTCGAAGTGAGACCGGGCAACAATCGAATCGTGCATCACACGCTCAATTACTTCGACCTCACCGGCAAAGGGCGCGAACTGGAGAAAGAAGCGCACGAGAAGGAAAAAGGAAAGCAAGTCGATTGTGGCCCCGGCTACACGGCGGCGATGGGCTTGGGTTTTCGTCCGACGGGTCCAGACCAAGTGGGAGGGCTCGGCGGTTGGGCACCCGGCAACGTCGCCCATTATCTACCCCAAGGCTACGGCCACTTTCTCCCCAAAGGGGCCGATGTTATCGTCCAGATTCACTACCACCGCAACGGGCGCGTCGAAAAGGACCGCACGTCCATCGGACTGTATTTCGCCAAGGACGCCAGCAAAATGCAGCCGTTCAAGAGCGTCGTCCTGCCGGGCCGTTTCTTGGCCATTCCTCCGGGCAAGGATCGCTTCCACGTCGAGGGCAATCTGGACATCATGCAAGAGTGCAAGCTGTACTCGGTGATGCCGCACATGCACATGCTCGGCCGCGAAATCAAGGTGACTCTGACGCCGCCCGAAGGGAAAAAGACAACGCTCGTCGCCATCAAAGACTGGGACTACAACTGGCAAGAATCGTATTTCTTCAAGGAACCGATCGACGTCAAGCCCGGCACGCGGGTGGCCGTCGAGGCGATTTACGACAACAGCTCGAACAATATGAGCAATCCATTTAGTCCTCCGAAATGGGTTAAATTTGGCGAACAAACGACCGACGAGATGTGCTACGTTTTTCTTGGCGTCACTTCCACGACATCGGGACGAATCAAAGTCCGCCGCGATAACAAATAACGACTCCGCTGCACAAGCCACCAGGCAAGGCGAACCGGCTGCGTAAGCTGCCGGGTGTTGTACTCACGAACCGCCTGCGTAAGCCACCAGGCAAGGCGAACCGGCAGCTTACGCTGCCGGGTGTTGAACCCACGAACCGGCAGCGCGCTCTGCTGGATCGACCGGAGATCCTCAATGAACCGTCTGTATGTGTGTGTTGCACTATCGCTCTTGTCTTTAATCCCCCCGGCGGTCGCCGACGAACCCGCCGCGAAACCGCGAGCGGTGGAAGTGCCCTATCGGTTGACCAAACCCAAACACATCCTCGTTCGGGCCAAGATCAACGGCAAGGGACCGTTCAACTTCATCGTCGATACCGGCGCGCCGGCGCTGTTCGTGTCCACGGCGGCCGCCAAGAAAATCGGCGTCAAACCCGACAAGAACGATTGGGGAACCTTCGACCGCTTCGAGATTGAAGGCGGGTTGGTCATCGAGAAATGCAAGGGGCGCATCGAGACGCCGCCGCAGGTCGAAGGCATGAACGCGCTGGGACTGGCCGGCGTCGAACTGCACGGCATGATCGGCTACGACATCCTTTCGCGCTATCGCCTGGTGATCGATTTCACCCGCGACAAAATGATCTGGACGCCGCTCGATTATAAGCCGAAAGTCGCGGTGGGGATGGGCGGGAGGGGCGGCGCGGGCGGACTCGATCTCTTGGGCAGCATCTTGAAAACGCTCGGTTCGCTTCTCGGCTCACAAGCCAGCGCGCCCGTCCACAGGAGACCCTTTCTGGGCGTCGAGTTGAAGGACGACGACGACAATCCCATCGTTCAATCGGTTCTCGCCGAGGGACCAGCCGGAAAAGGCGGCCTACGGGTCGGCGATCGCATCACCCACGTTCAAGGGCGAAGCGTGGCCGATACCGGCGATGTAAGTCGTGCCGTGGGCAAACGGACTCGGGGAGACGAACTCAAACTGACCGTCCAGCGCGGCCAAGAGAAGAAAGAGATCACCGTCAAGCTTGGGGAGGGGTTGTAACATGAAGAGCGCTTTCTCGATGGCGGCGGCGATCGGATTCTGGGCGTGTCACTTCGCTGTCACCGTCGCCGATTCGCCCCCCGCGCAGGCAGTCAAGCCCTTGGAAAAGACGGGCGAAAAGCCCGTGGTCATCCCATTCGAGATGCTCAAAAGCGGTCACATGGCCGTCGCGGTCAAGGTTAACGGCAAAGGCCCTTATCGCGTCATCTTCGACACCGGCGCGCCGATCAACTTGTTCAACAACAAATTGGCCAAGGAGGCTGGCTTGCTCAAGGACGCGCCGAAATCGTTGCTGCCGTTCGTCGGAACCGTCGCCGAAGTGAAGGTCAAGGAACTGCAACTCGGCACGGAGAAAGCCGCCAATCAGCCCGCGATCGTCATGGATCATCCGCTGGTCGAACTGATGTCGAAACGGCTGGGACCGCTCTACGGCATCGTCGGTTTTCCCTTTTTCGCACGCTACAAGATGGTCCTCGATTACCAGAAACAAACGCTGACACTGACGCCCAACGGCTACAAACCCGCCAATGTGATGAAATCCTTGGAGGCGACCGTGCTGCAATCGGCGGCCGGCAGTTCTCAAGCGCCGAAAGTGTTGTCGCCGTCCGCTCAGTGGGGGTTCGTCGCCGTTAAGAAGTCGGACGACGAGGACGCTGGCGTCGAAGTCCGCAACGTGTTCGCTGGAAGCGCCGCCGCGGCAGCCGGTCTGAAAAAGGGCGACCGCTTATTGACCGTCGATGGGCGTTGGACCGATTCCTTGAACGATGTGTATGAGATCGCCGGTCACCTCAAGCCCGGCGTCACCGTCCCACTCGCCATCCGCCGCAACGGGAAATCCATGACCTTGGAGATCAAACCGCGCGCGGGATTGTAAGGTTGTGGTTCGTATTACCCCGGTATCAAAGTAAAGCACTTGGCGAGCGGGGGTCTGACGCCTCTCGCTCGCCAAAAATCGTGACCAGCTCACATACCGGGGTAACCTTGTTCTACCTTTTGCAAAAAAACGCTTGAAATCGTTGCGAACGCCGTATCTTATGGGGGGGTGAGGAATTGCATCCATAACCGAGGCGTGCGTGGTGGGATCGGCAGTCCAAATGAACTTACTTGTGGACCCTTTTCTGCCCCACTCGCCTACAAGTAGGGAGAATCCATCGTGTTGAACATCGACACCTATCTCGTCAAGCAACATGCCGGCGTGTTCAAATGGAGTGCGGCCTACGACATATTTGATGCCGAGACGAACGAGCAGATCGGCGATGCGAAAGAGGAGCCTTCGACTCTCGTCAGCCTGCTTCGACTGTTCATGAACAAACGAGTACTGCCCACCAAGGTATCGTTCTACGAAATCGGGAACGACAAACCGTTGTTCAGCATCCATCGCGGATTCACTTGGTTTCGCTCCACCGTTCAAGTGAAAGACGCCGAGGGACAAATTGTCGGCTCGTTCAAGAGCAAGATGATGTCGCTGGGCGGCGGCTTCTGGGTGTACGACGCCGACGATCAACAGTACGCCGAAGTGAAAGGCGACTGGAAAGGGTGGAATTTCAAGTTTCTGACCAAGGATGGCGTGGAGTTGGGAACCGTGGGCAAGAAATGGGCCGGCTTGGCCAAGGAGATGTTCACCACGGCGGACAACTACGTCATCGCGCTGACCGAGGCGGCAGGGCAGAAGAAGAACAGCAACCTCTTACTTTTGGCCGCCGGCTTGGCCATCGACATTATTTACAAGGAATGAGCCGAGCAGGCGCGATCGCCGCGAACGTCCACGCCGAACCAGCGCAGCGTATCGCGCACCGTATCTTCCACGGGTCGATGGCTTATCTGAAAGGCCCGATCCGCTTTTCGTCCCGAAAGATGGTAGGAGACGAAGCCGTACTGAAAGCTGGGAACCGTCAGTCCATTGGGCACTCCGGCAAGGATGCCGGAGGCCAACGCGAGCGGTATCGAACCTGCCAAGCGCGTCCATCGCGGAAAGATCCGGACGCTTCCCGTTCCAAGCATCCGTCTCACCGCGATGCCAAGGTCGGCATAACTCTGATACGGACCAGCCAGAATGTAACGCTCGCCTGGCGTTCCCATCCATAAGGCTCGGACGTGGGCGAGCGCCGCTTCACGGACATCGACGATATTCATGCCTCCCGGAGGAAATAGGGGCCATCGCCAGCGCGCCGCATAGAGGAGCATCTCGTTCGTCGTCGGTTTCGGATCGCGCGGACCAAGAAGATAGCTGGGACACAAGGCAATTGTTTCCAAACCTTGGGCGTTGAAGGAGAGTGCCTCTCGTTCGGCGGCGAACTTGCTATCGTAATAGGGCGAGCGGATTGAGCTGCGCGAGGACGGCGAATCCTCATTCGCGGGGTTTTCGTCCGTGCCGGGAGCGATCGTCGAAGCGCTGGAAGTAAACACCAAGCGGCGGACTCCGGCACGAAGGGCGGCGGCGCAGACGTTGCGAGTTCCCTCGACGTTGATGCGAAAGGCGTCGCCGCGCGGGCGCGGAACGAGACTCGTCAGAGCCGCCGCGTGAACCACGGCCGTAACGCCGTCGAGTGCCCGTTCGATCGAACCGATATTGCAGATATCGCCCATCGCAATTTCGACGCCGTCGAGTCCCTCCCAGTGAGGCCCGCGCGGAGGACGGCGAACGAAGGCGCGCACGGCGAAGCCTTGACTCCGCAGCGCCCAGACCAGATTGCTGCCGAGAAATCCGCCCGCCCCGGTCACGAGAACGCAACCGGCGCGGATTGCCTCTTCTCCTTCGATCACCCAATTTCTCCTGTCCGCGAGGAACTTTTCTTGCCCCTTGACAATCGCCGGGCGACGGAGAACAATTGCCGATGACAGTCCTGCTCGCACGCCGCACGGCGCGGTATTCTAATCATGGAGGACAGTCGCCATGACGACCTGCAGCCCGATTCTTCACTCGATCCGATTCCTCGGCAAGACGATTCTCGGCGTGTTGATGCTCTGCTGCCTTACCGATGTCGCCTGTTCCAGCGGCAAGACGACCTCGGCCTACGACGTGGCCTTGCGCCGTCTCGATCTCATTCCGCCGGGAACCGTCATCGACAAGAAGGCTCCGAAAGATTGGAGCCATCTCATCGTCAAGAGCTATTCGCGCCCAGGTACCGGCGACGTGAACCAATTGTCCGCCGTCGCCGACCGCATGGCCCGCCTGCTTTTCACGGCCATCGTCGCCAACGTCCAAGAGGAAAAGGACGGTAGGGACGGCAAACGCTACAAACTGGACAAGGTTGCGGTCGGACTCGGCACGCGCATCGATGGCAAAGACACCGTGGTCACTCCGGAGACGCAGCGCCGTCTCGGCGCGAGGTTGGGATTGCTCGGTCCCATCGTTCTGCGGACGGCTCAGGAAAAGATTGGCGAGATTCGCGTCGTCGCCCGATCCGCCTCCATGCTGATCTTCGATGCACCGAGCTATCTGGTCGTCGAAGGTAAACACAAGTCCGTCATTCTCCGTTATGCCCTCCTCCTCGACGAACGCGCCGGCACCTTGAAACCTCTGGTCTGGGCTTTGGAACGCGACGGCGACAAGTACAGTGGTCCCGTCGGGCCCATTCAATGCTTGCCGCCGAATCTGACGGGCGAATGCGTCTTGCACGTCGATGGCAACGAATTCAGCCTCGGTCAACCCACGGAGAAGGCGTTCGCCGCGATCGCTCCTCCCAAGGGAGACAAGGAAATCGAAGCCGGCGACGATCTGAAGCCCTTGGCGTCGCGTCCGCGATTCTCGACCGCCGCGGCGGAGGAACTCGAAAGCACGCTGCGCAAAGCAATTCAAAAGTGACTGCTGGCGACAGAGTGACAGGTTGATGACAAACTGGAAGAGCCGAATGACAAAACCTCGCTGGATTCTCGTGTGTCTATCGATTGTCACTTTGTTGGCCCTCCACCTTGCCGCCGCGTCCTCCTCCGAGCCGAAAGAGGCGGCCAATCCGCTGTACGAAGCATTACGAAAAGAGGGACTGACTCTCGGCGGCGATAAGAAAGTGCCGCTGCCCTCGCCATGGATGGCCGATGGCTTGGATGTAGCGAAGCAGCGAGAGATCCTCCAAACGCTCGTCGCCAAGCGTTTCCGCGTCGAGGAGTTTACCGCCAAGCTCGGCACCGCGCCTCATTTTCATCGCATCCGAAAGATCGCGGCGGAAGGGCCATCTCCCCCCTCGTTGGTCGTCGATATTGCATTCGTGGCCCACGGCAGCCTCGACACCGTGGCCGACCCCGACTTCCTTGAGAAGCTGCACAAGAAATCGAAAGACCGCCACATTCATCTCTTGACCGCCGAGGAGTTGGAGAAACGTAAACTCAAAGTCGAATCGAAACCCCGATGCGAAGAGCGTTACAGTCATGGGACATTCACGATCCTCGATCGCGTCGAACTGCGAGCCGCTCTGCATTCGGTCGTCACCCGCCGAGGCGATTCGCTACTCGCCGCCACTCGCGTCGATCCGCGTTTTGCCGACGATGCCGATTACTCCAATCGTTGGCGAAAAATCTCGTTCGACGACGAAGGCCAGCGTCAATTCGGTCCCGCTCATCCGTATAGCGGCGCGGGCGGCTATCTGAAGGTCACGCGCTTGCACGAACCGGCGGGCGCATTGTTCCTCGAATACCATCTCGTCTACTCCGAGCCGAAAGGTTGGTTCAACGACGCCGATCCGTTGACGCCGAAACTCCCGGCCATCATTCAATCCGAAGTACGCTCCTTTCGCCGCGAACTGAACGCCGTTAAGAAGTAGCAGCCGCTTGCCGCGCCGCTTTCGCAATCCGCGTCTCGTCCGCGCAGATGCGCCCGTCGCGCAGGCGGACGGTGCGTTCGGCGCGCTCGGCCACCTCTTGCCCGTGAGTGACGAGAACGATGGTCATGCCCTTGTCGCGGTGCAGGTGGTCGAAAAGATCGAGAACGGCGGCGGCGGAATGCGAGTCGAGGTTGCCGGTCGGCTCGTCGGCGAGCAGCAGGATCGGATCGTTGGCCAGCGCTCGGGCGACGGCGACGCGCTGACGTTGGCCTACCGAAAGCTGCCCCGGTCGATGTCCCGCGCGATCCTTCATACCGACCAGATCGAGCAACTCCGCCGCCTTGGCCGCCCGCTGGCGGACGGTGAGAGACCCCTCGAACATGGGGATTTGCACGTTCTCCAACGCCGTCAGCGTGGGCAAGAGAAAAAACGATTGAAAGACAAAACCGATCTTCTTCGAGCGGAATCCGTCCGGATCGTCGATCTGGGACAAGGGGCGATTGTCGAAATAGACTTCGCCGCTCGTCGGCCGGTCGAGCGCGCCGAGCAAATTGAGCAGCGTCGATTTGCCGCTACCGCTGGCTCCCATCAGCGCGACGTACTCGCCGCGGCGGATGCTGAGCGTAACTTCGACGAGTGCGTTGACCTGGCCGTCGGGGTACACTTTGCCGAGGCGTTCGGCGCGCAGCAGGGGAGTGTCATTCATGGCGAAGCGCCTCCGTGGGCAGCAGGTGAGCGCCGCGATAGGCGGGATAGGCACCGCCGAGAAGTCCGACCGCCAGCGCGATGAAAAAGCCTTGAATCATAACCGACGGAGCCACATCGCCGCGAATGAGGCCGTTCACCATCGGCCACCACGTCAGCGCGTAAGTCAACAATACCGCCGAAGCGATGCCGGCCACCGCGCCGACGATGCTCAGCAGCAGCGATTCGTAAAGGATCAGCCGCACCACGCGCGACTTGCGCCAGCCGATCGCTCGCAAGATGCCGATCTCGCGCGTGCGCTCGAACACCGACATAATCATGGTGTTCAGTACGCCCACGATGCCGATGATGAGAGCGATGATCGAGGTCATCCAGGCCATCGCTTCGGCCATGCGGATTTGCGAGGTGCCGCGAACGTAATCGCGCGTCGGCGTGGCCGCGATGCCCCAAGGCCGTCCCTGCGGCGAATGGAGGGCGTTGATGGCGGTTCGCACGCGCTCGATCGACGCCTTCTTGTCGGGAACATCGTCCAACACAACCTGAAACCCCGTCACCTGATTGGGTCGATCCATGAGGCTTTGCAGAGAGCTAATGAGCATCACCGCGGAGCCATTTTCGAGAGGGTTAAAACTTTCATAGATGCCGACAATCTCAAAACGCCCATTGGCGATCTCTAATGATTCTCCGGCGTGTTTGCCGAGGTTGCGGGCGAGGATCGTGCCGAGCATGACGCCCGCGTCATCGTCGGCCCGAAGGCGTCGCCCATCGAGGATGGTCAGATTGTCGAAGAGAAAACTGTCGGCCGTCCAACCTTGCAACAGGACACTGGTAAGGTTGGCCTGCTCGAAAGAGACCACATCCATCAGTCCGGGGGAGACGGCGCGCACGCCGGGCAGTTCGCGGATCTGCTTGCCGACCTGTTGGGGCACGGAGCTGGAAAGGTGTTCCGAGGAACCGGCGCGGACGACGAGCAGATCGACGCCGCGCCGTTCGTATAGTTCGCGGAACGAGCGCTCGAAGCCGTCGGCGATGCCAACTAGCGCGACCACCGCCATCACGGCGATACCCACGCCGAGCATCGTCAACGCCGACCGCGCCTTGCGCTGGAAGACGTTCTTCAAGATGAATTGATGGAAGCGCATCATTTCCCCTTGGGTCGTCCGACGATGCAATAGCCCACTTTGAACCACAGCGAATGGATCTGCCAATCGCTCAGCGCTTCGCGGACCATCGGTTCGAGTTGCAAATGGCGATGTTTGTCCACCATGTCGGTGAACTCTGGACCGAGGTGGAGGAAGCGCGACATGATCCAACGGTCCAGCTTGGGCAAGCCGATCCAATGGCCGATCATGCGATTGGGCAAGTTCGGTACTTCGTCGGAGACCACGACGAGACCGCCCGGCTTGACGACGCGGGCCATTTCCTTCAAAGACTTAAGAGGATCGCTGAAGTAGTTTAAAGCGCCGACGCTCAACACGTTATCGAAGGTTGCGTCGCGGAACGGCAGATTCTCCGCTTCGCCGAGGAACAAGCGTAGATCGCGTTGGGGATGCTTGCGGCGGCAGTTGCTCAGTTGCACGGTCGAAATATCGTTGCCGTAGACGCGGCAATCGTCGGGGATGAGGGACAAATTCGCGCCGTCGCCGACGGCCACTTCGAGGAGCCGCGTACCGGACAGATTGGGTAGATATTTCACGATCTGCCGCCGCGCCCTTCTTTCGCCACCGTTGCAGAGAAACGTGAACCACTCCCAGAAGCGGAAGCGAGGCCACAGTGGGCCGTTGTAGAAGTCGGCGGCGATCTTGTTGTTCCCTTCGAGCGGCTTGAGCATGTCGAGCAGTCCGTCGCGGATGGGGAAGGCGCGACGGCAACCGAGGCACGCGATGCCCGCCTCCGCCGGTTCGAGGAGCCCTCCGCAATCGGGACATTGCATGGCGTCGCATTCGTCGGTCCAGGCATGAGAATGCGTTTGTGTGACGTTCACAATGAATCCTCCAAGAGCGATACGGTTGATTTAGCCACGAAGCGGCGCGCCGACGATACAGTAGCCCAGACCGCGCCAGATGCGATAGATTTTGGGACGAGCGAGGGCGGATTCGGCGACGGCGCGAACGTCGAGTCGCGTGCGTAGAACCATGTCGGTAAACTCCGAACCGAGCCAAAAGCGCCGCATGAGCCAATCGTCGAGCTTCGGAAAGCCGATCAGATGTCCCCAACCCCACTCGAACAGATCGGGCCGTTCGTCGGCGACGACGATGCGTCCGCCGGACCGGGTGACGCGGGCCATCTCGCTTAGCGCCCTTTGCGGATCGCTGTAAAAGTTAAAACCACCAACGCTGAGTACCGCATCGAACGAACGATCCGCGAAGGGGAGGCGCTCGCCTTCCGCCAAGGCGAGAAACAGCCTGCGGTCGGGATAGCGATCTCGACAAGCGGCAAGGGGGCGCTCGGCGATGTCGATGCCGCTGAAATGCAGCGACGGCGGCAAAAGGGCCACGTTTTCGCCGTCACCGATGCCGACCTCCAACAGATCGCCGGTCGTTAGATGCCGTAGATGCCGGAGGATCTGCCGCCGCGCGCCCGGTAGACCTCCCAGCGTTTTCAGAAACAGTTGCTCCCAAGGGCGAAACGTCCGCCAACGGTCGCCGTTGTAAAAGTCGGCGGCGATGCGATTGTTCCCAGTCAGTTCGTCTCGAGCGAGGAGCAAGTCGTCTCGAATCGGATACTCGCGGCTGCAAATGGGGCAATCGATGTTCCCTCCGTCCGGCAACGCGAGAGGCGAGGCACAGGCGATGCAGCGCAAGGGAGGCGTCGCAATCGAGGCCGATTTTCTGCGGTCGGCGACACGAATCATCTGCTTCTTCTCCCTCAATAGGTGACATTAGGTATGTGCGCCGCTCCGCGCGCCATGCACCAATCGTACAATCCCGGAGGCAATAACCCGAGAACGCGCAACAACCAACTCGTACTCCACGGAAACGCATAGACACGGCTGCGCCGATGGATCGCGCGCAGGATGTGTCGCGCCGCCGCTTCCGGCTCCATCATTTTCATCGGCGGCTGGACCGGAGCGTTGGCCATCAGCGGCGTGCGCACGAAACCCGGTAGAACCGTGGTGACGGCGATGCCGCGCCGCCTCAACGGCGGACGAAGGCTCTCGAGATACGCCATCAGTGCCGCCTTACTGGCGCTGTACGCCGCCGAGAACGGCATGCCCCGACACCCTGCCAAACTCGAAAGGGCGACGATATGTCCCCTTCCGCGAGCGATCATGTCCGGTAAGAGCGCATCCAAGGCATAGACCACTCCGAGATAATTGACCCGCAAAATCGCTTCCGTCTTCTCCACGGCGAGATCGTCCACCAGGGTCGTCCCCGTGATGCCAGCGCAGGCAATCAACAGTTCAATCGGGCCCAGGGCGACGACGAGGTTCTGCATCGTCTCCCGCATCCCAGAGCGATCCGTCACATCGACGATCGCCGTGCTAATAACCGCTCCCGATTGTCGCAATTCCACTTCCAAGGATGCCAACCCGTCCGCGTCGCGGTCCAACAGGCCGAGGCGAACGCCTTCGTTCGCCAACTCGCGGCACAGAGCGCGGCCCATGCCGCTGGCCGCGCCCGTCACCACGGCGACTTTGTCGCGCAGCGTCATGCAGCCCCCTCCACGCTTCTCGATTGCGGGATTCCAGCCATTCCGCGCAGGATTTCGCATACCAGGGAGACGTATACCGCCGGGTTCTCTTCGTGCGCGCGATGCTTGGCGTCGGGCACGAGGACACGTCGACAGTTCGCCAGATTCTCGACGAGATACTCGCACGTCGCCAAGAACGGCGACTGTTCGCCGTACAGCGCCACGGCTGGTTGTCGCACCGAACGAATGCGCTCCTCGGTCAAGCCAGCGACCGCTTTCACGTCGTCGCCACAGGTCGTAGCGGCCAAGCGCTTCAGCCGATCCATCGTGGCCAATCCCAATTCCTTGCGGAACATCTCGTACCGATCCGGCGTCAAGTCGGCCGTCTGCTTAAAAAGCTGGCCCACATCGAACCAGTTCTCCTCGGTCACTTCCAACCCCGCCCGATTGGCCTGCTCCTTGTATTCGAGCCAGCCGGTCCAGGTGCCAACGGCCGTTTCGAGACGGCGCAGTCCAGGATAATACGGATCGGATAATATCAACCCAGCAATGGCTTGAGGATACAGCACGGCGGCATGATGGGCGACGACACCGCCGAAGCTATGGCCAAGGACGTACATCGGTCCCAGTCCCAGCGCGCGCTGAATCTTCACGAGATCGCCGGCCATGTCGGCGGAGGTATAGCCCGCCGGTGGCGTATCGCTATAGCCGTGGCCGCGCATATCGTATGCCGTGACGCGAAAATCGGCGGCCAGGGCGGGCATGAGATTGATGAGCGGCCAGATCGCCATGTTCCCGCTGACGCCGTGCAACAACACGACATCCGGGCCGCTCCCGGTTTGCTGATAGTAAAACTTCATCCCATCGATGGCGATACGCGGCATGATTCCTCCTCCGATCCCTAACCCGATTTTTCGGTGACTAACAGTACAGCACTACTCCCCTCTCCCCTGTATGCAGGGGAGAGGGGCCGGGGGTGAGGGGTTTGGTGAAAGCGAGTGGTTTCGGGGTCTCCTTACGTCTCTTACCCCTCACCCCCAACCCCTCTCCCCTGAGTACAGGGGAGAGGGGGAGAATCCGAGATCAGCGCTGTACAGCTAAGCAGGATTCAAATGTCGATGCAAAAATTCGACCAGTTCGCCCAGCGGCAGATCGCGTTGGGCCCGGCGTCCAAGGTCGGCCATGAACAGGTGGAACGGCAATTTGCGGCCATAGCGCTCTTCCAGCGTTTCGCCTAGTAACACGGCGTCGATGGACGCGAGGCCAAGATCGCCAAAAAATAGCGTATCCGGTCCAATGGCGTCGTGATACTCACGGCCGTTGAAATCGCGCAACACGCTCGCCACATCGTTCATAATCTGATCTTGAGTCATTCGCGGTCTTCCTTATCTACAAAGAACACTTGCTTCGGGTTCGCCGTCGCGCCTCATCAGGCTGAGGCGCACCTCGCGTCCAAAAGCCGCCGCCGCCGCACACGTTCCGGGTATGGCGGCCAAGGCGACGCGAGGCATCTTTTCAACCGACCCAGCGCCCAGATGGCGAGCCGTCGCCGTCCCGTCGGCGCGAACGTCCAGTTCGATATCCGCCGGATAGAGATGTTGGCCGTACCGCTCTTGCCACGCTGCGCGGACGGCGTCTTTCGCGGCGATGCGCGAGAACAACCAATCGGTCAACTCCTGTTCGGACCCTTTCAAGAGCCGAAAACGGTTCCATTCCGCGCGGCTCAGCGTCACCCGCGCCAGTGCCGTTCGATGAACCGGCTGGCACAGATCGGAGGGCGGATCGAGACGCAGGCAACGCACGGATGGATCGGGGACGATCGGCCAATCCTTCGCCAACAGAAATCGCTCTTTTTGGCGGAAGAAATCGACGTATTCCAACGGCCAATAGAAGCGCCAGTATTCCGCCGGAGCGAGACGACACCAGAGCGAATCGTCCGCGCCGATCAAGTCGATGCGATGGCTGACCCTCCGGGCCGAGATGGCGTCGATCCGGACCCGGCACTTGATGCGCGTCCCAATCTCCGGTCGGGGACCGTACAACGTCACGCTACCGAGTTCGTAGGGAAGCACGGTGCGGCCGATGCGATCCGCTTGAGACAGATGCCAACAACCCAACAGATGCGTCGATGCGTCGATGAGCAGGGGATCGAGCAGAAGGTCCGGCTCCGGCGTCGAGCGGAACAGTCCGGTGAACGGCAACGTCCGCAAATGCCCTTCGATTCCTTCGTCTCCCTGGCGATCCGTCGAGTCAAGCGCCTCGAATAAGGGGCCGTGAAACAGATGTCTTTCGCCGGCATACAACCGATGCGGCGTTAGCCCGCAGGCTCTCTCGTTCGTTAGAGGAAATCCCTCGGATGGCGGAGGTTCCGGATAGTGTGTATCCATAACCACCGTACCCACGACCGCCGGTGTCTCGGCATTGCTGGGACGCACCGCATTGCCGAAATCGCGGATCTCGATGGCGACTTCGTTCGGCGCTTCGGGGCGAACGCGGGCCGTCAGTTCCAAGGCAATCGGTTCGTCGTCGAAGGGAATCCAGCGTTGCAGACGAACGCGCTTCATGCCGACGACGAGAAGACCGGGCCGGAGCAGCGAGGCGGCCTCGGCCATCATCTCGAGGCTGAACGCCATCGGCATGAACGGCAACCCGTGCTGCGTCGGGTCGATACTGCTGGCATCCCGTCCGCCCAACGTATGATCGCCCGCGTAGAGATCTTCGTTGACATCCATCGAACGGCGCAGGACGAGTTCGCGTCCCGGTTCGTGGCGCACCACTTGGCCGAGCAGAGGCCAAACCGGACGGCGAATCGGAGAAACGCACCGACGGCGCTCCAGGTATTGCTCCATCGTATCGCGTTGTAAGTCGAGAAACTGATCCATTGTAGACAGATATTGTTGCATAATCTCCGCGCGCGCCGAGCGGGATTCAACGACCGCAAGATTCCCATTCCTCGGTTCCCAGTCGATGCGTTGCGGATCGCGGCGTTCGTAGAGATGATTCAAGTGCAACGGGACGTGCTGCGCCGAGAGCAGCGCGACCAGGTGATTGAGTTGAGCGAGGCCCGAACGCTGGGACAGATTGACGGCGACGGCTTCGCAGGGTTTGCCGCGCAGAATGTCTTGCAGAAACGAAGTCAAATTGCCGCGCGGGCCACATTCGACGAAGAGGCGCACGCCGTCGGCGTACATCGTCTCGGCGAGGCGGATAAACTCGACCGGGGCCGCCCAATGGGCGACGGCGAGACGGCGAATCGCTTCGGGATCGGTCGGAAACGGCTGTCCGGTCGTGCAGGAATAGAGCGGCACACGCGGCGGACGGATCTGCAAACGTCCATACATCGCCTCAATCGGGTCGAGAAACGGCTTGAAGAGCGGCGTGTGATAGGGCCGACGAAACGGCAAGCGTTCGCAGACGATCCCTCGTTGCTTCAGCTTTTCTTGGGCCGATTCGGCTGCGACAGGGGAACAGGCCACGACCGTTTGATGCGGGCAGTTGTCCATCGCCACGATCGCGCCGGCGTTCGAGCCGAGCAGTTCGACGACGCTGCCGCGCCCCGCAGCCACGGCCAACAGCGCGATCTCGGCCAGGCTACCGTCGTCCTCTTGCCCTTGCAGAATGCGGGCGAGCGCGAACAGTTGTTCGATGAAGAAGTCGTCCGGCTCGATGCAGCCGGAAGCCAAGAGCGCGGAAAACTCGCCGGCGCTGTGACCGCCGACGACATCGAATGGCAGGCCCAGTTCGCGCAGGAGCAAGTAGAGCGCCCATTCGGAAATGAGAATGCTCGAGACCGCATTGCCGAGTCGCCACAATTCTTTCTCCGCAATGTCGCGCTGGGCATCCGTCAACGAAGAGGAAGTGAAGATGCGTCGGCTAATGGGTTCATCCAGTTGTCCGGCACGGAGCGAGATGCGATCGCAGCGCGCGAAATGCTCGCTCACTTCGGGAAAGTGGGGCAGCAAATCGCCCAGCATATTGAGGTATTGGCTGCCCTCGCCGGGAAACAGCAAGGCGAGCTTGCCGCGCGGGTGGAGCGGTTCGTCGAAGTAATAGATACCACGCGAGTCTTTTATCTGCCGGCAACGGGGATCGGCGAGGCGTTCGATGGCGTGCGTCAAGCGGGAATGCAATTCGGCACTCGACGACGCGACGATGGCCAAACGGCTGCCCGAAGGAGCGAGCGCGGCGTTGAGGGTGAAGGCCAGATCCTTCGATTCGTTTTGAGGATGCGCGGCGAGAAAATCCGCCAAAGACTGCGCGCGCCGGATAAGATCGGCTCGATCGTCGCCGCGCAGAACGAAGGCTTCGGATTCCCAGCCGGGTGCGACGGAAGAAGGAATAACCTCCTCGCGGCATCCGTTGAGCCGAGTCTGCATGGGGTAAGTGTTCGTGGGGATCATGGTCTATCTCTTCGTCTCAGCTCACGGATGCCACGGGTCGATGGTCAGTCGTTCGCCGCGGACAGGCGAGTTGTCCCACATCGCCGGCCACGACGACCTCGCATTCGCCCTTGCGGCCAAAGCACAGCTCTTCGACGAAAAACAAGGGACCAACTTCGGGAGGGATCATTTGCAATCCGCGTTGTCCTAAATGCTGCTCCAGCTCGGAAACCATACCGATGGTAGACCACGGCCCCCAGGCGAGGGAGACCACGCGGGCGGGCCAGCGGCGGTCGAGCTGGATCGCCAGTTTCGATAGAACTTCGTTGGCCGCGGCATAATCCGACTGGCCGCGATTTCCAAAGCGACCGGCCACCGAGGCGAAGAAGACGCAAAACTTGAGGCGTTCAAAATCTAAGCGGCGACTCAAGATCAACGCGCTTTCGACCTTCGTCCCGAAAACGCGGTCGTAAGATTCCGGCGTTTTGTCGCCGATGAGTTTATCTTGAATGACGCCCGCGCCGTGGACAACGCCGTCGATGGTACCGAAACGGCGATAAACGTCGTCGAGAACTCCCTTCATACCGTCCTCGTCGCGGACATCGACGGCATAATAGGACACCCGCGCTCCGCTTTCCTTCAGACGCTCGATGTTGCCGCGGATCTCGCGGTCTTGCATCAGGCGTCGATAGGCGGATTCGACGGTGGCGGGCGAGGCGGGTCGGCCCTCGCGTCGCAATCGAGCGATGAGAGCGGCCTTCAATTCGGCGGATTGAGAGATGCCGGCCGTGTCCGATTCTTCGCGCTCCTCCGGCAGCGGAGAACGACCGATCAAAACGAGGTTCGGTCGATAACGCCGCGCCAATTCGAGCGCGACGGCGGCCGTGATGCCCCGCGCACCGCCGGTCAACAGCACCGTCGAATCGCGGTCCAGCGACACCGTCTCCCCTCTCGATTCATCCAGCGGACTCGGCACGCATTGCAGAGCCAAACGCCTTCCATCCCGGTAGCCGATCTCGATGGGACCAAGGGGATCGCTTAACTCGTCGAACAGTGCGACGCTCATCGCTTGGACTTCCGCGCGGCGTTGGAAATCGACGACGCGAACGAGGACGTTGGGCCATTCGTGGGCAAGGCTCTTGATCGCCCCGGCGACTCCGCCGTGAGCTGGAGAGAAATCGTCGGCCACCGCTTCACCGCTGCCGAATGTCCCACCGAGGGCGGTGGCGGCCATCAAGATCGAGCTGCCGTGTTTCGCCGCTTCTTGCAATTCGCTCGCCAACCCTCGCGCCAACAAGAACAGCGATTTGCCTTCGATTTGCAGGCGCTGCGACCAGTCTCGATTCTCATGATGTCGAGCCAAAGGCATCAAATGAATCAGACCGCGGATCGATCCGCACTCGCGCCGAATGCGCGCCAGCGTCGCTTCGACCCGTTGTGGATCGATCGAATCCGCGTGAAAGCCGCCGTCATCCGTCTGGGAACCGAGGACGGTTACCCGTTGACCGAGGCTACGCAGTCGTGATGCGAGAGCCGAAGCCACGCCGCCGCCATCGTCGGTTATCACGAGCGTGTCACCGGGCAGGAGAGGCGATTCACTCGTGAGAGGCGGCGCATTCGTGGGAACAACGAGCATTCGTTGAATGCCGCCGCGATTCGGGCTTGTCGTCGTCGTGCCGAAAGCGGTCGCCCGAACGGAGTTTTCCTCTCCGCTATTTGTCGCTTTCGGCTCAGAAGGGTTTGCGGCGGCCAGGCAATCGAGGATACCGCGCAGGGTCTTGATGTTCGTCAATTTTTCCATCGACACGTTGAGGTTCTGCCCGCCGTTGGCGTCGGCCATCATGCCCAAAATCTCGACGCGCTTGATCGAGTCGATCCCAAGGTCGGCTTCCAAATCGAGATCGAGACCGAGCATTTCCACCGGATAGCCCGTGCGTTTGCACACGATTTCCAGGAGTCGATCCGCCATCGCATCGCCGCCTATTGTCGCTTCGGGCGCGACGACGGTCGCGGGAGCTTGCACTGGCTCTTTCTCAGGCTGGGAAGGCAATGCCGAAGGAACGATGGGCGCGACAACAACCGGAGGCGGCAGCGTCGCGGCGGTGTGTCCCTTGGCGCTGTGTCCGTTGCTGCCGTGACCGTTCGTCGTATGCCCGTTCGTGGCATATCCGTTGGAAGCGTGGCCATTGGTGGCCGGAGGAGCGGGTAGGGGCGGTATCGGCGGCAGACTCGCCGTGGGCGAGCCGCCTTGGAGATAGCACATCATCACGCTGCGCTGCGTGTCTAAAAAGCGACTCATCATGTCCTGAAAGCGGAGCATGACCTGAGCGGCTTCCTCGGTAGGCAAGGCAGCGACGGGTGCGGGGGGCGCGGGCGGAGGATACACGCCGTTTCCGTGCGCTGCGCCGTTGCTCGCCGGATTCGACAGTTGGGTTACGGTTGGTTTCATGGCCGGTGGATTATAAACCTCGTTTTTGTCTGGTATCGATCGTTCGACGCGCTGGGGAGCGCTTGCGGACTCGGCGGCTCGGCCTTGACCGAACAGGGTCGGCTCTGGGCCGTGGATGGGGCGAACGCGAACGCTGTTGACGAGCCAAGTGCTGGGCGCGAGCGCAGGCGGAGCGCTGTCGCGCTCCAGTTGGTCGAGATCGAGGCGACGCAATCCGCGCCCTTCGTAAAGCCGTTCGAGTTGCACCGGAACGCCTTCGACGAGAAGCCGACCGAGAAGGTGTTGCAGTTGCAGCAAGCCGGGCCGACCTTTCACGTCCGAGGCCACGGCGAGATGCGGTCTCTCACCGAGGATTTGATCGACCAAAGCCGTCAGGACGCTTTGCGGTCCAACTTCGACGAAGATGCGCGCCCCGGCAGCGTACATCGCCTCGATTTCGTCGCTGAAACACACGGGCGAAGCGAGATGGCGAGACAGCACCTCGACCAACTCGGCCGGATTATTCGGATAGAGCGATCCCGTTGTATTGGCGTATACGGGATATTGTGGAACCTTAAAGTCGATCTGTCGTAGAAACCGCGCGAACGGCTCGGCGGCGGCGGCGACGAGCGGCGAATGGAACGCACATGCCACGGGAATGCGCCGACCGCGTATGCCGTGCTTCTCGAAGCATTCGAGCGCGTCGGCGATGCCTTGCTCCGTACCGGAGAGGACCGTTTGCTTCGGACTGTTGCGATTGGCGGCAATCACGCCGTCGAGTTCGTCGAGGACATTGGCGGCTGTCTCATAATCGGTTTCAATCGCCGCCATCGCTCCCCGCATTCGTTCGGTCGCATCGCAGATCGCTCGACCGCGCTCGTAGGACAGGCGGATGAGATCGGTGGAAGATAAGGCTCCCGCCGCGCGAAGCGCGACGTAATCGCCGTAGCTATGACCGGCACAGAGATCGGCTTGCACGCCGAACCGCGTCAACAGGCGCAACATGCCCAAGCTGGCCGCTCCGATTGCCGGTTGAGCGACTTCGGTGCGCGTCAGGCTTTCCTTGGTTCGTTGCTCTTCTTCAGGCGAGAAAGCGGAGGGAGGAAAGATGAATTTGCCCAACGGCTTGTCCAGTTTCCCCGCCAGAATCGTCTCGGCCTCGTCGAATTCGGCGCGGACTTCGGGAAACATCATGGCCAACTGTGCGAGCATGTTGGGATATTGCGAACCCTGACCGGGGAAGAGGAAGGCGATGCGATCTTCCTGTCGGCGCGTCTGGCTGTTGGAAAAATAAATGCCGCGCGGATCGTGACCGCGTGTCGATCCCGATTGCAGCATCGCCGCCGCCACGTCGAGCTTTTGCCTCAGATCGTCCAGGGAAGTGGCCACGATAGCCAGCGTGGACGGCTCGTTGGCGTCGGCATTGGCGTGCCAAATCGAGTGAGCCAAATCGGCAAGCCGTGGAGCCGCCCCACGAGCGAGAGCCATTTGAATCGGTTGAATGGCCGAGGAGAGCGCTTCGGCGGATGCGCGACGCCAGACGAACAGTTCGGCGGGCCATCGATTCAGGGCCGGATCGGATTCCGCTCGATCCTCTCCTGGGTACTCTTCGAGAACGGCGTGAAAATTCGTGCCCCCGAAGCCGAACGCACTCACTCCGGCGATGCGCGGCTCGGAGCCGCCGTGAATCCAAGGCCGCGCTTCGGCATTGAGATACAGCGGGCTTTCCTCGAACTTTGCCTTGCCATTCGGCTTTTCCACCAACAGCGGGGGTAGGACTTTGTGATACAGCGCCAGCGCGGCGTTGACCAAGCCGGCGAGACCGGCGGCACATTTCGTATGGCCGATCATCGACTTTACGGAGCCGATAACGCAGGATCGCGGCAGCGCCTCGGCCTCAAGCAACACCTGGGTGAGCGAGGCCACCTCCGTCCGATCGCCGACCGCCGTACCCGTGCCGTGCGCCTCGACGAACTCGACGCGCGCCGGCGAGATATTCGCCTTGGAGTAGGCGCGGCGCAACGCTCGGAGTTGTCCTTCGGGACGCGGCGCGGTCAGCCCCTTGTCTTTTCCGTCGCTCGACGCGCCGACCCCCTTGATTACGGCGTAGACGCGGTCGCCGTCGCGCTCGGCGTCGGCAAGCCGCTTGAGGATGACCGCCGCCACGCCTTCGCTGATGACGATGCCATCGGCGGCTTCGTCGAAGGTGCTGCATCGACCGCGCGGCGAGAAGGCGTGCGTCTTGCTGAAGGCCATGTAGGTGTACGGATTTTGCACCGTGTCCGCGCCCAAGACCACGACCGTATCGCTGGTGCCCATCTCCAACTCGCGCACCCCAGCGTGCAGCGCGGCCAATGACGATCCACATGCGGCGTCGATGGAATAGTTGGGTCCGCCGAAGTTGAATCGATTGGCGACGCGACCGGCAATGACGTTGATGAGTATGCCGGGGAACGAATCCTCGGTCCATTCGGGTAAGAACTTTTCGGCCTCGCGCACAATCTCCTCCACTTTGTCTTTCAATCCGGGAACGGTGGCCAACATCGGCAGATAGGAGCGAAAGCTGTAGGCGATGGCCAGTTGAGCCGCCCCGCCTCCCGCACCCAGAACGACGGCGGTTCGCTCGCGGTCGAACTCTCGCTGGTCATAACCGGCGTCGGCGAGAGCGCGGCGCACGGCTTCGAGCGCGAATAGCTGCACCGGCTCGATGGACGATAGGCTATTGGGCGGCATGCCGAATCGGAGGGGATCGAACGGCATATCGGCGAGAAATCCGCCCCATTTCGAGCAGATTTTATCGCGCTTTTTCGGATCGGCGTCGTAATAGATGCGCCAATCCCAGTGGTCGAGCGGCACTTCCGTTACGGCGTCGACGCGGTTCAGCACGTTCTCCCAATACGTCCGCACATCGTTGGCTCCGGGCAAGAAGCAAGCCATGCCGACGATGGCGACATCGGAAGGCCGTTCTCGGCTTTCGCGGACATCGGGAGCGATGCGGAGAGTGCCCGTAGAAGCATCATCGTGAAGTCGGTTCATGGTGGCACTGCCTTGTCTTGGGGTCGCGGCTCGTTGCGGCGCGAACGAGTCGCAACGAGATCGTTCGTCCGCGTCACGACGGCGCGATCCACGAATTCACTCTCGTAGAACGCGGTCGCCTCGATGCGACGCGGATCGGATGTCCGAACTCTTCCGTGACGTGTCCCGACAACAAGACTTCTTGTCCCGTTCTCACCGCTGCGGCAAAAAGGATAAGACGGGCAAAAGGGGCGATCCGTAACAGCGGTCGTTCCAAACTACCCGGTGACAAATTATTGTCAATATGGATAAGAACGCGCCATTGTGAATTGTTCCAATGTCGCGCCGACATAGAGTGCCTAAGCGAAAAAATATGCACAATCGATGCCGCGAGACATCGAGTAAGCGATTCGGAAAGTGCCAGAGAGGCCGAATGGGTTGATGGAGCGCGGAAGACGGCTGAAATCGAGCGGCCACCTTGGCATCGACGACTTGCCCAACCATGCTCCTCCTCCTTCGTTCCACTATCTCTATTCTAGGCACCTCTTCGCGCGCGGTTGCATATCGAGAGGGAACATCGGCAAAGATTATTGCGGAGAGACGGAAGAGAATGACGATGTCGATAAAGACGATAAGCGGAAATGCGCGGGCTTCGCAAACCGAGCGAGAGGGAAGGGCCATGCGATCCGGGTTGTGCTTTCTGGTTCTCGCTATCACGTCGACGGGATGTCATCACGTCTTTCGTGTTGTCACCGATTCGGTGATTCGCACCGAAGCGCCGATGGAGACGCACAGCAAGGTCGTCATGGAAACCGCGCCGGTCGGAGACGGCGGCCCGGTGGTCGAGATGCCTCTCGGAGGCGAATGCCCCGCCAACGGCGCGAAAATCGCCGTCGTGGACGTGGACGGCTTGCTGCTGAATATGGACATGACGGGTCTGTATTCCCTCGGCGAGAATCCGGTCGGCCTGTTCCGCGAGAAGCTCGATGCCATCGCGGCCGATCCGCAGGTAGCCGCCGTGGTGGTTCGCATCAACAGCCCCGGCGGCGGAGTGACGGCCACCGACATCATGTGGCGCGATTTGCAGGCATTTCGCGCCAACACGCATCGACCCGTCGTCGCCTGCTTGATGGACGTGAGCGCGGGTGGAGCCTACTATCTGGCCACGGCATCGGATGCCGTCATCGCCCATCCGACGACGATCACCGGCGGCATCGGCGTGATCCTCAATCGCTACAATCTCAGCGGCGCGCTCGGCTATTTCAGTTTGCAAGCCCTGCCCATCAAGTCGGGCAAACACATCGATCTGGGCAACGAAACGAGCGTCGAACCGTCTCCCGAACGCAAAGCGCTCTTACAAACGATGGCCGACGAGTTTCATCAACGCTTCCGCGAAGTGGTCGTCCAAGCCCGCCCCAATATCGACCGCGAGAATGGGGATCTGTTCGACGGTCGGGTGTTCACCGCCAAGCAAGCGCTCCAACATCGCCTCATCGATCGCATCGGCTACCTCGATGACGCCATCGCGGCCGCGCGCGCGTTAGCTCACCTCGAAGGCGGTCGCGTCGTTCTCTATCACCGGAAGAACGACAAGGCGCATTCGCCCTATGCTATCACCCCGAACGTACCGCTGCAAAACACGATGCTGCCGATCAGCGTGCCGGGGTTGGACCGAAGCCGTCTGCCGACCTATCTATATCTGTGGCAAGCGGACCCGACGTTGGAGAAACTGAGCGGAAGGTGACACTTGAAATCGCGTTCGGGAGCCTGGATGAACGGACGGTTTGGATACCTGTCATCCCCCGCTCGATGAGACATTCGCCATGACGAACAGCGTGGAATGCCCCAAGTGCGCGCAGTCCTTTCAGGTTCCTTCCGAACTAATGGGCAAGAGGATGCGCTGTCTGAAATGTCAGCAAGTCTTCGTCCCGAAGCCAGTCGAACGAGAGGAGACGGCCCTTCAGACTTCCCCGTCGCCGCGCCGTCCCGAACGATCCGAGCGCGACGAAGCACCCCCGCCTCCTCGGAGTGAGGCACGCATCAAACGAGAGGATGAGGACAAATCCGGCTATCTCTGGCCGTTGGCGGTACTGCCTTGGGGATTACTGCTCTTGGCGTTCGGTGGCTGTCTCGTGGGACTGCTGGCGGGCGTGACCGCCACCGTCCTCAGCGGCGTCGGCATCGTCTTCGCGCGGTCGAGGCAAATGTCGTTTGGAGTTCGACTCGGAGGGCTGCTGGCCATTAACGGCTTGGCATTGCTTCTCTTCCTTTGCGGAGGGCTCTTTACGATTTACCAGGCCACGAACGCCGGGTCAAATCGAACGAACCCCAATGGGTTTGGGCTATTCTCACAGCCGTTCCAAAAACAACCGCCTCCTCAACTAAGACCCGCTCCCGAGGTAAAGCTTCCACCCATCAAGCCGATCTTCGATCGAGGGCCGCGAGTCTATCTCGCCGACATGGACGAGTTCGGCGTCTTGTCTGGTTTTTGGCCGTTCGAGAAAAGCGGCAAGGTCGGCGACGGCAGCCCGATCAGTCTCAACGGCCAGCCTTCGCCAAAAGGGTTGAGCATGCATCCGCCCCAAGCCCCCGCCTTCACGACCGTCCGCTATCGCCTTGGCAAGCAAGCGGCGATGTTCCGAGCCGTCGTCGCCATCAACGACACCACCAAATGGTGTTGGTCCCCCGCGACTTTCTCGGTGATCGGCGACGGGAAGATCCTGTGGCAATCGGTCTGGATTGCCCACAACCACGCCCATTCCCAAGAGTGTTCCGTGAGCGTCGAGGACGTGGATGTATTGGAGCTGCGCGTGTATTGCGAGAACGGCAACAAAGGACTTCACGCCGTTTGGATCGAACCGCGTCTCTTGCAAAAGGCAGACGCTCCGGATCGCTGAACGCTCGCGATCCATAACCCGATGTCCGATCCCGCAGAATAGATCGAACGAAAGTCGGTTTCATCCGACACCTCTCTTCGACCCTTCCCAGCAATTCCTACCCCTGTGCGGAATCGGACCAATCGGGTCCGCCACCCCGTGCGATTCGGCTCATTCCTCGTCCATTACAAACGACTTCCATTGGACTACTTCCCGACGACCTGCTCGATTTTGCCCGCCAGAACGGCCGCACGGTCGAATGGATGGGCTTCGGCATCTCATTTGCGATAGAAAGATAAAATGGATGGTGCTATCCAGAATAGTGGGGCTTTTGCCTTGCAAGCGACTACAGATTGGATCGACGTTTCCAAGTGCTTACCTGAAAGAGTACGCGCCGCGCCGCCCGTGTTCGCGGTGTTGAATCGCCGCGCGGGTGGGGCGGTCCAAGAGGAGAATCGACCATGTTTGAGCGCGTGATTCTGAAGGCCCTAAACGGTGCCTCGAAAGGGCATGAGTTCGTTTTGAGCAACGAAAGGGATTACGTTCTCGGTCGCGCGACCGACTGTTCGTGCGTTTTGAACGATCCGTATCGACTCGTCTCGCGCCGTCATTGCCGAATCGAGGTTCGCGCTCCGTTCGTTCGCGTCCAAGATCTGGGCAGTCGCAACGGCACTCAAGTGAACGGAGCGAATATCGGTCGAACTCTGGAGCAGATCTCCCTTGAGGATCCAACGGAAATGGCGTATGAGCTCCATCTCTTGGAAGACGGAGACATCCTTCAAATCGCGGGATACGAATTTGAAGTGGAATGCGATCCGTCGATTCCCTGCGCCGAGGCCGAAGCACGCGATCCGGAGAATCTCTGGGCGTGCGAATGCGCGTCGTGCTGTTGACGGACGACGGAGCGTCGGAGACGAAGCTCTCGAAAGCGCGCGGCGCGGAGCCGTGATAGCGATGGGCCTTCCACCTCCTCGCGCGGTTCATGCCATGCCAACCAGCTGATCTTCCGGCTCGCGGTCGATGTCTCCCGCCTTAAAAATTGCACTTGGAGGTTTTGGACAGCTTTGGTATGTCCTTGGCCCTGTCCGTTCGCGGGCGGATTGCGCGAACTACACAAGGGCGGCAAGAAATGGTGCGAAACGAATCATCGACCCAGGCCAAGTTACTCGGCGTGCTGATCGTGGCGGCGCTGGCGTTCGCCGGCGTCGCCATCGGACAACAGATGATTCAATACGGCTTCGAGGCGCGCAATCCAGTGTGGCGTCCGGGACCACACGACGCCGCGTACAAAGAGTCTTTGCACGGGCTCAGCAGCGACCACGTTCACCGCGGGCAGCGCTCCGAAACCATCCAATTCGAGGCCGAGAGCGGCAGCTATATCCACTATACCTACGCCTTGGGACGCGCTCCGGTCAACGACGACCTCAGCATCAGCCTGTGGGTCCGAGCCAGTCGTCCGGGCGTGCAATTGTTGGCGCGCGTGGTCTTTCCGCACGAACTCGATCGCAACAATCCAGGCCACTTACTCTCGGTCCTGTTGCCGGGAGAGCGCTACCAGATCGCTCAGCAATGGCAGTCGTTGTCCATTCCGACGCCGGTGAAGCTGTTGCGCCAGCAACAATTATTGCTCGCTCGCTCGCTGAAGCGCGAGATCAATTCCGCCGATGCCTATGTCGATCAGGTAATCCTCAACGTCTACACGGGACCGGGCAAGATGCGCGTTTGGATCGACGATCTGGAAGCGGGTCCGGCTTTCGACGTCCCGCTCAAGAACGATTCACAAGGCAACGGCGTCGATCGGCCGGGCGAGCGTGTGATGACGCCGGCACGTCCCGCCGTCCACCACCGAGCCGACACGGTCAGCGTGGCCGGCGGACACCTTACGGTCGGAAACGATCGACTGTTCATGCTCGGCATTCGTCATACTGGTACTCCGCTGCCTCTGCTGCACAATGCCGGCTTCAACACGGTTTGGTTGGACGAAAGCACGCCGTCGGGGTTGATCGAAGACGCCGCGAATCTGGGTTTCTGGATCGTGCCGATGCTGCATCCTCCGGACTCATCGCAAGTCGGCAGCAGCGCCAAATCGCCGACCCGTCTCGTCGCCAATGAGACGTTCGGGCAAAACGTCGGACGATTTCTAGATC
>JAJXWW010000146.1 GCA_021781415.1 Planctomycetota bacterium
TCCGATCTAAAACCGCTCTAGACTTGCCGGTGGAGGATTCGCATGGCGACATCAACGATCAATTCCTGGAGTTGGCATGGAGCGCTCAAGCATCCTGTCTGGTAACGGGAGATCAAGATTTCTTGGTCCTGCATCCCTTCCGCGGTATCCCCGTCTCGACGCCCGCGGCGTTCCTTGAAATGCTGCTCGAAGAAGCCCACGACGATTCGAACCGACCGACGAACTCGATTCGGCAATGCGATTTCACAAGGAGGTATCGTGTCCCCCGAAGCTGCTGCGACATCACTTTCGGCATCCGGTCCTTGGCCCGTTCTCGACATGCGCGAACGGCGCGTGCTGGGCGTTCTCGTCGAGAAAGCCAAGACGACCCCGGACACTTATCCGCTCAGCATCAACGCGCTGACGACGGGATGCAATCAGAAATCCAATCGCGAACCGCTTCTCAACTTGACCGATCAGGAAGTCGAGGACACGCTGATTCGCTGCCAGAAAAAAGGTTTGGCAATCAAGATCACGGGCGGCCGTGTGGTGCGCTGGAAGCACTGCCTCTACGAATCCTTGCACGTCGATAAAGTCGATCTGGCAATTCTGGGCGAACTGCTGTTGCGAGGACCGCAAACCGAAGGCGAATTGCGCAGTCGAGCCAGCCGCATGGAACCGATCGATGATCTCGATGCCCTGCGCAACGCTTTGCGCCCTCTCGTGGAACGCAAGCTGGTGGTGTATCTGACACCGGAAGAGCGGCGCGGCGCGGTACTGACACACGGCTTTCACGATCCGACGGAGTTGGAACGCCTGCGTTCGCGTGTCGTCGCCGAACCCGCCGACGAGTCGCCGCGGCCCTCCGCCGTCGCCGCTTCGCCCGTCCAAGACGAACGATGGAGTCAAATGGAATCGGCATGGAACGCAGCGCGGGAAGACATCGCAACCCTCAAGCAGACCGTGGCCAGCTTGCATGAGGAACTACGGCAACTCAAACAATCGCTGGGGGTATGAACTGTCGGATAGGCGAACCGGCTGCGTTAGGATCGGGTTCGTAATAACTTCCCGAATGCGGTTTCCGGTACACCACTATCGGATCGGCGAACCGGCTGCGTTAGCTGCCGGGTAGAGCATTCTGACAGACACGTTGGAGGAGAGCCTTGGACACCGCCGGATTTCAAGCGGCTCTCGAAAAAAGCGTAGCGGGCGAAGTTCGCTTCGACCGCCTCGCCCGCGCGCTCTACTCCACCGATGCCAGCGTCTATCAGATCGTGCCCCTCGGCGTGGTATTTCCCAAAAGCGACGCGGACGTTGCAGCAACCGTGGAGACGTGCGCGCGCTTCGGCGTACCGCTGACGGCGCGCGGCGGCGGCACGTCGCAAGCGGGTCAGTGCATCGGACCCGGACTCGTACTCGATTGCTCGCGTCATTTCCATCGCATCTTGGAGATCGACTCTTCCGAACGCTGGGCGCGCGTTCAACCGGGCTGTGTACTCGACGAACTGAATCGAGCGCTGCTGCCGCACGGACTGCACTTTCCCCTCGATATTTCAACTTCCGACCGCGCCACCCTCGGCGGCATGATCGCCAACAATTCGTCCGGCACGCATTCGCTCGTCCACGGTAAAACCATCGATCACATACTTGAAATGCAGGCCCTCCTGGCCAATGGCGACCGGTTGCATTTGCGCACGCTCAAAGACGATGAAATCGAGTTGAAATGTGGCCGAAACGACCGCGAGGGCGATTGCTACCGTACCGTGCGCCGATTGGCAACGGAACATGCGGCGGAAATCGAACGCCGCTATCCGCGCATCCTGCGCCGAGTCGGCGGCTATAACCTCGACCGCTTCGTACCTGGGGAGCCGTTCAATCTCGCCCATCTGCTCGTTGGGTCCGAGGGGACGTTGGCCGTCACCTTGGAGGCGAAGTTGCATTTGGAACCGCTGCCTCGCGCCAAAGGGCTGCTCGTCCTGCAATTTACCGATCTACTCGACGCGCTGGCCGCCACGCCGAGCATCTTGGTGTACCGCCCCTCGGCAATCGAAGTTCTCGACAAATTCATACTCGATGCCACGCGCTTGAACGCCGATGCTGCGCGGCTGCGCGATTTCCTCGTCGGCGATCCCGGTGCCATTCTCCTCGTCGAGTTTTACGGCTCGGACAGCGCCGAGGTGTCCGCGCGGCTCGATGAACTGGAAAAAGATATTCGTCGTCGTTCCATCGGCTATCACTCGCATCGCGCGACCGAACCGTTGGCACAGGCGCGCATCTGGAAGCTACGGCGATTGGCATTGGGTTTGTCGATGGCGGAAAAGGGCGATGCCAAGGCCGTCTCTTTCGTCGAAGACACCGCCGTCGGCGTCGAGCATCTACGCGATTACATCGCCGATTTTCAGGCGATCCTACGCCGACACGACACCGTGGCCGGCATCTACGCCCACGCCTCGGTCGGCTGTCTCCACGTTCGCCCCGTCCTCAACCTGAAAACGGAGTCCGGCGTCCGCGCCTTCGAGGAGATCGCCGCCGAGGTGGCCGATCTCGTGCTGAAGTACGGCGGCGCGTTGTCCGGCGAACACGGCGACGGTCTCGTTCGCAGTCCGTTTCAAGAGAAGATGTTCGGCTCGACGTTGTACGGGGCCTTTTGTGAGATTAAACGGACCTTCGATCCGGTCAATATCCTCAATCCCGGCAAGATCGTCGACGCCCCGCCTTTGATTTCCAATCTGCGTTATGGCCCGCGCTATCTCACGCCGGACGTGCCGACGACGTTCGATTTCAGTGCTGAGGGCGGTATGGTGCGCGCGGCGGAACTGTGTGCCGGCGTCGGAGAATGTCGCAAGGCGCGCGGCGGAACCATGTGCCCCTCGTATCGGGCAACGCGCGACGAACAGCACGGCACGCGCGGTCGCGCCAACGCGCTGCGCCTGGCGCTGACCGGACAGGTTGAACTGCGAGGATTGACCGACCCCGCGCTGCGCGAAGCGCTCGATCTGTGTTTGGAATGCAAGGCGTGCAAAAGCGAATGCCCGACGAACGTGGATATGGCCAGACTTAAAGCAGAGTTTTGCCATCAGTATTATCGCCGTCGTGGTTTGCCGCTGCGCAATCGTATCTTCGGCAGCATCGCCGAGATAAGCCGTTGGGGATCGCGCCTCGCCCCGCTGTCGAATTGGTTGATGCAAAGCTCCCCTGCGCGCTGGCTCAACGACAAACTCCTCGGCATTGAGGCGCGCCGCGTACCTCCCGCCTTCGCGCGTCGGACACTTCGACGACAATTCCGATCTCGAAAACCCGATCCGTCGAACGCACCGCCCGATGTCTTGTTGTTTCCGGACACATTCACCAACTATTACGAGCCTGCCATCGGATTGGCCGCCGTCGAGCTTCTCGAACGTGCGGGCTGCCGTGTGACTCTGGACGCTCATTCCGAGTTGGCGTGCTGCGGACGACCCATGATCTCCAACGGCCTGCTCGACCGAGCGGTTGCCGTGGCCGAACAGAACGTCCGCTCGCTCTACCGTTGGGCCGCCGAGGGGAAGCCGATCCTCGCCTGTGAACCGAGTTGCATTCTGACGCTTAAAGACGACTATCCCGCCCTGCTGCGCGGCGAACTGCGCCGCATGGCCGATACGGTCGCCGCCTCCTGTTTCACTTTTGAAGATTTTTTAGAGCAACAATATCTTGTTTTCGAGAAGCAAGGCCGTACAGCGCCGTTCGCCCAACCGGCGCGCGCGTTGCACTTGATCGTGCAACCGCACTGCCATCAGCGTTCGCTCACTGGGACCAATTCGCTGCTCGCGCTTCTCCGTCGCATTCCCGGCGCGACGGTGACGGACCTCGACGCCGGTTGTTGCGGTCTTGCGGGATCGTTCGGCTACGAGAAGGAACACTACGAAGTCTCGCGGCAAATCGCGGAACTGCAACTCGTGCCCGCCATCCAATCGTCCTCTCTCGAGAGCGCGATTGTGGCTTCGGGGTTCTCTTGCCGCATGCAGATCGCCCATTGCGCGGGTCGCCTTGCGTTACATCCGGCACAAGTGTTGCTCGACCGCATGATATTTACCGTACCTTGAGAGAAGGAGGCGCGTCGGCCTCTCTTCGTGTCATCCAACAGTGAGGTTGCGTATGTCGAACTTCAAACCCTGTCCCAATTGTTCGAGTGATGAGTCGGTTGAAATCAGTTTCACCTGGTGGGGCGGATTCGTCGGTCCCAAGTTGTTCCATCACGTCCAGTGTCCCGAATGCGGCACGACTTACAACGGCAAGACGGGCAAATCGAATACGACGGCCATCGTCGTGTATTCGATTGTGGGAGTCCTCGTCGGCGGCGTGCTGATGTATTTGCTTTGGAACTTTTAGCTCGACGAACTTGGAGCGGCGAACGGTTTGGCAAACTCCGTATGAAGGGCGAAGCGGGAAAAGCCGATAACAGGGATAGCCGTCCGCATCTCCGTTTGACACCGCTTGAGGCAAGGAGGCCGCATGACGCAGCCCATCTCGCGCCGCACCGTTTTGAAGTCGATGGCCGCCGGTTGTCTCGCCTCGTTGCCGGCGCAGGCCGAGGCCGGACTGCGGACGCCGCCGGACGCGGTGGCGGGCAAGAAGACCGGAGCGGCGGCACTGGTGGCCACCCTCAAGGCCGAGGGCGTTCCCGTCGTTTTTGGCATTCCCGGCGCTCAGGAGAATGAGCTATGGGACGAGATGAAGGCGCAAGGGCTGCCGTATCTTCTGGTGACGCACGAGATGTCGGCGGCATACATGGCCGATGGCGCGGCGCGCAGCACGGGCCGGCCGGGCGTGCTGGCCATTGTGCCGGGGCCGGGCGTGACCAATTCGCTGAGCGGTCTGGGCGAGGCGCGGCTCGATAGCGTGCCGGTGGTGGCCATCGTCGGCGATGTGGCGCGCGGCGACAAATACCGCCCCTTCCAAGTCCACGAATTGCCGCAAGTGGGCATGCTTCAGCAAGTTTGCAAGGGCGTCTTCGAGGTGTCCCACGCCTGCGAAATCCCCAACGCCGTCCGATCGGCGTTCCGCCTGGCGATGTACGGCGAACCGGGACCGACCGCCGTGGTCGTGCCCTATACGCTGCTCATCGACACATGCAAATTCGATTCAATGCCGTTGGCCCCTTGCGATGTACCCTTCGATGAAGGCGCGTTTCTGTGTGCCTTGGGATTGCTTCGGCGGCGCGGCTGCAAGGTCGGCATCTACGCCGGCATGGGCTGCATGGATTATGCTCCGTTGCTCGTAAAGGCTGCGGAGACGCTGCAAGCGCCGGTGGCCACCAGCGTGTCCGGCAAGGGCGTTATCAGCGAATGCCATCCCTTGGCCGTCGGCTGGGGCTATGGACCTCAAGGAACGCCGACCGCCGAGAACGCCTTCAAGAAGGTGGACATCGTTCTCGCCATCGGCGTTCGCTATAGCGAAGTCTCGACGGCGTTCTACTCCATCCCACAATCGCCGCACATCATTCATGTGGACATCAATCCGGACAACATCGGTCGCATTCTCAAAACCGAGGTGTGCGTCAACGCCGACGCCGGCGTGTTTCTGACCCAACTGTTGGAACACGCCGACGAAATCCGCCGTCCTGCGGACAGCGAACTCGTCGCCAACATCCGCAAATGGAAGTGCGAGGATGCCCGCGAACACGCCAAGTGCTACGCGCGCTGCGGCGTCGATCCGATGGCCTTCATCATCGCTTTGCGCAAGGCGACCGTCGAAAGCGCCCTGGTGTTTGTGGATGTGACCTGCGCCGAACATTGGGCAGCCGAGGCGTTCACGGTGTGCCAGCCGCGCACTTACTTCAATCCGACCGACAATCAGGCGATGGGTTGGTCGATCCCGGCGGCACTCGGTGCCCAGCGCGTCCACCTCGATCGCCAAGTGGTGACCATCACCGGCGACGGCTGCTGTCTGATGACGGCGATGGAGTTGTCCACCGCGGCGCGCGAGGGGCTGCCGGTGAAGTTCTTTATCCTCGACGACCGCGCCTATCACTACATGCAAGCGTTGCAGTTGAAGGCGTATCGCCGCACCACGGCCACCATGTTGGCCCACCTGGATTATGCCGCATTGGCGCAGGCGTTCGGTCTCAAGTACATCCAAATCGATGCCCCGGCCGATCTGTGCGGCAGCATCGAGGCGGCCCTGTCTCATCCCGGCCCGGTGCTGACGCGCGTCGTCACCGACTACGGCAAGCGTCCCGTCCGCTGGCTCGACGCCACGCGCAAACGCTACACCAAGGAACTATCCAGCGAACAAAAAAGACGCTTCGCCCTGCGCCTCGGTTCACGCGCGCTGAATCATCATCCGAATAACGATTGAGAGCCGCCGGACAAGCGAGATCGGATCGATGAGAACGCCTTCTACCCATGCGGCAGTTTGTCGATGACGAAGAGGTAACGCGGAGGTTATAGTATTGGATAGGTTCTTTGAACGCTCTTATTAGCCTGGAAACGCCGATGCTTGAGCGCATTCACGTTGAGAATTATAAGTGCTTGCAAGATGTCACGGTCGATCTAGGCGACTTCACCATCTTGATCGGACCCAACGATAGCGGTAAAAGCAGTTTTTTGGAAGTAATCCAAAACTTCGGCACAATCGTTCGACAAGACTACGCCGGTCTCTTCGCCGACGATCGCTCTCCCGCAAATCTGGTCTGGCGAAAAGACCCAAAGCGAAACATCGTCATGCAGGCGACGGGAACCTCATCCGGCCACCGGTTCGATTATCGCATCGAAATTCCTGTCGATCAGCGACCTCCTTGCGAGAGCCTCAACTGGGATGGTGAGAAGCTTTTTTGGACGGAGGAGGTGACAACCGAGAAAGCACCGCTGTCGGCCCCATCATCGAGATTGGTCGTCGTACTGGCTACAGATCAGGGGAATCAGACAGAGAATGCCCGGCCCGGCTATTCTTATTTTCGCCAATTCATTCAGCAAAATTGGGAGAATTCGTCAGCCCTCGCCGAGGTTCTCCGTTCAAGCCTTGAGTACCGCTTCGATCTCAACAGACTTTCCATGCCTTCGGTCCCGCAGCCTGACATTACGCTGGAGGCATCCGGAGCCAATCTTGCCGCCGTCCTGGACGTTTTGCAGAACTCACCGGATCGTTCGGCATTCGAGGCGTTACAGAAAGCGTTGCACGAAGCGATCCCGACGTTGAGCGGGATTGTCCTTCCGCCAGCGTCACGTCAGCCGGGAGCTAAGGCGCTCGAATTCATTCTCTCCGGAAACGGGCAAACGCCTGTGACCATACCCGCCTCTCAAGCCTCGTCTGGAGCCTTACTGCTGACTGCTTTTCTGACGCTGGCATATACACAGACGCCCAGTCTCTTGCTCTTCGAAGAACCAGAGAACGGCTTACACCCCTTTCGCTTGCAATGGGTTCTCGACATTCTCCGTAAGATCAATCGCGGAGAGATCGGAAACCGCAAGCGACAGATCGTTCTGACCACCCACAATCCGCTCTTGCTGAACTATGCCAGTCCCGAAGAAGTGCGCGTGTTCGTGCGCCATCCGCAGGATGGTACGAAAGTCATTCCCATGGCGAGTATTCCCGACATCGACAAGCTGCTAAAGGAATTTGCACTCGGTGAATTATGGTATCTCCTAGGCGAAGAAAAACTGCTTGAGGGACAAATCGCGTGAAAGTGCTATTCATCGGCGAGGGACGGCATGACATCGGCGATCCAGACACGAATCCCGTGCAGCCACGTCTGGCTCAAGGGACTATCCCAACCCTGGCAAGAAATCTGTGTCCGAGGATCGCTCCCGACTCATTAGCGTTAGCATGGAGAGAGATAGCACGTTTCAATCCTTCTGCCCGAAAGCGAGGGATACCAGCGAAGATTGCCGCCGCCGTATTGATCGCCGTTCGGAGATTTGGTTGCGAGGCCACCGTTGTAGTTGGCGACCGAGATGGACAAATCGACCGGCAAACGGAGATGGAGACAGGGGTAGACCGCGCTTGCCAGCTCTTCCCACAACATCCAACCGTATGGGGCTTGGCAATCGAATCGGTGGAAGCGTGGACGTTGGGCGTGCCGGAGACGATAGCCGAGGAACTCGGTGTTGAAGTTAAGCTAGTCCAACAACACTACCCGCGCGGTGTGGACGTGGAGTCTTTATCCGAGCGAAGCGGAAAAACGGATCATCGACCGAAGCAGTTGCTGGAACGCCTCGCTCAGTTACGGCATCGACACGATTGCACCGAATTTCGCCAGATGATTGCGGAAAAGACGAATGTAGACGCTTTATCGCGAGCATGTCCCAAGGGGTTTGCACCGTTCGCCCAGTGTCTACGACAGCATTTGAATGTCCATTCTGAATAAATGACAAAGTGAGATCTCCAATCCATTTGCGTTACCTGAAAATGGCCTATGAGATGTTGTCGCAGCGAACCCCGGTAATTAGCAGTACAGCGCTATTCCCCTCTCCCCTGTATTCAGGGGAGAGGGACCGGGGATGAGGGGTTTGGTGAAAACGAGTGGTTTCGGCGTCACCTTTCGTCTCTTACCCCTCACCCCCAACCCCTCTCCCCTGAATACAGGGGAGAGGGGAGATTCCGAGAGCAGCGCTGTGCAGTTAGGCGGTCCTGGACTTACGAGCGCAAACTCTGGCGGAAGCTGCGGACGGCTAGGGTTAACTCCAAGGCGGCGAGGACACTGAGGATCAGCACCGTTTGGAGGACGAGCGGTCCCGGTTGTACGTTAGGGACGGCGTGTTCGCCGTTGAGAAGAATGCGCATCGAGTCGATGGAGTAGGTGACGGGATTGATGCGAGCGGCGGTTTGCAGCCAATCGGGCAACAGGGTAATCGGCAGCTGGGCCGAACTGGTGAACAGCAGCGGAAGCGTTAAGAAATTGGCGATGAGAAACGTCGATTCGGTATTGCGTGTTTTCAGAGCGATAAACACGTTTAAGCTGGCCAACCCCAGTCCGAACAACAGGGCAATCGCCAACGCTCCCAGCACGCCGGCCAAACCGTACTCGTAGCGGACGCGCTCGGCCTGCAATTGACCGGCCAACCAGGCGATCAGGACGATGAGCAATCCTTGCAGGCTCATGCGCGTCAGATCGCCGAGGATGCGGCCGAGCAAAATGGCCATGCGATGCACCGGCGTCGTGAGAAGTTTGTTCAAAAAACCACTCTGTATATCGTTAATAATGCCGATCCCCGATTGTGCCGCGCCGAACAGCAGCGTTTGCAAGAGGACCGAGGGTACGAAGAACTGAAAGTAGCTCTTGTTGCCGAACGCTTGGGCATTGGCTCCGGCAATGCGATTGAAGATTTGCCCGAACAACAGCATCCACATAATCGGCTGAATGAGCGAGAAATAGATGGCGATGGGCCGGCGCAGTTGCTTGCGCATCGAACGCTGATAGAGGATGTAAGTTTCCGAGAGGAAGTCGTTCATGGCTAACATCACTCCGTTCGAGAGGGGGAAGGATAAGCTCCGGCGTTTCCTCAATTCCGGCGTCGTCGTTGCCCCCACATGCCGCGCGTGCTGCGCCAATCGCGGTCGAGTTCTTCTTGCCGAATCGAGTGACCCGTGTGCTTGAGAAACACATCGTCGAGCGTGGGGCTGGTCATATTCAGACGCGCTACGCTCAACCCCGCCTCGGACAGTACGCGCAACAATTCGGGCACTACCGCCCCGCCGTCCTCGACGATGACGTGTACGCCGTCTTCCTTTACCGTGGCCTCGCGCACAAACGGCAACCCTTGTAATAGAGATACCGCCCGATCTTTCGCCGACTCGCCCTCTTTGAACGTCAAGACGATGACATCGCCGCCGAGTTGGGCCTTGAGTTGCGACGGACTGCCCTCGGCGATGATCCGGCCGAGGTCGATGATGGCCAAGCGATCGCACAACCGATCCGCTTCCTCCATGTAGTGCGTCGTCAGAAAGATGGTCAGCCCCTCTTGCTTGTTGAGCCGTTCGAGATGTTTCCACAGTCCGGCGCGATTCTGCGGATCGAGTCCGGTGGTCGGTTCGTCG
>JAJXWW010000093.1 GCA_021781415.1 Planctomycetota bacterium
AAGAATCGCTCCCACGGACCAAACGACCGTGGAGGATTTGCAACAAGCTGGAGACATCGGTGGAGGACTCCTTCATATCATTGGCGAACCGGCAGCGTAAGCTGGCGGGTGGAGCGTTTGCCACCAGCCAGCTTACGCTGCCGGTTCGCCGATCGATCAGAACCCCGGAGATCCCGGACGATTTAATGGATAGATGACGATGGCCTCGGCCGCGTGGTCGGCGGCGGGATGTTTGGCGCGAAACGCTTGAATCGCCTTGCTCGGTGCCAATTCGTCGGGCTTAAAAATCTGGAACAACTCCAGGTGCAGTCGGTCGAGAACGTAAGCCGACGCCTCTTGGAGTTCGGTGTCTTGCTCTCGAAGGAAATACGGTTCGATGCGTCCCAGCAATAACTCGAAGCGCGGTCGTTTGGGTCGTTTCGACGAAATGGGTTCCGCCTCCAATGCCGAAATCGCTTGCGCAAGTCGCATTGCTGCCGTTCGTCGCTCCGTTTTGTCCGCTTTGTCGTCCAGCAATGTCGTCGCCAGCGCCAGCAAGGCCGTTTCGTCGGTCTTCGGCGTTTCATCGGCTATTTTCCATTTGGACATCGATCGGCCCAGCGTCTGGAAGCATTGATGCAGGCCGTAATGCGCCTTCTCGTTTTCCGAATCGAGCTTCAGCGCCCGCTGGTATTGGTCGATGGCTTCCAACAGGAAACGGTCGCGCTCGGCGGACTGGCCGCGCTCGAAGGAGGCGCGATCGAAGAGCGCCCGGCCCAGGTCGTTCAAAACTCGATAATCCTTGGTGAAATCGAAGCCGCGCTCGAGCGGCTGCTTTTCGGGATCGAGAATACTGCGGAAGTTTTCGATGGCCGCCTCGACGCTGCGGCGATCCGTGCTGTTGTCGAGATTGACGCGGCCATTGAAGTAGGCCACCGTCCACCACGGTGCGCCCGCCGCCCGCGCATGCTCCAGCGATTGAGCCGCTTCGCTCAATTGTGCTTGCGCCTCTTGGACGCGCGCCAAGTTCAGATGAGCGTGGGCGGACGCCTCCTTGTTGTCTGGATACTCCTTGAGCATCGCCTGGAAGCTTCTCTCTGCCTGTCCCAAATCGCCCTTCTTCTCCTCTGGGAATCCTTCTAAGAAGCAGCCGATGCCGTAGTCGTTCCAGCGCTGCCAGGACGGTTCGATGGGCGATTTTTGCTCCGGCACTTTCTCGGCGACGCCTTCGACCGGCAAAACAATGCGGTCGGCGCACAGATCGACGATAGGTAACTTCGGCGCTTTGTCCGCGCCGCCGTATACCAGGGTCATGTACTCGTCGTCGAATTTGCGATAGCGCACGCGCACCGACAATTCGACCGGCCCCTTCACGTCCTCCGGTACCTTCAACTCGTAATGCACGACTTGCCCCGCACCCGGCGGAATCTGATGGTTGTACAGCGGCGTGAAGATGTCCTGGGCATTGCGTCGATTGACGCGGTTGCCGTTGCGATCGAGCATCAACACGTTGAGGAAGTGCGACCACTCATCGACGGGGCCTGTATCGTCGGGACCGGCCAACGCGCCGGAACGACCGATGACTTGGCCGTTCGCCTGGGCCTTGAAATCCACCCAAACTTCGTTGGAATCGACCGTTCCCTGCGTGAACAGATGGCCCATCGCCACCGTGCGAATCACCACCTCGACGAGATAGCTCCTTCCCGGTTTCAGTTTCGGCAGGTTCGGTCGCAGCGGGCCGAGAAACTTGCCGTCGATCGTGCCGCCTTCCTTGAGCGCGAACAGATCGACGCGCAGCGAAGCGTCTTTGCCCTTGGGATCGACGCCGCGCAGGAAGTCGGCATTTTGATGGACGGCTTTCAGCAGGTCTTCGGATTGCTCGGCGTACTCCGGCAACAAGCGAAGCAGCGAAGGCAAGCCGGTGTTCGCTCCCGGAAAGAAGTGATCGTGGACCTTGCGAACGCCGCTGCCGTCGAAGTCTTTTGAGCCGAAATCGTTGCTCGGCTGCAACGGCATGTGGCAGCTGTTGCAGCTATTCTTGGCCTTTGGCGGATAGTAGAAGCTCAACGCGCCGTGACCGGAGACACCGCTGAGCAGAAACGGATCGTAGTGATTTTGACCTCTTAAGAACTCTTTGTAGTGGTTCAATTCGACTGGCAGGCTGACCTTGTGGCATGCCGAGCAGAACTCCGAGTTGATGTCGGCATTCTTGTGAAACGGCTTGAGGAAGGTCTTTTTGTGGAAGTCCGGCTTGGCCTTCAGCACTTGATTGCTGAACCAGCGAAGCACGGAATTGTCGCTGTAGGCGAACGGATAGGGCAGCGGTTCCTCCAGCGTGAGCGAGGCGTTGCCTTCGGTTCCGTTGACGTTGGTGACGGCATGACAGACGACGCAGGTGATGCCGGCCTTGGCCGTCGGATGGTTCACGTCGTCGTATTGGGGATCGTCGAACGCGCCGGAGAGAAACGGCACGAGATCGTGACAGCCCGCGCACCAACGCGAGGCACGCGGAATACCGCGGTCATCGACAATCTTGCGCGATTCGCGGACGCTAAAGCGATAGGGCGGATTGTTGAACGAGCTGAAGTGATGCATCGAGCGCGCATGTTGTTTGTAAGTGTCTTCGTGACACTGCATGCAGTATTCGTCTTTCATCATGGCGTGGGCCGGGATCAAATTGCCGTTGAGGGTGCGGATCTTGGACGGCTCGAAATACTTCTCGCCCTCGCGCGGCCCCTTGGCGAACCAATTGCGCGGGTCTTGCATGTGGAACACGACCATGCCGGCGACAAAGACGGCCACGCCTCCTCCCCAGGCGTAGCCGTACTTCCATTGAATGTCCGGTCCCGCCCTTCGATGTAGCACATACAACACGACGGCAGCGACGGGAGCGGCGGCGTGTAAGACGTAGACGATCCATCTTGCGGCGCTGCCGGTCGGCAGCTGGGGGAATCCCGAAAACTGAACCAGCCCCAGGCCGGTGACAACGACCATGATGCCGGAGAGGAACAAGGCGATGCCGAGTTTGACGGCCAAACGATTCTTGCGTTTTCTCGCCGTCAGCAAATGAGTGAATCCGAAAATGAGGAAGGGAACGATGATGGCAAAACCGACCAATAGATGGACGGCGAATGTTTGCAAAGTGAATTGATTGGTGTAGGTGCGCGGCGCGCGCGCGGCGTTGAGAATATCGATGGACAAGAGATAGATGCCCGTGACGCCGAGGATCGCGGTGGCGGCGAACACGACGAACAAGAGACTCTTGAGGCGTGGCCCAATCGCCGGTTCGTACAGCCGCCCGCGAACATTGACCGCGCGAATCGGCGCGCCGTCTGGGGGAGCGGAGGGGATTTCCATGCGTAAAACCTCATCGTGAAAAAGAACCGAGGAACGACTCCCTCAAAGCGCAATCGAGAACGTACCGTCGTCGCTCGATCCGCATTTCGAGTTCCGTCGCACAAGCTATCGTTGGATACCGAGGGATGAGGTTTTAACGCGGAGGATGATAAATGTCCGCGGCGACGACGGGGGGATAATCGTGTCGATGGTCGAGAACGATCTGGAGCGAATCGCATCCGAGCAACAACTGCAAGGGAACCAGATAAGCCGCTTCCTGCCCGCTCGGCTGCGTGAGAACGATAGGAGCCGGAATCGGCGCGACAGGGGAGCGCGTGCAATGAGGGCCAGAACAGGCACAATCGTTTTTCAGCGGCGGCATGAACCGATCCAAAGGCGCGAGATGGTCGGATGTGAGGACAGGGGAGAGATGATCGCCGCAACCGGCGCGAGCTTCGGAGGGGGCAAACCATGCTCCCCCCAAGAGCGCGAGAAGCACTCCGAGTACGAACCGCGAACGATTTCGTTGGAAGATCGCCGTCATTGTCGCTTGAGATCGCAAGTCCACGCGCATTGGCGTCGAAATTACATGCCTCTTCATACTCTAACAGGGGAGCATACCGCGTGCAAGGAGAAAGCGGAACTTCGGCCCCATCGGGTGTGCGTCGGGTACTTGGGTGGGGGCTTCTCATTCCCACGCTCCGCGTGGGAACTCACGTTCCGCCGCTCCGCGACTCGTCCAACGGGATGCAGAGCGTCCGCACGCCCTTTCCCACGAACGAGCGTGGGAACGAGAAACCCAGCCAAGGAAAGGATACGCACCCACTACAATTGGTTCTCAGAACCTGAATCCGGGGGACGATCGGATGTCCGTTTTGCTTGTCGGCACGCTCGATACCAAGGGCGAAGAGCTGCAGTTTGTCCGCGAGATTCTCCATCGAGGCGGCCTGTCCACTCTGGTTCTCGATGCCGGCGTGTTGGGTTCGCCGACATTCGTTCCAGACATTTCGCGCGAGCGCGTCTTTGCGGCGGCGGGCACGAGTCTCGAAGAAGTACGGCGCGCGGCGGATCGCGGTCGAGCGGTCGAAGCCGCCGCGCGCGGCGCGGCGCTCGTGGCCTTGCAACACACAGCCGAGGTGCGAGGAATTCTAGCTCTCGGCGGATCGGCGGGAACCACCATCGGTACGGCGGTCATGCGCGCATTCCCCTTTGGCGTGCCGAAGCTGATGGTCAGCACCCTCGCCAGCGGCCAAGTGCGTCCTTACGTTGGCGTGCGCGACATTCTTATGTTCCATTCCGTCGTGGACATCAGCGGTCTGAATCGAATCACCCGCGCGGTTTTGGCCAACGCCGCCCACGCCACGATCGGCATGATAGAAGGACAATCCAATCGGATTCCGGACGCCGACGGCAAGCCGACGATCGCGGCCACCATGTTCGGCGTCACGACTCCGTGCGTGGATGCGGCACGCAAACTCTTGGAGGCGAGCGGGAATGAGGTGCTGGTCTTTCACGCCACCGGCACGGGCGGATTGACGATGGAATCGTTCGTCCGCGACGGCCTAATCCAAGGAGTTCTCGATCTCACGACGACCGAGTTGGCCGACGAGTTGGTCGGCGGTATCCTGAGCGCCGGGCGCGATCGGCTGACGGCGGCGGGATTGCGCGGCGTGCCGCAGGTGATCTCGTTGGGCGCGCTCGACATGGTGAACTTCGGCCCGCCCCAGACCGTGCCGGAACGATTCCGCAATCGGCAATTCTACCGGCATAATCCCAATGTCACGCTGATGCGCACCACGCCGGAAGAGAACGACGAACTGGGCAAGGAAATCGCCCTCAAGGCCAGCGCCTCGCGCGGCCCGACCACCGTGCTGATTCCCCTCAAGGGCGTGTCCGCTCTCGATGCCGAGGGACAACCGTTTTGGCATCCACAAGCCGATGCCGCACTGTTTCAAAGTCTTCGCAATTGGATGAGTCCGCAGGTGCGCCTGCTCGAATTGGATTTGCACATAAACGATCCGCTATTTGCACAAACGTCGGTGCGGATTCTGTGCGAGTCGATGAAAGCCGAGAACTCTCTCAGTTGATTTCGTTATCGAAGTATCTCACGATGAGATCCCACGCCTCGTCAACGTCTTTCTGCTTGGGCGTGCCGTGAGTCGGCCAAAAAGACGGATCGAGAAAACCGTAGGAGCAGTCGCCAAACTCGCGGATGCGCTCGATGCGATTCTTGGTCGCCCGCATGGCAAGACAGAATTGCGCGAGCTTGTCTTGGGATACGGTCGCATCCTTGCCGGCACGAATGTAGAAAATCGACGCCTTGAGCGATTCCAAGGATTTGGCCTCGGTCGGCAACGGGCAGTAACACAGAGCCAAGGCCCGCAGACGTTCGTCGGCCAACGCTGCGTCCAAGGCATAGGTTCCACCCATGCCCAGACCAACGGTTCCTACCGCGATCCATTGACGAACGACCAAGCCTTCGGCGTTGCGCTGTTTGATCTCGGCATTCACGTCCGCGCGCTCGATCAGGTAATCGACGGCCGCCTTCAGGTCGCTCAGCGCGCGTCGCTTCGGCAGTTCTTGCTGCAAACGTTTCGCGTCCTCGTCCGATTGCCCCTTCTCGCCGCGATAGAGATCGACGGCCAAGGCTACATAACCGTTCTGTGCGAGGCGAAAAGTCGCATCCTTCACCCCTTCGGTGACACCCAGCCGGTCGTGAACGAGCAACACGGCCGGCCACGCGCCTTCGCCGGAAGGACGACACAGAAATCCATGGACGCTGGGGTCGCTTTTGAGATAGGACACGGTTTCCTGCACGGGCGGCGGCTTCTCGCTTGGCCCATCGGGAACCGGCGGCCTCGACGAACCGCAACCCAACGAGAGAACCACGGCGAACGAGACGAAAGATATGCGCTGAGACACGAATGAACCCTCTCCGTGGGCAGCCTTCTTTTTATCCGGCTCAGCCCTTACACGCCAGTCCGCGCTCATTTGAGGCGACGAGCGACGCGCGATCTTCAACGACCACGACTCACGCGGTGGAGCCGTTCTTCGGTTCTCGATCCGACGGCGATTGCCGAGGTTCCGCTGTCAGCGCCTCCTTCCAGACCGAAGGCACGTCGGCCCAGGCGGCTTCGTAGGTTGCGTCCAAGGGGACTGAAACGTAGACCTCCGGCGTCAAGAACAGCGGCATCTCTGGCAGCGATTGACCGACCGCAACCGGCTGAACGAACGCCTCGGGAAACGGACCCGCCAGGTAAGCAGCCAGGGTGAGCTGTCGTTCCTTCGGCAGTGTGAAATCGTTGTCCGCCACCTCATCCCAAATGGCTTTGTGAACGCCTTGGGGATCGCGTGGTCCCGGTGGGAACAGATCGAGCAGGAGCAGGTGAACGCCGCCGGCAAACATTTCCTGAACCTTCTCCACGAGCGTCCGCAGGCCGTGGCGGTTGTTTTTGTTGCCCGGCGAGATGATCTCCACGATGGCGACGACGCGATGGTTGCTTTTGTGCCGAACCACGACGGCCTTGGCGCGAGCGGCATAGAGGTCGGTTTCGCTGCGGAGGCGAAACTCGACGCGCGGCGGCGACACGGCCAGGGCGATCCCGCCGGTCGGTTCGGAGGGTACCGGCGCGCCGTTGGCCGGTCGTTGCAATGCCAGCACATCGGGACCAAGCCCCCCCGCGATCTGCTCGGCCAGGGCATAATACTCGGCAGGTAGTAGACCACGGTTTAAGGCGCGCCGGATTTCCGTGATCCAAGTGTGGTGAAAATCGTGAAAGATCCCCGCATCGACGCGCGTCCAATCGTGAATGGACATGCCGAACTCCTCAATTCGAGAGAAGCAAACGGATCGATTCTATTCTATGCACAACGAGGCAACAACGATACGGTGAGCCACGAATGATTCCTTTCCACAAATACCGATTCTTTTGTCCGGCGCAGCTTTTTCACGCTGGCCCGTTCGGAAAAAAAGCGGGTGACGACGGGAATGCGATCTTCAACGACCACGACTCACGCGGTGGAGCCGTTCTTCGGTTGTCGATCCGACGGCGATTGCCGAGGTTCTGCCGTCAACGCCTCCTTCCAGACCGAAGGCACGTCGGCCCAGGCGGCTTCGTAGGTTGCGTCCAAGGGGACGGAAACGTAGACATCCGACGTTAAGAACAGCGGCATCTCTGGCAGCGATTGACCGTCTGCAACCGGCTGAACGAACGCCTCGGGAAACGGACCAGCGAGGTAGGCAGCCAGGGTGAGCTGTCGTTCCTTGGGCAGTGTGAAATCGTTGTCCGCCACCTCATCCCAAATGGCTTTGTGAACGCCTTGGGGATCGCGTGGTCCCGGTGGGAACAGATCGAGCAGGAGCAGGTGAACGCCGCCGGCGAACATTTCTTGAACCTTCTCCACGAGCGTCCGCAGGCCGTGGCGGTTGTTTTTGTTGCCCGGCGAGATGATCTCGACGATGGCGACGACGCGATGGTTGCTTTTGTGCCGAACCACGACGGCCTTAGCGCGAGCGGCATAGCGGTCGGTTTCGCTTCGGAGGCGAAACTCGACGCGCGGCGGCGACACGGCTAGGGCGATGCCGCCGGTCGGTTCGGAGGGTACCGGCGCGCCGTTGGCCGGTCGTTGCAATGCCAGCACATCGGGACCAAGCCCCCCCGCGATCTGCTCGGCCAGGGCATAATACTCGGCAGGTAGTAGACCACGGTTTAAGGCGCGCTGAATCTCGGTGATCCAGGTGTGGTGAAAGTGGTGAAAGATCCCCGCATCGACGCGCGTCCAATCGTGAATGGGCATGTCGCACTCCTCGATTCGAGAGGGAAGTATACGGGCCAATTTCATTCTATGTACAAATACCTCATGGCTCGGTAGGTTCGCTGAAGTCGAACGAATCGAACGGTCTCCGTTCCCGAAGTTTCGGCTTACGAACCTCGTCGCGCTCTCAACCCAAAATTGCGCCAAATAGCTGGCTTGACGCTGTGGTTGAGCGGCGGTATTATCGACCGCGGTTTGACGGAGTGCGGCAATCCGACAAAAGCGGATCGGTTGCCAACTCCTCGAATCGACGTTATGGATGCACCACGGCTTCCCGCTTGACTCGCCGAATAACCCATGGACGGGCATCTCTCCCACAACGAAACTCATGCTGATGCGACGTTCGGCGTCGGCCGTCCGCGTGTGGACGCCGGCCAAGGTGAATCTGTATCTCGAAGTGTTGGCCAAGCGAGCCGATGGCTATCACGAGTTGGCGACGCTGATGGCAGCCGTCAACTTATACGACACCCTGGAAATGTTCGAGAATGCGTCGGGAGAGACTACGCTGTGGTGCGACGATGCCGCGCTCTCGACCGGCCCCGAAAATCTCGTGTGTCGAGCCGTTGAACTGGCGCGGCACGAGTCCAGTCGCCGCGACGGGGTCGCGATTCGATTGTGGAAGCGCATTCCGATGGCTGCGGGATTGGCGGGCGGCTCCAGCGACGCCGCCGCCACGCTGGCCGGGTTGAATCGACTGTGGCGTCTAGGTTGGGATCGCGACAAGCTGATCCGGATGGGCGCTGTTCTTGGAAGCGATGTCTCGTTCTTTTTCGCCGGCTCCGCAGCATGGTGTACGGGGCGCGGCGAGCGCGTCGAGCCGCTGCGGCTAGGTCGAGCGCTCGATTTGGTCTTGGTTTCTCCCACCGTGGGGTTGTCCACGGCGGAGGTCTTTCGCGGCCTAACGGTTCCGACCGAGCCGCGCGACGGAGCGGCCGTTCGCCAGGCTGCGGCGTCGGGTGATGTGGAAGCACTTGGCCGGTGTCTGCACAATCGTTTGCAGTCGGCGGCCGAGCGGTTGTGTCCCGAGGTGGCTGGATTGTGCGCCCGCCTCTCCAGTCTTGGGTCCGCGGGACAGCTGATGACGGGAAGCGGCAGCACCGTGATTGCCCTCTGCCGTAACCCTGGCGAAGCTCGGACCCTCGCACGCGCCCTGCACTCAGCACGGGATGAGCTGAACGGCGCGCGTGTCTTTGTCGTGCGTAGTTGCGATTGAGTGTGCCACAGAAAAAAAGGAGAACAACTGTGGTTATCACCGAAGTTCGTATCAAACTTATGGAAGACGGCAACGAGAACGAACGCCTCCAAGCGTTCTGCTCGGTGACGTTCGACGACGCCTATGTGGTGCGCGATCTCAAGATCATCGAAGGCACCAAAGGTTCGTTCGTGGCCATGCCCAGCCGCAAATTGACGGATCGCTGTACCGGCTGCGGCTGCAAGAATCATCTGCGCGCCCGATTCTGCAACGCCTGTGGAAACAGACTCGACGAGGATCGCGCCACCCGCGATGCCGACGGTCGCGTCAAACTCCATGCCGACATCGCGCACCCGATCAATTCGGCTTGTCGCGAGGTCATCCAGAACGCCGTCCTCAAGGCGTTCCACATGGAAAAAGATCGCTCGAAACAGCCGGGGTACGTCTGTACTTACGACGATTACGACAGCGATTACGACGCCGCCACCAGTTACACACAGATTGTCAGTGAGATGGCCGCGACGCGCGGCTATCGCACCAACGGCGGCGGTCGGAAAGAACAGGTGCCGCAGATGGTCGGCCACGAAGAGAAGCGCGCCGAAGGCTTCGGCGCGGGCATTCTGTAACCCGTCCATCCCGCTTCCGTCTGATCCACCGTTTGCGGTTTCTCGCGCTCCCACACGAAGCGAGAGACCGCAAACGGATTTCTCCTCGCGCGCCTCTCTTCTTCTTTCAATCCAAGGAACCCTCCGATGCGAAGGTGGTCCGCACTTTTCTTCGGCATCCTGATGTGCCTCTCCACCAGCGCGTCCGCCGATGTGCCGCCTTTCCCTTCTGGAAACGGGGAGCCGCGCGCCTCCGAAACACCCGTGGTTGTCGTGCCCGGTAAGCCGGATGACCCACAAATGTACCTTCGCTTTCCTCACGGTCTCTGGCGAAACTTGCGCGCCGATGCCGCCTCCGAACGCCCTTCCCGCTGGCATGCATTCGCTTCGCCGCATCGCTCGATGGCGATCGTCGGCGTGGCCCTGACGCTGACGTTCTCCTTGGCCGGTGTATGGGTCATTCGTGGAGACCGGAGACGCAAAATCGGCGGAGTTCTCTTCCTTTTGATTGCGGTGGGATTTGTCGGCATCAGCGGCTGTCCGTGGGTTAATCCCGATCCCTCTTTCACTTTTTACGACGAACGACTCTCCGCGCCAGTTTGCCAAGACGATGGGTCGCTTAAAGGCGAAGCTTTGCTGGAAAAGGAATCCAATCGTTCGGCCATCGAGATTGTCGTTCCGCCCAAGGAATTGTTGTCATTCACTCAAGTGCGGAGCGGGAGCTGAGACATGAAGCGAATGCTGGCTTTGGCCTTTCTGTTGTCGATCGCATCTTGGGCGAGCGGAGACGTTCCCGGCTTCGGCCCACGACCGCGCCGCCCTCTTCCCCAACATCCCTCGAACGCCGTGCCACTCTCACTCGAAGCCGGCGCGAACGACCAACCGCCACGTCTGCTGATTCCCAGGGCACTCCTCGAACGCGCCAAGACACGCAAGAGCAAGGGCGTCGGCTCCCTACCTGGAGCGACATCGTTCTTCGCGATCGTGGCGCTGACTCTGTGCGGTCTTTGCGTCGTCGGATTCCGAGGACGCAGCCGCGCCGTTGCATTAGGGATGCTCGGTGTCTTCCTCGCGGGAGGAATCGGTGTGTCGATACTGATGGCCGCGCCACCGTCTACGCCGCAAAAGATGCCTTTGCCCTCGGGCATGGATAAATCGCTCCGCATGAATGGCGTGCGAGTGGAGATTAGCGACCAAGGCGATACGTTTCGTCTGATTGTGCCAGCAAAGCGCTGGGCGGAGTATGGCAAACGATTGCCTTGAGAAAATGTTTGTGGGCTTTTGGTTTTTTTGTGAGAATCGCTGGTTTTGCCTCCGGAGTCTGGTACACTCTGGGCCGACCTGGCCCCCCGCCCGGCTCCCCGTCCTCGCCCTCCGGTCAAAGATGCGCTATCCACGCTCAAATTGCCGGCCGGCCTGGAGATCGGCCCAAGCCTCATTCTGAAGCCCGTGCCACCCGCTAACTATGTGACGTTGATCGTTCCCAAGTCGATCGTGCTGGAGCGGGAGAAAGACGGCAAGGACAAGGAAACAACTCCACGAGACAAGCGCGCGCGCTAACATGAGCAACATCGCCAGCCTCGATATTGCCTCCGTTCGCGGTGCGAATGCCGTGCCGTGGCGGTTTGTCTGCGCCGCGCTGTCGTTGGCTCTAGCGGCCGCGCTGTTGGCCGGATGGGTGCCGATTCGCTTTTCCATCGTCACCGTCTTCCTGTTCGCGGGGCCGCACAATTGGCTCGAATTTCGCTATTTCCTCACGCGGCTGCCGGCGCGCTGGGGTCGCTTGCGCGGCTTCTTCTTGCTCGCCTTCACCGGCATTCTTGGACTGACAGCCGGATTCGCTGCCCTGTGGTGGCTGGCCGGCGGCGATACCATCTCCGCCGATCTGCTCGACCTCGGTTACGCGCTGCTCAACACTTTGCTGATGTTGTGGATCGCTTTACTCGTCCATCAGCGCAGCCGGCAGAACCCGCGCCGCGATTGGGGATGGATCTGGCCGGCCGCCTTTGGACTGATCGCGTTGGCCTGGCTGATGCCGCCGCAGTGGTCGTTGGCTCTGGTCTATCTGCATCCATTGATGGCATTTTGGCTGCTCGACCGCGAACTGCGCCGCAGTCGGCCGCAATGGCGACCGGCGTTTCATCTCTGTTTACTTTGTCTACCGCTGTTTCTGATCGCCCTCTGGTGGCGTTTGGCCGATGCGCCGCCCTTGCCCGGAGACGATGAATTATCAAAACGCATCGCCCAACATGCCGGAGCGGGGGTCGCGCCGTTCGCGTCGCATCTGTTGGTGTCCACGCATACCTTCTTGGAGATGCTGCACTACGGCGTTTGGGTATTGGCCATTCCCACGATCGGTTTGCATTCCGCTCCGTGGCGGCTACAGACCGTCCCGCTGGCCCGACGGTCGCGGAAATGGCATTGGGGGGTGACGGCGTTCCTGGGTGCTTCGCTTGCCGTGGTCCTGGTCCTGTGGGGCTGCTTTCTCGCCGACTACACGACCACGCGCACCGTCTATTTCGTCGCCGCGCTGGCCCACGTCTTCGCCGAGGTGCCGTTCCTGCTCCGCGCGCTGTAACCGACACGGAGGCCGACGTGACACCCCAGGAACTGTGGCGATTCTTCCCGGTGGGCTATCTTCTTACCATCTCGATTGAGATACCCATCTTGCTTGTGGGTCTGTCGCGCCGGCATTCGTGGATGGTCCGCTTGTTCGCGGGTGTCTGGCTGACGGCCTGCACCTACCCCATCGTCGTCTTGGTATTGCCCTTGTACTTCGATCTGGAATCGCATCGCCCACTGTATCTCGCGGTAGCCGAGACATTTGCGCCGGTCGCGGAATGCACGCTATTCTGGGCGGCGTTCGGCTCGCGGCAAGAATGGGGTCGGCGTTCGATGGCGCGCGATCTCCTTGCCGTCACGTTGGCGAACCTGGCCTCGTTCGGCGTCGGAGAATGGCTGTATCGGTGGGGTTGGCTCGAAACATAACCGTTTCGGCTCCGATATCGTCGGCAGCGCTCCCGGTATCCGATTGCGTGACCTCATGGACGATTCGACTCTTCGACACGGCTGCTCTCCAGCCACGACAAATACTGTTGCGCGACACGGCGCGAGTCGAAGTCCAAGCCTTCGCCACGGGCAGATGCCGTCTCGTTTTTCCAGAGCGATAGGGCTTGGCGAAAGGCGACTTCCGCCTCGTCGCCGTCTCCCTGCTCCAGGGCCAGCAGCCCTCGAAGCACGATCGTGTCCGCTTCCTTTCGCAAGGCGAACGAGAACTCCTGCAAACGCTCGTGGAAGGTGTGACGTTGGCCGGCGCGGACGATCAGATCGCAGACGTTCTTGGCGTCGCTCGGATCGTTTAGGATACGTTCGCCGATGATCTCGGCCATAATCTCGCGGAGGCCCATTGAGGTCGGGCCGGACGGCATGCGGGTCATCGAGTCGCTCATGTCGCCGCATTCCGCCCGAGCCCGCTCATAATTGCCCAGAGATGCCTCGGCCTGAATGCGCAACAGGTGGTACACACCGCGTAAAGTGGCTTGTTGCTCCGGCCCCGTCCAATCCAGAACCTTCTGCGCTTGCCCGGTCTTCAGCAATAATTCCAACTCGAGAGACATGCCCTGCTTGCCAAATGCGGATATATCGGATTCCAATAGTAGTTCGAGAGCCTTGCTCGCCAGCCCTTCCCGGCTCGCCTTGGCCGCTCGGTCGGCGACATTCCACCCCGCCGAGGCCACCAGAAAGCCGTACTCGCGGGTCTCGATAGCCTTGGCCGTGCGCGACACGCCCTCTCGAAGCGAGGCGACCCGTTCGAGATAGCGCGAGACGCTTTCGCCCGGATCGGGGCCAGCCTTTTGGGCGAGATCGGCGTACGCGCGCAGATGTTTGAGGGACAGATCGAGAAATCCCATATCCCGATACAGTAAGTACAAATCGAGGTGGGCCGCCGAATAATCGGGCTTGAGGAGGACCGCTCGGTTCAAGGCGGTACACGCTTGACACCGGCGTAGATGCCCCAGTTCCGTCCACTGCTCGCTCCACAGACGTTCGCGCGTGTTTTGCAGCAAGCGCAGGTAGCACTCGCCAAGCACCAGGTAAGCTTGGGCTGCCTCGGGGTTGATCGACAAGGCGCGCCGGGCCGCCCGAATCGCCAAATACAGTGAGACGGGAGACGTATCGTCTTGAGCGTGAAAGAAGCGCATTTTCCAAGCGTGAGACAAACGATCGATGACGGGCAGCGAGGCGTACTCTCGGTCGGCGCTGGGCACGAGAGGATCAACCAAGGCCAATCGCTGCCGTGCCTCGACGAGAGACGTGAAATCGCGCCAGCCGGAAGCCGAGCCGAGAAGGGCGGCGACCTGGCAATTGTCCCACAAGAGCTGATGGCGTTCCGGAGCGGAGCGTGCCAAAACGTCGGCTCGTCGTAGATGCAGGGTGGCTTCTTCCTGTTCGAGAAGCCGGCGCGGCACCGGCTTCCAAAACGCTTCCCACCACAATCGTGCTTCCGGCTCGCGCACGGATGCCTCGCCCGGCGCGCGCGCGTCGAGATCGGGGTGAAAAGCCAAACGATCGAGATTTAAACCTCTGCTCTCGGTCGGCTTCGAGGAAGGATGCGCCGGATCGTGCCATGCGAACACGGCCAAGTAACCTTCCAAGTGTAGCAGCGACCATTGCCGGGATTCGTGGAACAGAGCGCCCATCGTCGCCAAGAATCGAGCGCGGTTGGCGTCGTAAACGATGACGCGATCGATTCCCAAGCTCCGAAGACGGGCCAACGTGTCTGGGTCGGACGTTCGATCGTTTTGCAATGCCAAGGTCAGATCGGGGTCGCGCACACTCCTTACTTGAGGGCAAAACCAGGCGAATGCGTAAACGCTTTCGGGAGAGAGGTGCAGGGTCAAAGGCTGAGAATCGCCTTGCTTCGGCTTCACCCATTCGCCGACGGCCACCGCGCCATCCACCAAGGATGGAGGCGTGTCGATATTCCACCGGCGCGGCTCGAAAGGAGGCGATTGAAGCCATCCCGGCCAAGCCAATACGGGCAGCAAAAGAAGTAACGGAACCGCCAGCGCGCGACAGATCCAGGACGCGCGCCGCCAAGCATTTTTTTGGGCCGAATCGGCTTGAAGACGCCGAATCAAGAAATCCCGTGCGTTCCAAGCCAGAACCGGGCCAGCGACAATGGCAAAGAATGGAACCGTCCGCACCTGCAAGATGCTCAGGAGCGTCAGACCGAGCCAGGGCAAGAAGCGCTGCCACGACCAGTGGGCGGAATTGCCGACGAAAGAAAGTAACGACAACGCCAGCAAGGCATAGTACGCTAACCCGGCCGGCGTGAGGGCGCGACCGGCGAGATAGGCTCGTTCGAAGGGCGAGGTCACTTGCTCGTAGAGTAGCCCGTTCGGGGACATTCCCGGAAGCCCCGCCGACGCCAACTCTGCCGGAAGGGCGAATGCCCCGGCAAAGCGAGGATTGAGCAAACACGCCGCCGACAAGAGTGCCCAGACGCCCCCGCGCGCTCGGAGGAGTTTCCACCAGTCTCCGTCGCCACCATCTCTCCCAGAGGCGCGATCCAGCACTTGCCCCAACCAAACCAGGGCAACGACGCCCAGTCCCAGTACGAACCAGCGATCCACGTTCACCCAGAGAACGAACAAGACGAAAAGGCGCAGCGGAGAACGAGGCCTGTCTCGTCCCTCCGACGCGATGTCGGAAGATACAAATAAGATAGCTAAAGCAAGAAATAAATAGGAGAGCGCGACCGGCTGGAGCAATAGGCGTTCTCCGGTCGTCAGGATCGCCAACGCCGCGCAGCATGCCCCCAGCCATTGTTCGCTTCCCGTTCGTGTCAGCCGAAACAGACACAAAGCCAATGCGACGACAACGAACGCCTTCGTCAACACCAGGCCAGTTTCCCCCGTCGTCGAATAGAGAACGTACCCCATGAGATCGTAGAGCCACGAGGGGTTAGCCGGAACGCCGGATGCAATCGGGTCGGCCAGACCCAGGGCGAATTGACCGTGCGCGAGCGAGCGTCCACGCGCGAGGTGCATCCAGACATCGCTATTGCGCGCTGCCGAGGATGCGAGAAGAAACGCCAGAATTGCGACGAGAATCATCCAGAACCCCCGTCCGGCTCGCGACTCCTCTCGATCGGTCGGAACCTCTCGAAAGGGCGCGAGGGGCAGCGAGGAAGGGAGATCGGTCTGAATCATCGGCGACGGCACGGGCGCGAGGGGGTACGCATGTTCGTCGGACGGAGCCATTGGAACCTCCGTGAGGAATGAATCGTCGCTGAGTACGGAATTATGCGAGTAGGAAACAACTTATTTATATGAGAGAATGATGAAAGGGTCAATCGGGAAGCGAGTCGGCCTTGGGTGGGAAGTTCGCGTATCCACGTTCCGCCGCTCCACGGCGCATCCAACGGATCGCAGAGGGGCCGCACGCCCGTCCCCAAGCGGAGCGTGGGTACGAGAACTCTTTTCTCCTTCTTCCTCCACGCTCTCCTACTCTACTGGTGAGCAATCTGGGCTACTCGAACGTGAGAGCGTTCCACTCGCCGCACCACAAGCGCCAGGCATGTCCTTCGACGGCCAACGCGCCGACGAATCCCTCCGCCGGCGCAAGGTGACGCATCGACCAGCGTTGCGCGTCGGGTGGATCGAAGCGCGTAGCCAGCAGCGCCGCCGGTTCGCGCGGATGCAGCGACACATCGAATTGTTCCAAGGGCAGAGATAACCCCTCGCCTTTGGCTTTGATGTAGGCTTCCTTCCGCGTCCAGCAGCGGAAGAACGCCTCGCGCCGCTGTTCGGGAGGCAGAGATCGTAAGGCCGACGCTTCGAGAGGCGAGAAGAAGCGTTCGGCCAACGGTTCGCCGTCGTTCTCCATGTCGCGGAGACGCTCGATGTCAACGCCGATTTCTCGAACGCTCGTCACCGCCAAGAGAGCCAAGCCGTGCGAATGCGTGAGATTGAAACGAAGGCGATCCGTATTGTCCTCATCGACCAGGCGCGGCTTGCCTCGATTTCCGTAGGAGAATCGCACTTCCTCGGGAGGACATCCCCGATAGGCACCGATCAAAAAACGCAGACTGCCTCGTCCGGCGATGAAATGACGGCGATCTTTCTCGAAATGGAATCGGGCGGCGCGGCGTCGTTCGTCTTCGGTGAGCGATTCGCGCAGCCGTTCGAGCAACGCCTCACCGATGTCGAGGGCAAATCGCCAAACGTGAACGTCGTCGCTCTCCAAGGGCGGCGGCTGAGATGCGGGTAGCCATTGCGGAAGCACGAACTCTTCTCCTTATCTCCACACCGCATAGAGCGTCATGGACTGATAATCGCGCACAAAACCGGCGGCTTCGAGCAGTTCGCGCCCTTCCGAGGCCGTAACGGGTCGACCGTTCCACTCTTCGACGGTCAACTTGTGCCGCGACGACGCGCCGCCACGATGGTCGAGAATGCGGGGCAAACGAGCGACGGCTTCGACCACTTCGTCGCGGCTGGCGCTGGCCAATGCCGTCAGACGTTTTCCGTGCTGTTCGATCAATAATATCGGACGACCCGCGCGCAGCACCAGCCAATTACCCGGCCGTCGCAACAAGGGGCGCGTGCCGCCGTCGAGCAAGGGAATGTCGAACGGCGCGCCGGAGCCGTAGAGATTGGCCGGGTCGATGCTGTGCAACAGAACGACCGGCGCGTTTGCCGTGGTGGGAACGTGCGCTTCGGCCAGTTGGCGCGCCGCATTCGGCGAGGCAAACTGCGCTCCCGAAAGCCCTTCGACGAAATAGCCGCGTCGCACTTCTCCGGCCAATTCCATGCGGCTGAGGACTTCGTAAAGAACGCGCCACGGCAACAGCCACGGATCGAGCAGCGCCAACTCGCGAGCCACGATGCCGTAGCGTTCCAATAACAATCCGGCCTCAGCGACCGCGCGCGCTTCCGGTTCGGGTCGGCCCCACGCGAGGGCGGACCATCGGCCCTCCGGACGCTGCGGCGGGCGGCGCAAGCGCGATGGCGCGCGGGTGGTGTCTCTCCCCTGAGGTTCCCTCCCAACCGGCAACCGTCCCCCGTTCGCCGAAACGGTTCGCATTCGAATCATGTCGTAGCGATCGTTCGTCACCAGGCAGCGCTGGACTAATTCGCCGAGTGCGCCGCGCGTCTCGCCTGGAGAGGTACCCAAATCCGCCGCGATGTCCACGAGGAACGAGGCACCCCGATTGCGCAAACGATCGAGTATTCGATTCGCTTTATCGCTTAAAGGCGATGCCTCCGCGTTCTCTGGGCGGGAAGCTTGCCTCACTGCTTCGCGGCTGAAAAACGCGATGCTCCCCACTTCACCGTCTTCGTGCCCTCGCCCCTGACAGACCCACACGCCCTCGCCTCCGGCGATCCATTCGTCCAGCCAGCGCGGTTGATATTCCGGCACGCGCGACGGCAGAACCGTTTGTTCCCACACCTCCGAGTCGAGGGCCAAGCCTTGAAGCCGTTCCAAAGCGAGGGCCAACCCCTCGCTTCCGCCGTGCTGTGTTTCCGGATGAACGCCTTGCCAACGAAGCAGAAAGTCGGCGAACTGCGGTGGCGAACACGTCACCACTTCGCGCCGCAAGATGCCGAGACTGCCGCGCCGCACCTGCTCCAAGTTTTCCGGATCGGACCATGTCGTCGTTTCCGCGTCCGGGGCCGACACGACAACGATACGACCGGAGGATGCCCATTCTTCCAATTGCCGCCGTGCCCATCCAGGCTCGAACGGATAGCGCGCCAAGAGATCGGCGAGGCCGACGAGGGCATGCGTGTTTAGAAAGCGCTGGAGAATCGTCGCCGCCGCCCGTTGCCTCTCTTCAACCTCGGCTGCGCCATCTTCCAATCCGAAAGCTCGTCGATATTGCTGCAAATCCTCGACGGCGATCCATCGCCGCGACGAAGGCGTGAGTTGCAATCGACACGCGCGCCCCTCGCGTTCCAACTGCTCCAAGAAAGCGGCCATCGGTCCTTCCAACTCCTCGTCCGTGAGATCGCCGAGCCGTCGCAGCCATTCGGCCATCTCCGTCTCCGAGCGCGGCGGCAACCCGACGCCGCGCAAGCGCCGCTCCACTTGTTGTACGGCACGCGGATCGAGCAAATGTCCCTGGCGCATGGGGGATACCAGTTGTTCGAGCAATTCGCGATCCAGGACATGCGCGCTCTCCGCGTCCGCTTCGACGCTGTCGGATTGATACATGAACGCGGCGGTGAAGGAAAACAACAACCCGGCGGCGAACGGCGACGGCGTGTCGGCGCGGCGCGTCACGACGCGCACGTCACCGGATTGAAGGGTGGCGAGCAATTGTCGCAGCCGCTCCACGTCGAGATGATCGTGCAAACACTCGCGGAATGTCTCGGCGACGATGGGGAAATCGGCGTAGCCGCGCGCGACTTGGAGTAAATCGCGGCCGCGCAGCCGTTGCAGCCACAAGGGCGCGCGCTTCCCCGGCTGCACGCGCGGCAAGAGCAACGACCGCGCCGCATTTTGCCGAAAACGGAGAGCAAAAAGAGCGCTATCGGCCAACTCGTCGAGAATGCGTCCCTCCACGTTCTCCGGCGTCAGTCCGTCGAACAGATCGAGGATCGGTTCGTCGGTATCGGTCAAACGGATGAGGATGCCGTCGTTGTGATGCAGGCATTGCGGACGGTAGCCCAGCCGTTCGCGCAACCGCCCCTCCAAAGCCAGACGCAACGCCAGATGCAGGCGATTGCCGAAGGGACTTAGAAGTATCACTTGCCAATCGCCGAGTTGATCGCGCGATGCCTCAATCAGCAGCGTGCGCTCCGTCGGCAAGCATTCGGCGGCTCGAAGCTGTCTCTCGACCTGATAGCGGACATTACGGGCCGCGTTTTTCTCTAAATAATACTCGCGCTGAAGCCAATCCAGACAACCGGGATCGTCGATTCGCTCGCCCACTTCGCGGAGGAACGCGCCGAGAGCGAGGCCGAGGTCGTAACTGCGGCCCGTGCTTTCGCCGCGCCAGAAGGGCACGATCGCCGGCGCGCCTTCCGCCGGTGCCACCACCACCCGATCCGCCTCGATGTTCTCGATGCGCCAAGCATTCGTCCCCAAGAGAAAAGCATCGCCGACACGGCGTTCGTAGATGAACTCTTCATCCAACTCGCCGATGCGCGTACCGTTGCCGGTGTAGACGGCGTATTGTCCCGTGTCCGGGATCGTTCCGCCGTTGACCAGCGCCATCTGCCGGCTGCCCGGTAGCGCGAGCAGTCGATTGTGAACGCGATCCCAACTCACGCGCGGATGGAACGCGGCCATCGGCTTTCGGCTATCGGCCTTCGATTCAACACCTCGAGCTTGCCCGACTGTCGATGGCCGACCGCCGAACTGGTAGCGGCCGGAGATCATCTCCAACGTCGTCTCGAAAGCCTGTGGCGACAGATCGCGGTAGGGGTAAGCGCGGCGAACGAGAGAATAAAGATCGGTGATATTCCAATCGTCCACGGCGGCGCAGGCGATGAGTTGTTGCGCGAGGACATCGAGACAGTTGATCGGCACGCGAATCGCTTCGACGCGCCCCGCCGCCATCTCGCGCGCCAACACGGCCTGCTCGAGAAGATCGCTGGGCATTTTGGGGATGAGACGGCCTTTGCTCCGTTGGCCGACGAGATGACCGGCACGCCCCACGCGCTGCAAGGCGCGGGCGACATTGCCCGGCGATTCGACCTGACAGACGAGATCGACGGCCCCCATGTCGATGCCCATTTCCAGAGAAGCCGTCGCCACCACGGAGGGCAGGCGTCCTTCCTTCAACGCCGACTCGATCTGCTGCCGCACTTCCAAAGCGACGCTGCCGTGATGGGCGCGGGCGATTTCGTCCTCCTCGTTGAGGCATGCGGTAATGCGCTCCACGGCCCGACGATTGTTGGCGAATACGATCGTCGAACGGTGCTGGCGAATCTCGTCGCCGAGTAAGCGATAAATCGACGGCCAAATCGAGCGTTCCGGCAGAGGCCCAAACTGCTCGACGGGACTGACGACTTGCAGATCGAGATCCTTGCGCAATCCCGCATCCACGATGGTCACGGGACGCGGCTGCCAACGGCCTGCGGCGTCCGGTTCGCTTCCACCGAGATAGCGGGCCACTTCGTCGAGAGGTCGTTGCGTCGCCGACAGGCCGACGCGGACGAAGCGAGTCGTCTGAATCGCTTGCAGCCTTTCGACTAACAGCGATAAAAAGACTCCGCGTTTGTTGGTGCAAAGCGCGTGAATCTCATCGACGATACAATGCGTCACGCCTCGAAGTGTCTCCCGCGCGCGCGAGGTCAACATCAGATGCAGCGATTCCGGCGTGGTGATGAGAACGTGCGGCGGCTTGCGAACGAGACGTTGCCGCTCCGCCGCTGAAGTATCTCCGGTGCGAACCGCCGCCTCCAAGAGCGGTAGGGAAAAGCCTATCTCGTGCGCCGCTTGCGCCACGCCCTCCAGCGGCAGTTGCAAATTGCGATGGATGTCGTTATTCAGTGCCTTGAGCGGCGAGACATACAACACTCGCACGCCGCGCGGCAACTCCGGCTGCCGCCACAATGCGTCGAGGCAAGCCAGGAACGCGGCCAATGTCTTCCCGGACCCTGTGGGCGCGAGAATCAGCGTATTCTCTCCCCTCGCAATCGCAGGCCACCCCAACCGCTGCGCCGCCGTCGGTTCGCCCAGAGCAGCGCGAAACCAGCGTTCCACGGGAGGTAGAAACAAGGCAAGCGGGTCGAGAGCATCCATGGGGATATTGTACAAATATCTCCTACGATTTCTTTGGATTACCAGGCTCTTCTTTCGCGCGTTGGAAGAACCATTTCTCTACCTCAGCGAATTGCGGGTGGTCCGTCCATGTTTTCGCATTTTCGATCCAAAGATAACCATGCCGGCTGAAATAGAACGCCAGCCGCTTAATTTCTGGGAACGTCGGGTCGGTCTGCCGCTCACGGCAAGCGAGCAGGTAATAGCCGAACAGCTGGTCTAGGTCATCCGCGCCCATTTCACTTTTCGTGATCGTCTTAAGATCAACAAGTATATCCCCGGTGATAAGGTCCGCGTCGGCACCGCCGACTAATTTGGAAGTCTCTCCGAAGGTGGGATTGAGGAAGACATTCTTGTTGTGGATCAATTTGTCGAAAGGAGCGATCTCCAACAAGGTTAATAAATCTTCAACGTCTTCCGGTTCAGCTTTTTCAAATGTTAGATCAAACTTATGGGCGCGGAAGACCACATCCAGCTTGGCCAGACGGATGGCGTGAGCGGCCAGTTCAGCCTGTTGGCTTCGGTTCGGCGTCCGGAAATTCCGATAGGCGGCAACTGCGGCTTTGGCAACTTCCACAATTTCCCTGGCCCTATCCGCTATCTTTATGGCGGCTCGATTATAGCGTAGCAAATTGTCGCCAATCTCCAGCCCGTCGAGTAGGAGAAGGCCACCGCCATTTGTTTCTGTTCCTTTCCATATAAGGTCGGGAACATGTTCGGCCACCCAGAGTTTAGTCACGGTATGCGGCGCACGGCGTTGGAGTTCAAAGCGCAGCAGGTAATCGAATGCCGTTCCGACCATTCCGAAGCGTTTGCTCTTTGGCTCAACCTTGAGCGGTGCGGCGATCTTGCGCGACAGCTGGGGCCGAAGAGGTTTGAGCTTCGCCTTCACATCGTTCTTTTTGATAAAACTTGTGAGACTCATGGCGTATATCCTCCGAATAATAGTTATTTTCCGGATGGTGCAGGACCACGACTCTTGACGCCCTGATACTTGAGGATGTGCGTGTACCCCTTCTGACCGAATGGCTTGACGGCGACCATCATTTCGCCCTCCATGCCGCGGAAAGTGCGGGTGAAAGCATCTGCCCGTTTGTTCAAATAATACCATTTGCCAGCGTGGATAATCGCCACGTCCGAGACGACGAGAGATTCTACTTTGACGGTGTAATACTTCTCGGTATCTAGATCCTGCTCCAAGGGAGCCTGTACTTTGATTGGGCAGGCAACCGGGAACGCCTCGACTACTTGGACGTTGCGAGTAAGTTTATCCTGAATAGTAGACGGGGAAAATCCGTAATTCAGCAGCGGTCGAACCCTCACCTTTTTCCAAGACTTGAACTGATCCAACGCAATCGCGTTATCGAGGAACTGCTCTTCCCGCTTCTTCGGATAATGGCTTAGAATGAGTGCTTGAGGAGGTGGAAAGAAATAGAAGTCGTTAAACGCCTTCTTGAATTGCTCGCCATCCACGCTGCCGGCCCCCCAGGTGGCATCGATCAGTCGCCACTTATCGCCGATCTTGACGGCATTCCAAGCATGGCTGAATTTGTCGTCGAGTTCGACACCCGCGCGATAGCCAAACCCTTTGGCGTAGCCGGCTATCGAGACAACATCAAGTCCCATCTCCTTGCCGATGGCTGTAAAAAGTTTGCTGTACCCCTCACATACGGCCAGCCGCTGCTTTAGCACCGCTGCGGGACTGTAATCCTTCTTGACATAATCGCCGGACAGGAAGGACTTGACATCGTAGGCGATTCGGTCGGCGACCCAACAATACAGCAACCACGCCCTCGACTCCTCGTCTTTTGCCCCTTTTTTCAAGTACTGAGCCAGTTGCTCTACCGACGATTCATCCTCCTTCCCAGCGGCGAGGGCGTAGTCTCGCAAATTGTGCCGTTGCGCAATCGACTCCAGTTAGGCCAGCAATTGCTCATACGGCTTAAATCCGGGACGCAATTTATTCGCCTGTAGTATGTCCGCGTAAGCTTCCTTATGCTCTCCATTCGCCAGATGCTTGAGAGCACCGATGTAGCATTCCGCCGGTTTGGCTCGTGCAGCGCTCGTTTGTTGTGCTACGCTCGTGCCGCAAATCAGTACGAGGGATATGCCTACAATAGAGGTCGCGGAACGATCCATATGTTACTCTCGGTGCTTCTCGCCTGACACGGACTCCGGTTTGTCACGCCACCCGCACGAGGCTGGGACAGCGTCGGGCCATTTTTAGGTAGTTAATGTCGTGAGTATACCACGGATCTCACGGCTGTCAATCAAAATCAGGCGTCGGATCGGAGAAGGCTCCGGCGTGGTGATGAGAACATGCGGCGGCTTGCGAATGAGGCGTTGCCGCTCCGCCGCTGGGGTATCTCCGGTGCGAACCGCTGCCTCCAGGATCGGTAGGGACAAGCCCATGTCGCGCGCCGCTTGCGCCACGCCTTCCAGCGGCAGTTGCAAATTGCGATAGATGTCGTTGTTGAGCGCCTTCAAGGGCGAGATGTACAACACGCGCACGCCGCGCGGCAAGTCCGGCATCCGCCAAAGGGAATCGAGACATGCCAGAAACGCCGCTAATGTTTTCCCGGACCCTGTGGGTGCGAGAATCAGCGTATTCTCTCCCCTCGCAATCGCAGGCCAACCCAGCCGCTGCGCCGCCGTCGGCTCGCCAAGCGCGGCGCGAAACCAGCGTTCCAGGGGAGGTAGAAACAAGGCAAGCGGGTCGAGAGCATCCATGGGGATATTGTACAAATATCTCGCTATGTCTCGCTTGCAAGCGGAGGGCCGCCTCGATTGCTTGCACTCTCGATACGACGTGCGCGCGAGCGGAACGGTTGAAATGTGCAACGGATCGGCGTTGTCACTTACGCCGTCTTCACGCTACAATCCACGCCATGAGTACCGTTCGCGTTGGTTTGGGACACGATACGCATCGCCTCGTGGAAGGCCGACCTTTGATACTCGGTGGCGTTCGCGTTGCCCATGCGCGCGGCCTATCCGGACATAGCGATGGCGACATCGTGTTGCACGCTCTCACCGATGCTTTGCTCGGCGCTGCCGGACTCGGCGACATCGGCGATGCCTACCCCGATAACGACCCGAAGTGGAAAGACGCCGATTCGCGGCTGTTTCTGCGCGACACACTCGCACGGCTAAGCCGCGAGGGCTGGCACGTTGTCAACCTCGATGTCATTATCTTCGCTCAGGAACCGAAACTCGGCCCGATCAAGGCCGACATCCGCGACAACTTGGCCGGGTTGCTCGGACTCGACGCGGGCGCGGTCAACGTCAAAGCCAAGACCGGCGAACACGTCGGCCACATCGGCCGTGCCGAGGCGATGGCCTGTCAAGTCGTCGCGCTGATCGAACGTCAACAACTTTCCGGTTAGCCGCGACGCGCAGCGGAGCGCGGACGGTTCGCGCTCCGCTGCGCGTCGCGGCTAACCGGGTGGAAGCCGTGAAGGAATCCCTATGGCCTTGCGCGTTTACAATACGCTGACTCGTCAAAAAGAAGAGTTCCATCCCGTCGAACCCGGTAAAGTGCGCATGTACGTTTGCGGGCCGACCGTGTACAAACCCAGCCATATCGGTCACATGGTTGGGCCGGTCATCTTCGATACGGTTAAACGATTTTTGACCTACCTCGGCTATCAGGTAAAGTGGGTAGTCAACATCACCGATGTGGACGACAAGCTCATCGTCCGCGCCCGCGAGTTGGGAACCTCGGTCGAAGCGTTGGCCCAGCGCATGACCGAAGACTATCTCGATTGTCTCAAAAAACTCAACGTCACCGGCATCGACGAATTCCCCAAGGCGACGCAGCATATTGCCGAGATGATCGAGATCATGCGAGGACTAATCGACAAGGGCCATGCCTATCCGTCCGGCGGCGATGTCTATTTCGACGTCACAAGCGATCCGGATTATGGCAAATTGTGCAATCGCGATCCCGAACAGTTGGAGGCGGGGGCGCGGATCGAGGTCAGCGACAAGAAGCGCAATCCCGGCGACTTCGCGCTGTGGAAGGGATCGAAGCCCGGCGAACCGTCGTGGCCGAGTCCGTGGGGACCGGGCCGTCCCGGTTGGCACATCGAATGCTCGGCCATGAGCATGAAGCTGCTGGGCAAGACGCTCGACATCCACGGCGGCGGCCTCGATTTGCAGTTTCCCCATCACGAGAACGAATTGGCTCAATCGGAGTCGTTCACGGATCAACCGTTCTCGCGCTATTGGATGCACAACGGCTTGCTCAAAATGGGTCAGGCGAAGATGGCCGGCTCGGTGGGCAATGTCGTCAACATTGTCGATCTTCTCAAGAGACATTCCGCCGAGACGGTGCGCTTTCTCCTGCTCAACACCCACTATCGCAGTCCCATCGAATACAGCGACGAACGCCTCGCCGAGGTGCGCCGCAGTCTCGACAATTTCTATCGCTTCTTCGAGCGCTTTCAGCGCATCCAAGGAGGCGGTTTCTTCGCGTTGATCGCGCCGGCGAAACACGCCCCGTTCGACGAATCGCCTCCCAGCGAGTTCCTCAACGAAATCTCGCGCCTACGTTCGACCTTCCTCGATTGCATGTCCGACGACTTCAACACCGGCGGCGCGATCGGAGCGCTGTACGAACTGTTGACGGCGCTCAACCGCTTCGCCGACGCCCAGCAACTCGAAGGGGCAGGAAAGACGAAAGAATCGGTCGCCGAGTTCGAGCGCGGCGCGGTGGTGCTGCGCGAATTGAGCCAAATCTTGGGACTTTTCGCACAAGCCCCGGAGAGCGGCGGAGCGAGCGACGAATTGGTGCAAGGTCTGATGCAACTGTTGATCGACCTGCGTGCCGAGGCGCGCAAGGCCAAAAACTTTGCCGTGGCCGACACCATTCGCCAGCGTCTCGGCCAGTTGCGCATCACCCTCGAAGACCGTCCCGGCGGCACCGGCTGGCGGAAGGAATGACCGCTATTGGGAGAAGTCTTTGCACGGTCGTCTCTGTTTGTTGATGTTCCTGCTCTACGCTCCGGCCGGTGCGGTTCTGCCGTTGTACAGCCTCTATCTGCACGAACAGCTCGGATTCACCAGCATGGGCGTCGCCGTGTGCTGTGCCACACAGGCGTTGGCGACGGCTGCGGCACCGCTGTTTGCCGGTCACATTGCCGACCGCTGGATGCCAGCCGAACGCTTGCTTGCCCTCTGTTCGCTGCTTGCCGGCTTCGATTTATGGCTGCTCGCCGATGCCAGGCAACCCCTCCTCGTTTTTGCCGGCACTCTCGGGTATTGGTTGATGACCGGCCCGATTTGGATGCTCGGCGCGACGATCGGCTTCTCGCACCTCAAACAACCGAGATTGCAATTCGGTCGAGTGCGGTTGTGGGGTACGGTGGGCTGGATGATGGCCGCCTGGACGGTTTCCTACTGGTTCGGAAACTTTCAATGGATGGGGCGGCTTCTGGGTCGAAGCGTCGCGGAAACTCCCGCGAACGAGTTGTCCGACCTCTTTCGGATCGGCGGCATCCTGTCGTTCGTCCTGACGGCCTACGCGCTAACGCTGCCGTACACTCCGCCGCGTCCGAGTCTCGACCATCGGCCCGCGCCGCTGGACGCCTTGGGTTTGCTCCGAGGCCGTGCCTTCTCCGTCTATGCTCTGTGCCTGTTCGGTGTGTGTATCACCTATCCGTTCGGCACTCAGGGCACGCCGTTGTTGCTTCGTCGTTTCCTGACGCCGCAAGAGGCGTTGCCCGGCCTCTTAACCATCGCCCAAGCCACCGAGGTAATCGCCCTGGCGCTGTTGCCGAGCATGTTGCGGCGCATGGGGATTCGCGGCACGATCCTGGCCGGCCTCGCGGCTTGGACTCTGAGTCTGAGCTTTCAAGCCTTGGCGGGTAGGCGCGAGTGGGTGGTCGCCTCGTTGGGATTCAATGGGTTGTGCGTGGCCGGCGTGTTCGTGGCCGGGCAGGTCTTCGTCAACGATATGGTTCACGACGGACTGCGCGCCAGCGTGCAATCGCTGCTGACTTTCGTGACCGGAACGGGAATGCTCTTGGGTAATCTGCTGTTTGGAGCGTTGCGCCACTGGGCCAGCGAGGAATTGCAACCGGCATTCGCGGTCGGTTCGATGGTCATGGTCTCGTTGGTTGCGGTGTTTCTGTTCGCCTTCGAGCCTTCTCGCAAAGAGACAGCCTGAAGCGGTTCGAGCTACGAGCCTACGTCGATTCCGCCGTCCCTCCCGTTCCCCCTTCCTGGATGGCGCGTGGATGATGGTGGTCGTAAAAGCCCTTGTGTCCGCCGAAAATCTGTTCGAGCATTTTCTCGTCGACGATTTCGCGCGGGTGTCCTTGGCAGGCGATGCGGCCGTCCTTTAGACAAAGGACGTGATCGGCCATGCGATCGACCACATGGGTATCGTGGGAGACGAGGAGAATGGTTGCTCCCGTCGTTCGATTGAGCTGGGCGATGAGATCGTAAAACTTCTCGCCCTCCTTGAAGTCGATGCCGGCCGCCGGTTCGTCCAACAATAACAGTTCGGGGTTCGGTTCCATGGCCAAGGCCAACAAGACGCGCTGCAATTCGCCGCCGGAGAGCTTCTCGACGGGTTGATGGATCAAGTTCGAGGCGTTCACGCGTTGGAGCAGATGCGCCATCTGGTCGCGCACGGCCTTGGTCGCACCCAAAAACAATGGGCGGCGTTGCAGGGTGATCGCAAAGAGATCGTACACCGTGAGGGGGAGATTCGCCTCGATGCGCAGGCGTTGTGGCACATACCCGACGTGATTGGGATTGGGTCGGCTATGATCGTGGCCACAGTGAAACTGGATGCGGCCGGTATAGGGCACCTCTTTGACCAAGGCGCGCAGCAGCGTGCTTTTGCCCGCGCCGTTCAGACCGATCAACGCCGTGATTTTGCCCCGCTCCAAGACGGCATCGACGCCGCGCAGAATCGGATTGCCATTCAACGTGACGCGCAGATCGGTTATCGTCACTAACTCGACACTCATCGCAGGTTCTCGGCCAGATTGTTCAGGTTGATCCGCATCTTCGTCTCGTACCAATCTGGACTTTTCAACTCTTTTTCATCTTCCGTTAGTTCCTTCTTGTCCTCGACCGTTTCCAGCGGATCGACGACCACCATTTGGATGTCCTTTTTCTGCCGTCTCAACTGTTCCGCCGAGGTTTCCTTGGGATATTGCGGTTCGACGGCCACGACGCGAACATTCTTCTCTTGGCACTCTTTGACGAGCTTGACGAGGTGAGCCGGCGCGGCCTCCGCGCCGGGGATCGTCTCGATGACATCGACGATTTTCAGATCGAAGCTCTTGGCGAAGTAGCCGAGCGACTCGTGAAAGGCGATCAGGTTGCGATTCTTCTTGTCCTTCAGCTTCTCCTTGCCGTATTCGTGGAGCTTCTTGAGCTTTCCGATGTACTCGGCCGCATTCTCGTCGTATTCGGCGGCGTGGCCGGCATCGACGGCTTTCAATTCGTCGCGGATGATCTCGACCATCCGAATCGCCTGCGGGATGCCGAGCCACACGTGCGGATCGTATTCGCCGTGATCGTGATCGTGGTCGTGATCTTCTTCCTTGCCATGTTCGTGTTCGCTTTCGTTGCTCTGCAACAGGTGCTTGGGCAGCCGTTCGCCGAGTTTGACGTATTGGAGACGCGGATTGTGGCTTTGTACTTGAATCGGATCGGCAAACTTGTTGTCGAGGGTCAGTCCAATGGCGAAGAACAAGTCGGCTTCGCGCAGGAGAATGGCGTCTTGCGCATTGAACTGATAATGGTGCGGTCCCTGCGTGGTGCAGAGGCAGACGATGCCGACATGCTTGCCCCCGACTTTGCGGACAAAGTTATCGAGCGCGGGAATGGTCACGACGACTCTCGGCGGCCCGCCTCGTTTGCTCCAGAGCGGCGTCGATCGCGTACAACCCGCCAATCCCGCCACCATCACGATCGCCGCCACCAATCCCAACGCCCGAACGCCGCGTGGACTCGTCATAGCCAGAACCTCAAGAGGAAATACTTTGTAATACCAATCGAACGGTTCAGACATAGTAATGCGCGCGGAGAAGGTTGACAAGACAGACCGTTCGTTGGAGGGCGAACGGCTTGGAGAGACTCCCGTAGACAACCCTCCCATCCTCGGCATAACATTTTATTGTTTGCCGTCGTGGCGTCTCGCTGCCGGATTTCGGTCGGTGATCTATTGGGCACGCGACTTGCACATCGTCCTGACGGTTCGCACCGACAAGGAAATCGTTCGCCAGGAGGATCCTCCGACATGACTGCAACATCCTACTCCGAAACCACCTTTCAACTTGCCGAAGGCGTCAGCGTCACCCAGCGAGCAAACGGCAAGGATACGATTCTGACGATTCATCTGAGTCAAAGCAACGAAGCGGTTCTGCACTGGGGGCTGAACCGTCAACTCGGCGGGGCGTGGAGCCAGCCTCCGCAGGACAATTGGCCGCAAGGAACGAAAGCCGTCGAGGGTGGAGCCGTGCGGACCCCATTTTCCGGCAACGGGCAGAAGGAAGTGACCATCCGCCTCGAAGCGCCGAATCGCTGGCGCGGTCTTTCCTTCGTCGTCTATTCGCCCAAGGAGAATCGCTGGATAAAGAGTGGGAGCGGGGATTTCGTCGTGCCGCTGCCGCGCGGCGGACGTTCGCCGGAAGAGGCGTTGACGGCCTGGCTGGAAGGGGTGCCGGCTCTCCGACAGACGTTCGCACTCGATGGTGGCGACCGTCTCGCCGTTGCCGTCGTCCGCACGGCGGAAGCGGCGCGCGTCCGCTTCGTTTGCGATGCGGCGGGTCCAATGAAGCTCCATTGGGGATTAGCCTGGCAATTTCAACGCGAATGGCTGGCACCGCCGGAAGCCTATCGCTTGCAAGGAACGGTTCTGGTCGACGAGAAAGCGGCGGAAACGGCTTTTACCGAGAGGGACGGGCTTCAGTATCTCGAACTGACTTTTGCCAAACCGTCCGACCGTGGGGGACCGCGTGGCTTGCGGTTCGTTCTCCTTCAGGCCGACGACGTTTGGCTCAAGAGCGGCGGCAGCGATCTCTTCGTCTCCTTGTTCGAGCCGGAAAGGGATAGCCGCTTCACCTCGCCGGTCGCCGCCGACCTCGCCGAGCAGATCGTCGGCGTCGAGATGGGGTCCGGCTCGTGGACGCTGATGCACCGTTTCAACCTGTGTCACGATCTACTCGCCAAAGCCGAGGACGACGAAGACGGGCTGGCACTGCTGTTTGCCTGGCTGCGTTTCAGCGCCATTCGCCAACTCGACTGGCAACGCAATTACAACACCAAGCCGCGCGAACTGAGCCACGCGCAAGATCGCTTGACGGCGCGGTTGGCCGGCGTCTGGCGCTCGCATTCGGCGGATTCGCACTCCCGTTTCTGGGCGCGGCAGATGTTCACGACGTTGGGAAGAGGCGGCGAAGGGCAGCGCGTGCGCGATGAGATTTTACACATTATGCACCGCAATCACATCAAGGAAATGGCCGGACACTTCATTGAGGAATGGCATCAGAAGCTACACAACAACACCACGCCGGACGATGTGGCCATCTGTCGGGCCTACCTGGCATTTTTACGGAGCAACGGCGACGGCAACACGTTTTATCGCACCCTGGAGGCGGAAGGCGTCACGCGGGCGCGCCTGCAAAGTTTCGAGCGGCCCATCAAGAGCGAGCCGACCTTCTACGCCGACCGCAAAGATGTCTTGATCGGCGAGTTCGAGAACTTCTTGAAAATCCTCAAATCGGTGCATTCGGGCACGGACCTCGAAAGCGCCATTGCCGCGGCACGCGGTCGGCTCGATGGCGGAATGAATAAACGACTCGATACGATCCTCGGAATTCGCGGGAAAGACTCGAGCGCGCTCGGCGTGGCGCGCGCGGTTGCCGAGGCGCGCTCGAACGTGGCGAGCATCATGGCGGGCCTGAAAGACGATGCCGCGCTGCGCGATTTGCTGTTCCTCGATCTGGCGTTGGAAGATTGCCTGCGCTCGGCCGTCGAACGACAAAACATCGGCCAACTCGGTCTCAACGAACTAACGGACTTGGTTCGTTTTGCGTTGCAAAACCTCAATTTCACCGTCGGATCGAACGAATTGACCTTTTGCGTCGGTCACTGGGAAAAGTTGCTGGCCCTGCCGCGCGACGAACGCGATTGGCCATTGCACGCGCTGAGCGTGAGCGATCGCGTCGGTCGCTGGGTGCAGGAGTTCACGCACGTTCTTTACCAGCGCCTGCAACCCAAGGCCGAGGGGTTGGGCGAGGCTTTTCACGCCGAAAAGTGGACGATCCCACTCTTTAGCGAAGACGTGATTCGAGGCGGGCCTGCCTTCACTTTGTCTCTGCTGTTGCGTCCGCTCGAACGCGCGTTGCGCGAAAAAGCGGGACTCGGCGGATGGCAGATCGTCAGCGCCGCGCACGCCGTCGGAAAGGTGCGTTGCGTTCCACGGCTCCACGACGTGCAAAGCGAGCGCTTCGCCGAGCCGGTTGTCTTGATCGCCGACGAGGTGGGCGGCGACGAAGAAATTCCCGAAGGAGCGACGGCGGTACTCTCCCGCTCCACGCTCGATCTGGTTGCCCATCTTGCCGTGCGCGCCCGCAATGCCGGCGTTCTCTTCGCCACCTGTTTCGACGCCGAGGAGTATCAACGATTGAAAGCCTTGGCCGACAAAACCCTCTCGCTCTCCGTTTCGCCCGGCGGCGATTTGCTCTATGCCGAGGGAGGGAGCAATGCCGATCCGAGCCAACGAGGCGAACGCTCCACGGCGCGGCAGGTGCCTCATCCCTCGATTCAATCGGCGACGCCCCCCTTTGTCGGGTGGGTCATTGGGCAAGAAGAGTTCAAACCGGGTGTCGTGGGCGGCAAGTCGAACAATCTGAACGGTCTGATCGGCCGGCTGTCAAACGAGATTCATTTGCCGAAGTCGATCGCCATACCCTTCGGTATCATGGAGCGCGCGTTGGCCGACGACCGCAATCGTCGGCTTCGAGAAGAGTGCGAGACTTTGCTGGCGAACGCCGGGGACGATCCATCCTCGAAGCTCGCCGCCGTGCGCGAGAATGTGCTGCAACTATCCGCTCCGCCGGAATTGCAGGCGGCTCTGAACGAGCAATGGCAACGCGCCAGCTTGCCGACGGCTGCCTGGGAACCGAGTTGGAATGCCATCCGCCGGGTCTGGGCATCGAAATGGAATGATCGCGCCTATCTGTCGCGCCGCGCTCGTGGCGTCTCCCACGAGAGTCTGCACATGGCCGTTCTCATCCAAGAAGTCGTTCCCGCCGACTACGCCTTCGTTCTGCACACGGCGAATCCGTTGACCGGCAACCGAAACGAGTTGTTTGCCGAGGTCGTCTTGGGCATGGGCGAAACCCTGGTCGGCAATTACTCCGGGCGAGCGCTCGGTTTCCTATGCGACAAAGGTGATCTCAAGCCGCGCATCTCGTGCTATCCGAGTAAGAAAATCGGCATCTACGGCAAGGGAGTGATCTTTCGATCCGACTCCAACGGTGAGGATTTAGAGGACTTTGCCGGTGCGGGACTCTACGATAGCTATTTAGCCGAAGCGCCGGAACATCGACTGCTCGACTATCGCACCGAGAAACTCGTGTGGGATGCCGCCTACCGAGAACAATTGCTGCGTTCCATTGCCCGGCTTGGCGTGGAGGTCGAGCGGTTGCTTGGCGCGCCTCAAGATATTGAGGGTGCCGTGGCTGGCGAGCGACTCTACGTCGTGCAAACTCGACCGCAAGTTGGTCTCTGATCGATGGCGGCATTCGATGATTATGTGCAAAGAAAGGGTATCCTGCGATGCGCCGTATTCGTATCGGAAATCAAACGGCGGTTTCGAGCGCCAATCCGTTCGAGCCGTTCGATTTCGCCCTCCAAAACGGCTTCGATGCCTTCGAGTGGTTCGCCGACAAAAAGGTTTACGAAGACGGGAGAGTCCAGGGATGGGATGAGGCCGACATGGATGTCGAGCGCCGAGCCGAGATCCGCTCTGCCGGCATCGCCCACGATATTCGTTTCACCGTTCACGCTCCCTGGCAAGCGAATCCCTTGAACGAGGATGGTGTGCCCCTCTTGCTCCGCAGCGTCGAGTTTGCCCGCGACATCGGGGCCGATATCGTCAATCTGCACCTGTACATGGACCGAGGATCGCGCGGCTACGTCGAGGCGCTCACGCCGGTCCTTCGTCGCGCCTCGACGTTGGGCTTGCGCGTGAGTATCGAGAACACGCCGGAGACGACCCCGGACGACTTTAACCGTACCTTCGAGGAGTTGGCGAAAGTGCCGAGGCTTCCCGCCGGCGCGGTAGGTATGTGTCTGGACATCGGCCACGCCAACTTGTGCGAACCAACGCACAATAACTTCATCCGTTACGTCGATCTCCTCGCCGCCGATCTTCCGATCGTCCACCTTCACGCGCACGAAAACCACGGCGATAGCGATCGCCACCTGACGCTATTCACCGGACCTTCGCGCGAAGACGACTCCGGGATCCGAGCCTTGGTCAAACGTCTGTGCCGGCGGGCCTACGAGGGAGTCATCGTCCTCGAACAGTGGCCTCAGCCTCCGCAGCTTCTCGTCGAAGCAGCCGCTCGGCTGCGCGCGCTCTTGGAGTTGCCGCAATCCGATCCTTGCGACCGAGCGCAAAATGCGCTACACATGCTGCAAAATGATACGATCCGGTCGTAGGTCGTCCTAGCCTCATCGAATTTTTTCGGCGTCCACGCGGACGCTGATTTTCTCTCATGTTTCGTGTCGTTCCTGCCGATGGTGGTTGCGCTCCCTCGCGCATTCAGCTGTAATCTGCGAGGAAGAGAGAAAGTGTGCGAGCAACAACAACTGAACGAGCGACCTGGGAGATTTCTTGCACAAAATTCGTGGGTCGACTCACGCTCGCTTTCGGTTATCGGCCATTGTTGAGTTAGTTCCAACGGCGCGCTACTTGCTCACTCATTCCGATGGGTTTCCTACTCCGCTCGTCGGAAAACTGCCGGATCGTGAGTTCGGCGCGCTTTCAAGGGAGGGCCATGTAGGCGACGTGGTCCTGTTTGAAGCACATCGTAGGCGAGCTGGAACGCGGTATACCTCGGAGACGCCGCGTTCCCTTTTCGAGGGCGGACGAAAATATGCAGCAAGAGATTCGAGTGCCATGGGTAGCTGTCGTTTCTTATCCCCAGGGTCAGACCCCGGCGGAGGTGAAACACTACATCGGAAACGGTCGAGATATTCTATTGGAGGGCTTTCACTGGGAATCGCATCGAGGCGGCGTCGATCCGGCGACCGGAGCGAAAACGAGTTGGTATCGCGTCATCGAGGACAACACGGCGGCGATTAAGGCGGCGGGCTTTACTTGGGTCTGGTTCCCCCCGCCCTCCGATTCGCTCGCGCCCCAAGGCTACATCCCGCGCCGGTGGAACACGTTCGACACGGCTTACGGCCGCGAAGAGGAATTGCGCTCCGCCTTGAACGCCTTGGAGCCGGTGCGCGGCTTGGCGGACGTGGTCATCAATCACCGTGTCGGCGTACACACCAGTGGCGCGGATTTCGACGATCCGCCGTTCGCCGACAATCGAGCGGCCATCGCTCGCGACGACTCGTCCGGCGTGGGAACCGGCAATCCCGACTCTGGCGAACATCACGCCGCCGGACGGGATCTCGATCACACCAACCCCGATGTGCGCAACGCCATCAAAACCTACCTGCGCCGTCTCAAGAATCTCGGCTTTCAAGGCTGGCGCTACGATTTGACCAAAGGCTACGCCGGACGTTTTATCGCCGACTACAACGACGCTACCGCGCCGGGCTTCTCCGTGGGCGAATTCTACGACGGCGACCGCCAAAAAGTGACGAGTTGGATCGACGCCACCGGAGGCAAGACCACGGCTTTCGATTTTCCCACTCGCTATCTCTTGTATGAAGCCTGTCTGAGCGACGACTACGGACGGCTGCATTCGACGCACAATGGCCGAGCCGTCCCGGCCGGACTGCTCGGTTTCTGGCCCAGTCGTTCCGTGACTTTTCTCGACAATCACGATACCGAATATCGCCGCGACTACGATAACAGTTGTCACAACGACGGAACCCGCCACTTTCCCGGCGACACGGTAAGCATCGGCTACGCCTACATGCTGACGCATCCCGGCACGCCGTGCGTCTTCTGGTCGCACTTCTTCGATTGGGGCGAACCGACTCGGCGGCGCATCGAACGGTTGATGCATCTGCGCAAGCACTGCGGCATCCATGCCCGCAGCCACGTTGACATCCGCGAAGCGAATCGAGGTTTGTACGCGGCGATCGTCGATGGCAAAGTCGCCGTGAAATTGGGCCGGCGCGGCTGGTCGCCTGGTGGCGGCTGGCACTTGGCCCTCGACGGCGACCGCTTCGCCGTCTGGATGCGTAACTAAGGCGAACCGGCAGCGTAAGCTGCCGGGTCTATGGCCCACAAACCCGGCAGCTCACGCTGCCGGTTTGTCTTACCCGGCAGCTCACGCTGCCGGTTTGTCTTACCCGGCAGCTCACGCTGCCGGTTTGTCTTACCCGGCAGCTCACGCTGCCGGTTCGCCTTCTCTCGCCGATGGACGCGGGCACTTCTATAATCCCGGAGAGATCCGCGTCAACCGAATATCGAGAAGCACCTCATGGACGAACACGGCAGCAACGATCCTTTACGGCCAAAATATCGGCGCGTCATTCTGAAACTGAGCGGCGAAGGGTTTGGCTATCCCGGCAAAAGCGGGATAAGCATCGACGAAACCTTGAGCATTGCCCGGCAGGCCCAGCGCATCGTCGAACGCGGCGTGCAGTTGGCGATTGTCGTCGGCGCGGGGAATATCCTGCGCGGAGCGCAATTCAGCGCCGGCGGCGATGTCATCAAGGAAGCGACGGCGCACTACATGGGCATGCTCGCCACGGTTCTCAATGGCCTGGCCTTGCAAGACGCCCTGGAGAGCCTCAACTGTGAAACGCGCTTGCAGACGGCGATTCGCATGGAGACCGTGGCCGAACCCTACATCCGCCGACGCTGCATGAGACATCTGGAGAAGCGGCGTATCGTCATTCTCGCCGGCGGTACCGGCAATCCGTTTGTCACCACCGACACCGCCGCCGCCCTGCGAGCGCGCGAGCTGGACGCCGATATTCTTCTGAAGGCCACCAAGGTAGACGGCGTTTACAGCGCTCCGCCGGAGATCAATCCCCACGCCGTTCGGTACGAAAAGTTGACTTACTATCAGGTGCTGCGCGATAATCTCCAAGTGATGGATATGTCGGCCATCAGCTTGTGCCAAGAAGCGAAGATGCCCATTCTGGTCTTCAACTTCAAACAGGACGGCAACATCGAACGCGCCATTGCCGGACACGCCATCGGTACCGTGGTCAGTGGTTAGCCGCGATTTGGGGTCAGCGCGAGATCGAACGCGCGAGCCTTTCTGGATCGCGTCGAGTGGACATGGTTGGAAGAAGGTGGGAACATGAGCAGCGATGAAATTCTCCTCGACACCGAGGAACGGATGGAAAAAGCGGTCAATGTGTTCCGCGATGAACTGCGGGGCTTGCGCACGGGCCGGGCCACTCCCGCCCTCGTCGATAGCCTGCGCGTCGAGTATTACGGATCGCCGACACCGCTCAAGCAACTGGCGCAGATCAGCACGCCCGATCCGCAGCAGATCGTGATTCGGCCCTTCGATCAGAGCGTCTTAAAAGACGTGGAGAAGGCGATCCGGTCCAGCGATCTGGGCATGTCGCCGACCAACGACGGCAAGATCATTCGCTTGCAAGTTCCGCCCATGAGTGGCGAACAACGCAAGAAGATGGCGCAGCGCATCAAGAAGTCCGCCGAGGATGCCAAGGTTGCCTGCCGCAATATCCGCCGCGACGGCAACAAACATTTCGAGCAGGCCGAGAAGTCCAAGGAGATGACCGAGGACGAACGAGACAAGGGCAAGGATGAAGTGCAGGCGCTGCTTAAGAAATACGAAGAGAAGATTTCGGAGATGGCGGACAAAAAGGAAGCCGAAATCATGGAGACGTGAGAGCGAATAACACGCTGCGAAGCGCGCGGAGAGCGCAGAGACGAAAAACGAAGGCGGCAAGAAGAGAATGGAATTGCTGTTTTCTTCCTCCTTGCCTTTTCTCTTTCTTTTTTCTCTGCGCTCTCCTCGTTCTCCGTGGTTCGATTTTTAGGGAGAGGTCGTTATGCGCACCGTTCAGGACATCGAACAACTCTTTCCCGGTGCGGCCGAGAACGGTCTTTCATCCGCAGCCGTGGCTCAAAGTCGGCAGCGGTTCGGCTTCAATCGACTAACACCTCTGCCGCGCGAACCGTTATGGAAGAAGTTTCTCGAAAAATTCGACGAACCGATCATCAAGATCCTGCTCGGCGCGGCACTGTTGTCGATGTTCGTCGATCTCTTTCAGAATCGGCCCTCTCTCGCTGGGACCGCCTTGGCCGTCGTCGCCGTCGTTCTCGGCTCGGTTTTCGCTCTTCGTAAGGGCCATTGGGTTCCAAGCATTCTCTTCGTCTCGGCCATCGTTCTGTTCTTCGTGGGGCTGATCGTGGCGCGGCATCCTTCCGTCGAAGGATTGGCCGTCATGGTTGCCGTCATTCTCGCCACCGGCGTCGCCTTTTTGAGCGAGTATAAAAGCGACCGCGAATTTGAAGTGCTGAACGCGCACAAGGATTCGCTGACCGTCAAGGTCATCCGCGATGGGACGATTCACACCACCCCGCTCGAAGACGTGTGCCTGGGAGATGCCGTCGTGTTGGAGACGGGCGACGAGATTCCGGCAGACGGACGACTGGTCAAGGCGACCGATTTGTACGTCGACCAATCGCTGATGACCGGCGAATCCGAGCCGGTGCGCAAACGTCCACAACCGCCGAGCGACGCCCTCGAAGGGACGGATCAACTGGGGTGTGTCTATCGGGGTACTCAGGTCGTCGACGGCGTGGCGCAAATGTGCGTGACCGAGGTGGGGGACGCGACGGCCTTGGGGCAGATCGCGCGCCGATTGTCCGCCGAGGTCGAAGAAGACGAGAGCGAAGACAGCGGCGAGAAGCGCGTTCAGCGTAAACTGACCATCTCCAAAGAATTGACGCCGCTGCAACTGAAACTGAAGAATCTGGCCGATCTCATCAGCAACGTCGGCTATCTTGCCGCCGTCGCCATTTTCTTTGCTCTGTTGGCGCGCGGCGCGTTCTTCGCCGATCCGCGCGAAGTCTACTGGCCGCATTCGATGGAAGAAGCCATCAAGGTGGCCGGCCATCTGCTCAACTACTTCGTCTACATGGTCATCATTATCGTCGTGGCCGTGCCGGAAGGGCTGCCGATGAGTGTGACCGTCTCCCTGGCACTCGCCATGCGCAAGATGACTCGCGCCAACAGCCTCGTCCGCCAACTCGTGGCTTGCGAGACCATCGGCTCGGCGACGGTCATTTGCTCCGACAAGACTGGCACGCTAACGCAAAACAAGATGCAAGTGGTGCGCGTCTTTTGGGACGGCGAGATTCACGACCGCGGTACTCCGCAATGGCTTGCTCCGGCGCTGCCGCCGGTCGGCGGCGGACGCCCTCTCGATTGGATCGCGCTCAATGCCGCCGTGAATTCGACGGCCAATCTCGAAGAGAAACAGGGCAAGCTCGTCACGGTCGGCAATTCCACCGAAGGTTCGCTACTCCATTGGCTGCACGAGACCGGGTTGGAGTATCCAAAAACCCGCCTGCAATTCGCTCCGCTGTATCAGATCCATTTCTCTTCCGAACGCAAGCGCATGACCACGGTGATTCACCACGGGGATAAGTTGGTGTCTCTGGTAAAAGGCGCGCCAGAGTGGGTTCTCGAACAGAGTACGCACTATCAAACGGCGGACGGAGGCGTCCGCGAGTGGACGGCGGAAGCACGCGCGAAGGTGCAATCGTCCTTGAAAGACTCGGCAAGCCAAGCCATGAGAACGCTGGGGTTCGGTTACGCGGTGCTTCCGAACGATACTCCCGCCGAGGACGATGCCTTGCACGAACGGCGCGAAGTTTTGGAGAAGGGCCTCGTCTTCACCGGATTCCTGGCCATCCGCGACCCGCTGCGCGACGACGTGAAAGACGCCGTCGATCGATGCCGTCGAGCCGGAATCGAGGTAAAAATGATCACCGGCGACAACGTCGAGACGGCTCGCGCCATCGCCTACGACATCGGTTTGATCGAGAGCCGCGAATCGCCCATCGACGCGCCGAACGCCGTGGTACTTACGAGCGCCCAATTCAACGAATGGCATGCGCGTTTGATGGATTTGAAGAAGCGCAACGATCTATCCGCCGAGGACGCGAGCCGGCGGGACGAGTTGATGTCTCAGTTGACCGGACTGCGCGTATTGGCCCGCGCGCGCCCCTTGGACAAGTACAAGATGGTCGAGCTTCTGCAAGAAAAAGGGCACGTTGTCGCCGTCACCGGCGATGGAACCAACGATGCCCCCGCACTCAAGAAAGCCGACGTTGGATTGGCGATGGGCATAGCTGGAACGGAAGTCGCCAAGGAAGCGAGCAAGATCGTGTTGCTCGACGATGCCTTCTCCACCATCGTCAAGGCCGTTCATTGGGGCCGTTCGCTGTACGAGAACATTCAACGCTTCATTCAGTTTCAGCTGACGATCAATGTCAGCGCGTTGACCATCGCGTTCGTCGGCCCGTTTTTCAATGTGCGTCCGCCATTCACGGTCCTGCAATTGCTGTGGATTAACGTCATCATGGATACGTTCGCCTCCATCGCCTTGTGTTCGGAACCGCCGCGTCCGGGCTTAATGAACGCTCCTCCCAAGCGCAAGGACGAGAACATCGTGACCCCGGCGATGGTGCGGACCATTTTCGCCACCGCTTCCTTTTTCGTCGCGGTCATGCTGGTCCTGCTCCTAGGGATGAAACATTTCTCCTGGTTCGAGTCCGGCAGCGGCAGCAATCCGGACGATTGGGATTTTGACCCTCTTAATGTCCGTCAAGTGAGCATCTTCTTCACCGCCTACGTCTTTTTCCAAGTGTGGAATCAGATCAATTGTCGCTCGCTCACCCCGGAGAGCAGCGGACTGAGCGGACTTCTGAAGAACCCGGTCTTCCTAACCATTGCCGGCACGGTGGCCGTCGTGCAAGCCCTCATCGTCAGCGTTCCGGGATTGGGACAACTCTTCAAGGTCGAGCCGTTGTCGCCGTTCGATTGGCTGTGTCTGCTCGGCGGCACGGCCTCGGTGTTGGTATTCGGCGAAATCGCCCGACGAATCCGTTTGGCGACCGCGTCGACCGCGCCGCGCATTTGACTGCCAGACTCGCATGGACTACCCTTGTATCGAATTGTTTGACAGAACGGATCGCACTCTCGGAGTCCCACATGCTCGCCAATGCCCCCGTGACGTTCTGGCGCTGGCTCACCGGCCAATCGCTCGCCCTCGCTCCCACTTCGGAATCCACCAATGCCGGTGAGAATCGGCGCGTCTGGGTGCGGCAGGCGCTCCAAGTGAAGGTTCGATGCGGCGAGGCCAACGACGAGGCCGATGAGGGTGTGTACGGCCTGCTCCGCGACGTTTCGCGCGGCGGCATTCAAATCGTCTCGCCGCGCCGATTCGATTCGGGGACTCTCCTCAACATTCAGATCGCATCGCGGGAGCAAGCCGACTCGATGTCCGTGTTGGCCTGTGTCGTTCGCGCCCAGCCGCACGGCGATGGCGAATGGGCGATGGGCTGTCGCTTTTCCCGCGAGCTAGACGACCAACAGTTGGCTTTCTTCGGCGCATCCCGTGCCCGGCCAACGACTCCCGATTCGCGCGGTTGGCAACGCTTTCCCTGTGAGGTCAATGCTTTCGTTCAGCGCGTCAACGGCACGGACCCCGCCCATCGACCGGCGCGCATTTTGGATATTGCCGTCGGCGGACTGGCGCTGCACGTTCAGGAGGCGATACCCGTGGGCGAGCTTGCCAACGTGGATCTCGTCGATGCCGCGGGCAAGCAGATTGTCTCGCTGCTGGCTTGCGTCGTGAACGGCCAAGCCGTCGCCGACGGGCATCGCCTCGGATGCAACTTCATTCGAGAGTTAAACGATTCGGAAATCCAGGCATTGATGGTTTAATCGTTCGACTATCGCTCGCCCACTTGTACGGGAGTCGAAACGGTGTCTTCGGCTCGGAGGTGCGGCGATCCCTCTAACCCTCCTCGCGCCGGTTCCGCTTTCCAACGACGATACACGATCGCATCGAGCGAGAACCAACCGCTGCCCACCAGAAAGATTGCCAACGACACCGCGATAATCAAGATATTGTACTCGTATCCCACCTTAAACGAGTTGCCGTGTGGGCCGACACCGATGGGGATGTAGTCTTCGTTCTTCATCACAAACGCGATGGCACCGGCCATGTCCACAATCAGCACGAGGGCGGCCAGGCGCGACATCAAGCCGAAGATGAGGCAAAGTCCACAAATAAACTCGCCCCAGCCGATGAGTTGTTGCACGTTCGTCGACAGCATGTCGGTCCACGACTGCGATAGGTTCGTTTGATGGATTTTGATGTAGCCGTGCGCGAAAAAGGCGAAGCCCAAGGTGATGCGGAGAATCGCTCGCGCCAATTCGATGTGCGGCTTCTGCAAGTACCGGAACATGAGAGTTACTCCTCCCGACCATGCGGGTATGCAAAGGATGGAATCTCCCCACGCGGAGAGGCGTCCGGGGTTCGTACTCGGTAGCGCGGCTAACCATCCCTAACGGATGACGCGCGCAAACGATCGCATTTCTCGATGTCGGATTGATTCTTCCCCATTGCACCGCCTCGGCCCGCTGTAGTCAAGAAAAATCCGTTCGATTTCTAAAAGGCTCAAAGGCGTAGTCGCTGTCGAACGACAATAGAAATGTCCGGTCTTAACGCGATAGAAATGTCCTCTTTGCGCCCGGCAAGGAGGGTTTATGTCTATCGCGTCCAACGAAGGAGACCGGATTGTCATGAGTCAACGCGAA
>JAJXWW010000217.1 GCA_021781415.1 Planctomycetota bacterium
AGCCAAAATCGCACGCAAAAACGAAGTCATGGCCGAACTCATGGAAGCCCACACGGAGTTAAAAAAATCTTGGGGAACCCTGACCAAGTGCAGACAGCATCCGACGCTTCGCAACCGGCCCTCGACTTCGCGGCCTTGCGGGCCGTCGTCACGATCGCCCAGGTACTGACCCTGCTGGGCTTCGTGCCCTGCTCCGACCACGCCGGTCAGCAACGCGGCACCTGTCCTCTGCACGGCTCGACGCGGGGCACGGCCCGTTGCTTCAGCGTGAACACCAACGCCAACACCTTCCACTGTTTCAAGTGCGGGCGATCCGGCAACGCCTTGGACCTGTGGGCTGCCGCCCAAAAGTTGTCGATCTACGACGCGGCCCTGGACCTGTGCCAGCGTCTGAACCTCCCCGTGCCGCTCCTGGCCCCGCCCGACCCCGGCAACAGAGAAGAGGAACCCGTAGCCACGGATTCAAACACCTGTACAATCCCCTGAGCGTGTCAAGGGATGTCATCCTTTAGTCGCTAACTCGAACGCCACGATTTTCCAATTTAGGCTGAACCATTACATGCTCAACCGCAGGCCGCGGCGAAATAGCCGTTGGTGCCACATGCCTCGATCCCCCGCGTAAGACACCAGACTGACACCGATCTGATGAATGGTCAGAGGCAATGTGTCGTGATCCTGGTTGGTACCGTCGCAGGCTTCCACGCCGCCGTTGAAAAGCAAACCGCGATGGACGGTTTCGATATCGCGTATCGGGATCTCGTAGACACCGCAGCCCGGTATCGTCCCCCATTGCAGGCGAGGAAAGATTTCATGGCGGATGTGGCGTTGATATTCGCTTTCCGTTTCGACGGCCAGACGCACCTCCATCTCCAAGCGGCAATACTCCTCGGCGAGATCGACATCGGTGCGCCAGGTGCCGAGGTCGAGAGTCCGGCTTGTTCGTGACTTTGGAACGTTAGATGGAAACCTATCGCCGCAAACTTCCCGAACTCCTTGCGGACAAGGGCAAATTCGTCGTCATCCACGAGGATGAGGTGGCCGGCGTCTTCGATGGCTACGAAGATGCTCTGACGGTAGGCTACGACCGTTATGGCAGCGCCGCGTTCCTCGTCCGTAAGATCAGCGAGACGGAGAGGACTCTTTACACCTCCAGGAGACTGCAACCATGCCGCTTGCCACCCTCGCCCTCGGCGTCGAAGGAGCAGTCGTAGAATTGTTCGTTGGAGTCAATGTACCTCGACTCAAAAACCTGCAACGCAACCAAATGCCGGTCCCGTCGCGTCAGAGAATCCCGGTTCAGATCGACACGGGGGCCGAGACCACGGCCATCGACGCCTCGATCCTCGCATTGCTCGGCATTGGACCGACCGAACTGCTGCCCATGTTAACCCCTTCTCCTACCGGCGGAACGCAAACCTCCCGGCGATTGCCGGTCAGTCTCGCCCTTGCGCGGGAAGGCTTTGAGATGCTCCTTTCGTCCGTCGAAGTGACGGAGTGCGTTTTTGAGCCGAGCGAATCGATTCGGGGATTGCTCGGTCGAGACGTACTCCAGCACTGTTTTTCTTCTACGATGGACCAAAGGGAACCTTCTCCTTCGCCTATTAGGCTACGAATAGGAAGCATCCGCTGTGATTTCCGTCGTCATTCCCGTATTCAACGAGCGCGAGAGTCTATCGGCGCTGTACGCCGAGATTGCCGCGGTGGCTCGAACGCAGGCGTTCGAGGTGGAAATCCTCTTCGTGGACGACGGCAGCAACGATGGTTCTTGGCACGTCATCGCCGAATTGGCGCGCGAACACGAGGAGATTCACGGCATCCGTTTTCGCCGCAATTTCGGCAAGGCGGCGGCGCTGTCGGCGGGATTTCATGCGGCACGCGGCGACATCATCTTCACCCTCGACGCCGATCTTCAGGACGATCCCGCCGAGATTCCGCGCTTTCTCGCTCTGCTGAACGAAACGAAGGCGGGGCAGCCGCTCGATGTGGTCAGCGGATGGAAGCGCGTGCGGCTCGATCCGTGGCACAAGGTTTGGCCCAGCCGGATTTTCAATTTCATGGTCAGCTGGCTAACCGGAGTATCGCTGCACGATCACAATTGCGGCATGAAATGCTATCGTTCCGAAGTGTTCCGTGAAGTCCGACTCTACGGCGAACTGCATCGCTTCATTCCGGTGTTGGCGGCGGCGCGCGGTTTCCGCGTCGGCGAACTCGAGATCAACCATCGCCAGCGCCGCTTCGGCCACTCCAAGTACGGCGTGCGTCGTTTCATTAAAGGCTTTCTCGATCTGTTAACGGTTAAATTTCTCACCGGGTTCGGGCAGCGCCCGCAGCATCTCCTCGGCAGCCTCGGCCTCGTTAGCTTCCTGCTCGGCAATCTCGTCTTGGCGTATCTCGGCATCACTTGGGTCATTCGCTTGTGGAGTCCCGATGCGTACCTCCCGCTGCACGAGCGTCCGTTGCTCATCTACGCCCTCGCCGCGCTGTTGTTGGGCGCGCAGATGATGTCCATCGGTTTCCTCGCCGAACTGGTCACCGCTTACATGAGCCGCGATGAGGACAGCTACAGCATCGCGGATAAAACCACCCCGCGAGATCCATGAATGCCACCTTCCTCGACTCCTCGCACCTCCTCGTTCCCACGCAGGAGCGTGGGAACGAGGGAGTGAGGGGGAAACGAGAGGGGGTAATCCATGAATAATTCATATGATTTGCGTCGAATGGTGTACGGCCTCCTCATCGTCGCCGCGGCGGGGATGGCGTTGGGTCGCATTCTCTCCGCCGAACTGGTTTCCGAACCGAGCCTCTCGCGCAGCTGGCCGGACGATCCGAAGCATCCGCGCCGCGCTTGGCCACAGAGTGCGCCGCGCGCCATGCCGACGTTCAGTTCCAACGACCGTTCGCGCTGGGCTGCCGTCCGCGCGCTGGTGGACGAAGGAACCTGGGCGATCGGCCGGCGCGACCGCAAGACCGGCAAGGACAGCGGCATCGTCTTCGAGGACGGTTGGCAGAGCGTGGACAAGATGCTCGATCCCAATACGCTCGAATTCTATTCGACCAAGCCGCCGCTGTTGACGTGTCTCGTCGCCGGCGAGTATTGGCTGCTGAAAAAGACGTTGGGCTGGACGCTGAGCGGCGAATCGGATCATCGCTTTGCCGTGGTCCGCGTATGCCTGTTGACGTTCAACTTGCTGCCGTTTCTCGTGTACCTCTGGCTGTTATCACGCTTGGCGGATCGCTTCGGCGCGACCGATTGGGGGCGACTTTTCGTCGTGGCGGCGGCCTGTTTTGCCACCTCGGTGACTCCGTTTCTCATCTCGCTGAACAATCACACCTTGGCGACGTGCAGCGTCGTGGTGGCCGTGTATGCGACGGTGCGGATCTTATCGGCTGCCACCGCTGCCGGTTCGCCGGGGGTGGGTTGGCGATGGTTCGTCCTCGCCGGTTTCTTTGCCGGTTTCACGGCGGTGAACGAGCTACCCGCCACGGCCTTCACCGTCGGGTTGGGATTGCTGCTGTTGCCGCGATTTCCGAAGAAGACGCTGTTGGCGTTCGCTCCCGCCGCGCTGCTTCCCGTCGCGGCGCTGACGGCGACAAACTACGCCGAACTCGGTGCGATCGAGCCGGCGTACAGCAAATTCGGAACGGAGTGGTACGAATACGAGGGCAGCCATTGGAAGAACTTGCCCGATAAATCGAAGCGCGGCATCGACTGGGCGAAGAATCGAGAGACGAAAGGGGCGTATGCGTTCCATCTGCTTGTGGGACATCACGGCTGGTTTTCGCTGACGCCGATTTATGTGCTGGCGCTGGCGGGGATAGGCTTGGGTGCGTGGCGACTGCTCCTGAGCGGGGGGCGTCAGCCCCCTGAGCCGTCACGCGGGGGGCGTCAGCCCCCTGAGCCGTCACGCGGGGGGCGTCAGCCCCCTGAGCCGTCACGCGGGGGGCTGACTTATCCTGAAACTTCGCTCAGGGGGCTGACGCCCCCCGCTCAGGAGCAATCGCGCCTATGGGCCGAGCTTGCCGTCGCCACCGCTTTCTTGTCCTCGGTCGTGATCGGGTACTACATTTACAAGAGCGACAACTACGGCGGGTGGAGCAATGGGCCACGCTGGTTGATGTGGCTGTCGCCGTTGTGGCTGTTGACGCTGCTGCCCGTCGTCGATTGGCTCGCGGCGCGGCGTTGGGGACGGATGCTGGGCCTCGTTCTGTTGGCGCTGTCGATCGTGTCGGCGCACTACACGGATTGGAACCCCTGGCGTCATCCGTGGATCTATAATTGGATGGACGAACGGGGCCAGATCCCTTATTGATTGAGCGAGTTGACATGAGCGAGAACGACTCTACCTCCAATACGCCTGCCGATCTGCAACTTCCTTCAGCGGAGGCTACAAGCGCGCCGCCGAAGGTGGTTCCCGATTTAGTACTCCCGGCGCGATCACTCTCTCAGGAATCTCACTGGCCACATCCGAATTTCGGCTGGGGATTGTTGTGGTGCCTGTTTTTCTGGATTTCGACGCAACTGCCCGGCGTATTCGTGACCATAGTTGTCGTTTTGCTTCTTTCCTTCGTCGCACCGGAATCCCATCCCCTCGATTGGAGCAATCCGACCGATCTTGCGAAATCAAGCGCGATGAACGTGGGATTGGCAGTGGGCCAGCTATTTGCAGAGGTTCTCGTAATAGGCTTTTCTTGCGCGGTTATTCGTCTGGTCATCGGACGCGACTGGAGGCGTCAAATAGCTTTGAGCCGTCCTAGCTTGACTCATACTCTGCTCGTTTTGGCCGGCTTCCCTTTCCTGGCAGTTCTAGGCAACGTCTCTTACGCTTTGTTGCGCTCCTCGCAGCGGATACCCAGCGTTTCCGATCGGAATCCACTCAACCTGCTTGATTTCTGGACATCGGTATTCGCTGTCCTCGTCGTCTTCTTAATAGCCGCTCGGATCCTGTTTGGATCGGGGTGGACGCGAAAGCTGGCCGTGCGGCCAACTCGACCGGCGGACTTGCTTGGCATCGCTCTCGTCCTCCCTGCCTTTGTAGTTTGTACCCTTTTCGTTTACGACTGGATGCGTCATTTTTTTCAAGTTCCGAATATGGATAACGTAAAGCTCGCTGGTATGGAAGAGATGTCGGAAGTTTTCAACAAATGGCCGCTGAGCATTGCCGTTCTAGCGATTGGATTAGGGCCAGGCATCGGCGAGGAACTATGGTGTCGAGGTTTTCTGGGTCGAGGATTCATTGGCAATTATGGCCCCTTGCTAGGTGTGATCGCCAGTTCTTTCTGCTTCGGTTTGATCCACGGAGATCCGTGTCAGGGTGTTATGGCGATGCTCATGGGATTATGGCTGCATTTCATTTACTTGACTACGCGCTCGTTGTTATTGCCAATGCTGGTTCACTTCCTCAACAACACTTTGTCTATCCTAGTCTCTCGATATTATGTACTGGCCATTTTAGACGCAAAACCATCGGATATCCCTGCGTTCGTTTACATATCCGGTGCTTTGCTACTCACGGCGATAGTGTGCGCATTGCTCCAAAGTCGGCCACAGCTTGGTCTCAGTTTAAATGGGTCGGCGCTGAAGTGGCACCCTACGTTAGCGGGTGTCGAATGTCCGCCGCAAGACAGCGGGGTTCAGATCATTCATCCGCCGTTATCATGGTCTGCCTTACTGTTCGTCTGCGGTGCGTTCCTGCTTTTCGTATCGACATGCGCGATGTGGTTCGCGCGGGGATAAAGGTTCGGCCAGCCAGGAGAGGCGTGATGTTGCGCTGTCGTCCCCATCGAATCGGAGTTACGGCGCTCGGCGTCTTCCTGTCGCTTCTCGTTTCAGCGTGTCGCGCCGAAGAAGCCTGGCGCGGCGACGGCGAGAGGCTGCGCGGCCATCTGACCTTGGAGGGCGACCGACTCCGCTTTCAAACGACCGAAGGGGCGGCTATTCCCCCCGACACGCTGACCCGCATTCGCTTCCCTCAGGGAAAGCCAACGCCCTGCCGCATCGGCGCGGGACGCCGCATCCTACTGTGGGATGGCGAGCAAATCACCGGACAGATTCTCGATCTCGATAAGGACAAATTGCGCGTGCGCACCGCTTGGGCAGAGCGTCTGGAGATTCCCCGCGCTGCCGTGTCCTCAGTCGAATCGCTGCCCGGTTGGCGAACGATCTTGCACGACGATGGGAAGGCATTCGCAGCCCAAGGCAAACCCGAGTGGAAAAAGACCGGGGAGACGACGACGGCGCTGGTGTTGAACGCCGACGAGCAAGCGATTTCTTACACCTTAAAGGAGCGATTATCCGCGGGACGATTCGGCGTCAATTTTCGAGAACAGGCTCCAACGCGCGGTGGAAGATGGACGGTCGATCTCCTGTTTCGACACGGCGAGCGCTCGCGGCATGTGACGCTCACCCTTTCGGGAAACGGCGAGGATTACGTCGTCGAAGCCGAGGGGATGAAGGGCACGGCGCGCAAGGTGGAGCAGACACCGGGTTGGCATCGATCGATCGTACAATTTAGCGCGCGTTCCCTACGTTGGACGTGCGACGACGAGGTACTCTGGTACAATCTCGACGAAGGCCCCGGCGGCTTTTTAGAGAAAGTGACAATCCGTTGTCGGCGAGCCGAAGGCGGCTCGACGGCATGGACCGAGTTTTGCCTTGAGCGTGCTGTGGACGAACACCCCAAGCCGCCGACCGAGCCGGAACAAGACGAGGTGCGCTCGCTCGACGACGATCAATGGTTTGGCCGCATTTTACAAGCCGATCGCCGCACGCTCGAAATGGACGGCCGCTTTGGGAAGCGTTCTTTCCCGTGGACGACCCTCTCCGGCTGTTCGTTTCTCCGCCCCGCCGCACCGCCGAAAGTCAACGCGAAGGCATCGGTTCGCCTCTCCCTCGATTCGGGCCTATGCGCCGAACCGGATCTCTTAGATGGCACGCTCGTCGCGCTCGACGACCGAAAAATGGTCTTGCGCCACGCCTTCCTCGGCGAGTTGACCTTCGAGCGCAGCCGGGTGCGCGAGTTGCGACCGCGGCGCGTCGGACAAAAATGAACGGCGTAGCGAGGCGATTCTCTCATGTCCTCTGCGTCCTTGATCCGATGGAACGGCGAACGATCCGAAGCGTTGGACGAGATCGAACACGCCCATGTCATGGTCGGCGGCACCGAGAGAGGCCGACGCTATGCGACCCAGCAAATCAACTATTCCTACGTCGCACTCTTGTCCTCGCACTTCCAAGGCTTTTGCCGCGATCTTCATTCCGAGAGCATCGATTACCTCGTTGCGATGTTACCTGTCCAGTTTCAAGTATTGTTGCGAAACGAATTCATTTGGAATCGGAGTCTCGGCAGAGGTAATCCTCATCCGGGGGCAATCGCTAACGACTTCGATCGCCTGGGGGTCGATTTTTGGAAGGATGTTTACGCTTTGGATGCCAGGAACAAACGCAGGAGAGATTTGCTTCAAGAACTGATCGGCTGGAGAAACGCTATCGCGCACCAAGATTTTGATCCGGTTGCTCCGTCGGGCGTCCCCGTACTTCATCTGGCAAAAGTGAAAGGATGGCGCGGCACACTCAATGCCTTGGCTCGTTCTTTTGATCTGACGATGTACAATTACCTAAAGGATCTGCTAGGCAGCGCGCCTTGGTGAGAAATGGAGGAGTAAAAACATGGCTGAGCGTCGATACCACAAGGGCGATCTCGTCGAGTTTCAATTCGGCACTCGATTTCTACAAGGATGGATAAAAGAGGATCGCGGCCCGATAGGCGTTAAAGGCCGGCGTCTCTACCTGGTAGAGTTCCAATTTGGGCAAGATTCGATTTCCCCCTCGCGGATCGAGTTGCCTGCCGAACATTTGCAATTGGTTCGAGATCAAGTTTCGATGGAATAAGGAGCAATCTCGTGTTAAAACGCGCATCCGTCGGCCTGGCGTTCGCCGCGATCGCATTCGCCGTCGTGGGGCGTTCCGCGATCGCCGCGGACGCTGCCGGAGTCGATCCCCAACAGCGTAAAGAAATCTTGGAAAAGGCGGCGGACTATCTGAAGTCGCATCAGGGTGAGGACGGCAGCTTCTCGCCGCGCATCGCTGGGCCGGGCGTCACGGCTGTCGTCGTCGCCGGCATGTTGCGCAACGGCTTCCGCGCCGACGATCCCGTGGTGGCGCGCGGCCTGAAATACCTGGAGAAAAGCGTCAAGGCCGACGGCGGCATCTACGACAAGGGCTTGGCCAATTACACTACCAGCGTCGCCGTCATGGCCCTCAAAGAAGCCAATAAAGATGGCAAATACGACGCTATCATTAAGAAAGCCTCCGACTATCTCAAAAAGCTGCAAAACGTCGGCGACGAAGCAAACGTCCATTTCGGCGGACTCGGCTACGACGACAAAAGCCGACCCGATATGTCCAACACGCAGTATTTCATCGACGCCATGCTCGCCGCCGGAGTCTCCAAAGACGATCCTGCCATCCGCCGCGCCTTGAAGTTCGTCAACCGCTGTCAAAATCTGCCCGGCGAAACCAACGACCAAGCCTTTGCCAAGAAAACGACCGAAGAGGACAAAGGCGGCTTCGTCTACGTTCCCGATGCCGACGACAAGAAGCATCAAACTGCCGAGGGCGGATTGCGCTCCCTCGGCGCGATGACCTACGGTGGTCTGCGCAGTTTCCTCTATGCCGGAGTCGGCAAGGACGATCCGCGCGTCAAGGGAGCGGTCTCCTGGATTCGCCGCCATTACACGCTCGACGAGAACCCCGGCATGAAACAGGCCGGTCTGTACTACTACTTTCACACCTTCGGCAAGGCCATGACCGCGCTGGGCGAAGACCGCTTCGAAGATGCCAAGGGAACCAAACACGATTGGCGGCGCGAGTTGTTCGAGGCGCTCAAGAAGCGCCAACAGGACAACGGCAGTTTCATCAACAAAGGAGATAGGCAATTCGGCGAAGCCGACCCGAACCTAGCAACCGGCTTCGCCTTGTTGGCTCTGAGCTACACGAAATCACCCGCCAAGTAACGGTTCGCCGCGCTGCGGGGCGCGAAAAGTGCCACGCTCCGCAGCGCGCCCAACCAAACGCTCCAGGAGATCCCATGCACCTTTGCCGACCCTCGCTGATGGCCCTTGCCCTCGTATTCGTTGGGGGGCGCTCGTGCCCGGCCGCCGAACCGTTCGATTACTACATCAATCCCGTCTTGGCGCGGGTCGTCGAATCGAAAGACACGAAAGAGATAAAAAAACTCACAACGTCTTCCATTGTCGAGAACGATCGCGTGCTGCCCCGCGACCGCGCGGCCTTTCTGGTGGTCCGAACCAACGGGGGCCGCTACGCCAAGTTGCTGGTGCAGCCGGCGCGGCAGAAAATCGACGCCGATCGCTCGGTGCCCATGTTACTCGTCGATCGCTACGTCACCTATAAGGAAGGCGAGGAACGAACGATTCAGGCCAGCGGCGCGAATCTATCGCTGTTTCCCGGCTTTCGTCTCAGCCTCGATCTGGGCCAAGTCGTGCCGGAATCCTTGGGTGGCGATCTGCGTTTCGTGGTCGAAGGCAACGACATCCACACCGAACCTCTGGGAAAAGCGAAGCTGTATCTCGTCACCAAGGCGTTGCCGGACGTGGGACCGAAAAAAGGAGCGAAGTTCGTCGCCGGTGAGACGTTCGAGCCGAGTTGGTTGAATGGGACGTATCACCTTCGCAGCGACGGTCGGCGCTCCGGAAAGTTGACGTTGAAAGTGGAAGACGACGGCTCGATAAGCGGTTCGTATTATTCGGACAAAGACGGTGCGAAATATCCGGTGAGCGGGCGCGTCGGCACGCCGAAGCACTCGCTTCAGTTCACGATCAAGTTTCCCCGCACGGAAGAGAT
>JAJXWW010000120.1 GCA_021781415.1 Planctomycetota bacterium
ACACCCTGGACGCGGTAGGTACTGTTTGTCATGCTCTCGCGCTCGGTGAGGACGTTGCCTTTGGGCAGAGCGTGTTGGAGCATGGCGGCGTAGGTGTTTCGGCCTCCGTGTTTATCGACGAAGATCGACGCGGCATCCTCGCCGGGTAGATCGCCGAGCAAAGCGCGCAGCAGACGCGAAAGGGAATCGCCCAAGACGTGCCCCTTGCTACCGGATTCCTCGATCAGTTCATTGAAGCGCGAAGGGCAGACGAGGACGGCATGCAAGCGCCAATCGTTTATCGCATTCTCCGAGCCGACTTGCGCGAAGTGTGATGCCGCCGTTTGCCAGGCGTCGGCATCCAGATGGAGGGGCAAGGGCGATGTACCGCGATACCACGCTTCACGACGAATCTCGTCGCCGTCCTCGGGGCACCACGTTTCGAGCAGCGCGGCCAGCGTCGACGGCAAGCTTCGATTCGCCCCGGCCAAGGTCGTCAAGATGCCTCGTTCCAGTCCGGCGATTCCCCGTTTGACGTACACCCGTTTCGAGTCGTCGAGGAGAAGTCGGCCATCGTCGGCGTCCGTCGCGCGGCGGACGGCCGATTGCAGAAGTTGCCAGAGGTCGGCGCTCCCATGGCAATCCGGCACGCGGCAAGCAACCGAGGTCATTACGAAGGGGCCTAGGTTTGGCCCATAGCCCGCTTCATCGACGCCGACGATCCATGCCATGACGAACTCCACGCTTCCAACGGTTGCTTGCCGGACGAATACCGGCTATGTTACGCGGAGACGTATCTGCAACCAGGAGGCTCGGCCATGCTCTCGCAGAATATCTTTCTCAAGATCCTCGACAAGGAAATCCCAGCTCGCATCGTTTACGAAGACGATCGGTGCATCGCCTTTCACGACGTCCACCCACAAGCGCCGGTCCACGTCTTGATCATTCCTCGAAAGGTGATCCCCACTCATGCGGATCTGAAGGCGGAGGACATCGAGTTGCTCGGTCATTTGCATCTCGTCGCCGCCCAACTGGCGGAGAAGCTCGGCATCGGCGACGGCTATCGCTTGGTGCTGAACTGCAAGGAGCGCGCCGGTCAGACCGTGCCGCACCTGCACTTTCACCTGCTCGGTGGACGCGATTTGTCTTGGCCTCCCGGCTGAACGCGGTTCGACTTCTGGACTGAAATCGAGGGAGATGGCGCATGTCCTTTGAGATTGTGCATCGAGGGCGAAAGATACAAGTTGGCGTGGATCGTTCGGTCGGCGTCGGCGGGCAGCCCATCCAGCGCGATGTGGTACTGCATCCGGGAGCGGTGGCCATTCTACCGTTGGTGGATCGAGATCATCTGTGCCTGTTGCGCAATCATCGTTTCATCTTAAACGAAGAACTGTGGGAGATCCCCGCCGGTACGTTGGAGGTCGGCGAAGCGGTCGAGGCGGCGGCGGTTCGCGAATTGGCCGAGGAGACGGGGTATCGGGCCAATCGCTGGCAGAAGCTGCTCGAATTCTTCCCCTCGCCCGGCATCCTCAGCGAACGCACGCATTTGTTCGTTGCCTCGGAGCTGACGGCGGGAGTCATGCGGCCGGAAGCGGACGAGCAGCTCGAACCGCACGTCGTCGCCTGGACGCAGGCGTTGGCCTGGGCGCGCGACGGCACCATCCGCGACGCGAAGACACTGATCGCCTTGTTGTGGTGGCAACAACGGCGCGACGCCGATCCGCCCCTCTCCCAATAACCGCTTTGCCCCAACGAAGGGAGAAGGTAAAATGGAATGATTGGTCCCGACGTTCCGCGTTCGAGGATGGAGTCCCCATGCCGTTTTTGTTGATGGTCTTTCTGGTTTTAGTGTGCCTGCCGGAGCCGGACGTCTGGATTGAGCCTGCGTGGACGGAGAACCCTTGGCTGTCGGTTGCCGCTACTTGGTGCGTCGTCATCTTGACCGCCCTTCCAGCGTTCTGGCTGGCGCGGCGCTTGCGGAAGCGCTTGGAATGCGAAGTGAAAGCGCGCGATCGGATCGTGGCGCGCTACGAGCGGACGCGCCGCAACCATCAGATCGCCTTGGTCGTTCTTTATCTCGTCGCCTTGTTGGCACTCGGTTGGGGATGGGCGGTGGCTCATCTCTGGCGCGGGAACCATTCGATCCTTCCCGGCGCGGAGTTGCTCGTTCTCGCGCCGTTTCTCATCGCTCAGTTGCTCTCTTGGATGGCCTACTACGACGCGGAACGAGCCGCCCATCGGGCACTTTTCGAGTCGCGCGCCGGAGCGTGGCTCGAACTCGACACTTCTCGAACCGCCGCGCCGCCGGCCTTCGACTCGCGTATTTCGTTCCTCTTGTTCAACCTGCGACAAAAGGTGGTTCTGGCGCTTCTGCCGGTCTTGCTCCTGGTGGGCTTGAAGGAAGTACAGCGACTTTTCCCCTCCGCGTGGGAGGAGTATCCCAAGGCACTCAACTTGCTCGGCATCGTCGCCGTGTCGATCGTCTTCGCCGTCTTGCCGTGGATCGTTCGCCTCGCCCTCGGACTAACGCCGTTGCCGGACGGTCCTTTACGCCGCCGACTGGAAGCGTCGGCGCGCCGGCTTCGCTTTCGATGCAGCAACGTCCTGGTGTGGAACACGCGCAACAACATGGCCAACGCCATGGTGATCGGCATCGTGCCGTGGATTCGTTACGTCGTCTTCACGGATCGTTTGTTGGAAGAGTTCACGCCGAACGAGGTTGAGGCGGTGTTCGGCCACGAAGTCGGCCACGTCCGCCACCATCACATGCTCTACTATTTCAGCTTTCTCACCGCCAGCGTCACGGTTTTGTGTTGGATTGTGACCGAGTTGCTCGGATCGTTTTCGGGATTCGAGTTGCTCGGGCCGCGCGAACGTCAGGTCGAATGGCTGTCGGCCCTCGTCTCGGTGCTTTCCATGCTCGCCTATATCCTCGTGGTGTTCGGCTTTCTGTCGCGCCGCTGCGAACGCCAAGCCGACGTGTTCGGCTGCCGCGCCGTCTCGTGCGGATCGCCCCTTTGCCGAGGGCACGACGATGGAGACGATCTCGCCCGCCGGGGTCAAGGCCTGTGCCCGACCGGCATCCAGACCTTCATCCAGGCGTTGGAGAAAGTGGCATTCCTCAACGGTATCAGCCGCGATCGACCCGGATTTCTGCAATCGTGGCAACACGCCAGCATCGCTCGCCGCGTCGAGTTCCTGAAGCGCATTCAATACGATCCGCGCGTGGAACGAGGCTTCCAACGCCGCGTCTTTCTGTTTAAGTGCGTCTTGCTTCTCCTGCTCGGCGGTGCCCTTGCCTTGATGGTCGTTCGTGAAACGAGAGCGCCGACCGTGGAACCCACCCGCGACGATCGTGGAGCCGACTTGGAGACGATCTCCTAGCAGTACAGTGCTACTCCCCTCTCCCCTGTACTCAGGGGAGAGGGGGGCGGCACATAAGCCTCTCTCCCGATTACAGGGGAGAATGCCCTGTCCCACCGACCACAGCGAGAGAGCGGGCCTTTTGCGACCGGCTCCAAACCTGGAACCTATTGCTTCTTTTGTCGGTACAGCGGTTCGGCCTTGTCGTTGCCTTGTGTCAGCAGATAGTAGCGGTCGAGTTCCAGGCCGGGGAACGTCTGCTCCTTTAGATCCGGCCAAATGACCGTCAAGCGGTCGATGGCTTTTGCTTCGCCCAGGCCGAAGACGAATCGGCGGTCGGACGATGAGGCGTAGCTGCCGCCACCGTAGGCGAAGCGCGTCTGCTTGATTCCCGCCGTCTCCAGAACGATGCGCGTGCCGACCACGTCGCGGCGATCCTTGCCGGCCAGCTTCAGGCCGATCCAATGGCGTCCCTGGGTGTCGGCCTGATTGCGGAGGAGGGCGGCCGGTTCGTTGGTGTTGATGGCGGCAATCTCGACGCGGCCGTCGTTGTCGAAGTCGGCGTAAACCGCGCCGCGGCCGATGTGCGGCGAGGTGAAGTAGGAGCCGCCCCGTTTGCCGATGTCTTTGAACTTGCCGTTGACGTTGCGAGCCAGAATCGGCAGCTGGGCGCGCGGAGCCTGGTGCGGCACGCGGATGGCATGTCCGGCGAAGAGGAAGAGATCCTCCGCTCCGCGATGTTCGATGTCGAAGAAGCCGGTGCCCCAGCCAACCGTCTTGCGGCCAAACACCGCCAAACCCACGGGCGCGGTGTAGAAGGTGAACACGATGCGATCTTTCGTCGAATCGTTGCGATACAGGGCGTGCAGTTCGTTTTCGTAGTTGGCCACCCAGATCGACGGTTTACCAGAGCGGTTGAAATCGGTGACGCCGGTGCCCATGCTGCCGTTGGGCGCGCCCTGATCGTCGCGCGCCGTGCCGCTGGCCATGCCGATTTCCTCGAAGCGAACCTCGCCGGGCTTGGTCGAGCGGTTGATGTAGAGGAAGTTATCGACGGTATCGTTGGCGACGTAAATGTCCGGTTTGCCGTCGCCGTTGACATCGACCATCACCACGCCCAGCCCTTTGCCGTAGCGGGTGTCGCCCTCGGTCGCGTCGCGCTTGAGGCGGTCGCGGGCGCGCGGCGACAGCCAGGTGAGTTGTTCGTACTCGGCGTCGGTTCGGAAGACGCGCAGCCCCGCCGCCTTGCTCACGTCCTCGAACTTGCCGTTGCCGAGATTGCGAAACAGCTTGTGTTCCAGCCCCTTGAAGTTCTTGGGCGGACAGACATCGCGGGTGTGGCCGTCGTAGTTGCAATTGAGCGGATGATGTCCCGGCTCGAACGACCAATCGACGTATTGGCACACATAGAGATCGGCGTAGCCGTCGCCGTCCACGTCGCCCCACGCGGCGCTGGTGGTCCACAGGCCGTCGGGCAGACCGGCTTCCTTGCTGACTTCCACGAACTTGCGGCCTTTGCCGGGGTCTTTGGCATCGACGGGGACGTTGTGGAACAGAGCGAGATGATGCCAGCCGGTCACGAGCAGATCGGGCCAGCCGTCGTTGTCGTAGTCGGTCGCCGCCGCTCCGTGCGTGTAAAAGTCGATCTTATCGAGACCCATTTTGGCGGTGACATCCTCGAAGCGGAATTCGCCGAGGTTGCGATACAGACGGCAGGGGTATCCTTTGATCTGTTGTTTTTTCGGCCCGTCGAAGAATCCGCCGCCCGGAAGGAACAGGTCGAGCGAGCCGTCGTTGTCGAAGTCGAGGACGGCCAAGCCGCCGCCGAGCGATTCGAGAATGGCGAAATGCTCGGCCTCTTCGCCGTTGCGATAGGTGAAGTTGATGCCGGAGTCCGCGGTCACGTCGCGGAACAACGGCGGCCCCGTCGGTTCCTCCCCGTCGGGAACGCTGGGAGGCGTGTCGATGGACGTGCGACAACCCCCGGCGGCGAGCAGCGCGCTCGCCGCGAAGACGATTGCCAAGCGCGTACAGAACGATCGCTTGCACATAGCAATGACCTCTCGGAAAAAGGAAATGAGAATGCGTTCATTATAACCGAGAGACACCGCTTGCAAAGCCAATTCCGCGCGGATTTCCCCCTCCTCCACTCATCGCCTCCTCGTTCCCACGCTCCGCGTGGAACGCGCGTCCAGACGCTCCGATCCCCTGGCGTCTTGACGGCAGTGTTCGCGACACGAGTCACGGAGTTGACTCGTCGTCTTGCGCTGTTACCTTGAGATTGAATTTCTGTAACAACCACTTGAGTACAGCTTCCTGATCCGTTCGCGTGGCCCTTCGAATCTGCGCAAGAAGATGGATGCGATCGGGTTTCGGCGGCGAGATGTTCTGCAAGCCCTCGTTACAACTCGTGCATACCGCGCGCAAGTTGTTGGGGTTGTCGTCGCCGCCCTTCGATTTATCAAGGATATGTCCCACGGTTAAACGAACGGTACGGTTGCCGCCGAGCGGGTCGGGATCGCCGGCCGACGCTCCGCACATCTGGCAGGTATAGCCGTTGCGTTCGAGGACATAGGCGCGCGTTTCTTTGGAAATGTCTCTCGAGAATGCGGGCAATCTCTCGATGGTCTCCATGAGGTACTGATTCGGCTTTAGATTTGCCCGGTCCTTGTGCGTCAGAATTTGATAGCCGTCTTCATTCCGCAATTCTCGCACTCGTCTCGCCCATTCCGACGCTCCGCCGCTGGCTTCTTGGATTTCTCTCGATTCCAATATCTTGCCGATGTTTTGGAGAAAGAACTCAAGTATTTTTTGCTTTGACCCTTTTGCCTTTCGGTGCATCGCTAGGTCCTTTCTTACTCATATCCGCATACTTCGGGTTCAACTCAATCAGAAGCGCCTTTCGTCCTAGCTCGATTGCCACCGCGCCGGTGGTCCCCGATCCCGCGAACGGATCGAGGACGACATCCCCTTCCCGCGTGCCGAGCAACAGGCACCTGCGCACCAATTCTTGAGGAAATGCCGCGGGGTGTCCATTTGAATTGGGTTCGGGACCAAGAATCCAATAGTTGCGCAGGTTTGCTCCGGTAGGCTCGCGCACTCCTTGCGGATTGTAATAGTACGTTGGCGACTTGGTAAACAAAAAGATCTCTTCCGTGGCCGTTGTCGGTCGATTTTTGACGCTCTCCGGCATGGCCGTTTTTTTGATCCAGGTGATTCTCGATCGCAAGATCCATCCGTCCGCTTGTAACGAAAAAGCAACTCGCCACGGCAGCCCCATGAGGTCGCGATCTTTGAGGCCCCAACAGTTCGGAACCTTGCAATTGCGCTTTTGGATGAGCTTCTTCGTGTTGCCGACCACGGCGTTCGGCCCGCAATTCCCCGTTCCACCGTTCCTGGCGTAGCCGTCTCCCACATTAAGCCAAAAGGTTCCCTCTTTGCGCAACGCGCGGCGAACTTCACGAAAAATGTCCGTTAGTTTCTTTACATAATCTTCCGGAGATTCCTCGGAACCAATTTGCGAAGGATGATCGTAATCTCTCAGTCCCCAATAAGGTGGCGAGGTTACGCAGCATTGCACGCTCTCATCGGCGAGTGTCGGCAGAATTACCGAGCTGTCGCCGGTGAAAACCTTCAAGTCGTCGGGATTCTCGAACAATCCGAACATACCAACCTCTCGGAAATCGATGCGGAACCTTCCACTGCTTCCCTCTTCCATGTACCCAGGAGGGAGTGGATCCTACCGCTGAGAGTCCGACCGTGCCGAACGAGGCGTCATCCGAAGCCTCAAAAACCTCAACGATTAGTGTACGTCAGTTCTATATTCTGCCAAGGCCTCGAATCCATCGGCCCGACTTGCGCGCCGCATAGAGGTTTGGGAGTAACCGTCGATCCGCTAGGCTGACAAGTGGAAGAATGCCTCCCCGGCGACGAGTGGACGGTGAGGGTATAATCGCGTTGTTGGGGAGTACGCGACAGCGATTGCCACAGCAGCCAGAAAGAAAAGGGGTCGGGACTCGTAGATATTGCCGAGCCAGAGCCGTTGGCCTAGTCTACGAGCATGCCCCGACGACCCCGCGCTGCCACTGGCGGCTACGTCTACGCTGCCGGCGCATTGGCTGGAGCATGTCAACGGTGTGGAGACGGCGGGTGCATTGGCGGCGTTGCGGCGGGCGGTACGGCGTGGCTGGCCGTTCGGGTCGGAGTCCTGGCAGCGGGCAACGGGGCAGCGTCTGGGGCTGCAAAGCACGCTCAAGCCGCTGGGTCGTCCTCAGAAGGGCAAGGGGACGCGGGCGACCGCTCCCACGCTGTTTGATGCGCTCACTCATCCGAACGACGCTCCCTAACTACGAGTCCCGACCCCTTTTCTTTCCGCGGCGGCCTACAACACGGATGTGTTGGAAGAAATCCTCGCCCCAAACAATAAACTGGACAAGAGTTAATGCGTAGGCCCTGAGATCATGGACGAGACGAACTTTTTCTTACGGATCTCATCCGTTCCTCCGTTTTGGACCGCAGAGCGGGCACAAGGCGGCAACACGCCTCCAAATCTTTGATCGCCTCTGCATCTTTGTTTAGCGCTGAAAGCGCAACGGCACGATCCGAATACGCCCACGAATCCCCAGGGTCGCGTCGAATGGACTCTGTGAACTCGGATATTGCTTCGTCGTATCTCTTCTGCAATAAATAACAATGGCCCCACGCAGTTCTGAGTCTAGGCGCGTTCGGATACTTTTGGCTTAATTCTTTCAATTCGGCAAATGCTTGAGGAAACTCACCAGACCCAGCCAGAGCAAGCACATGCGTCCAACGTGCATCTGTCAACTTAGGGTCTAGACGAAGACAGGCCTGCGAATCCTCCAATGATTCTCGATACTTGTTAAGAGAAAGGTAAAGTTTTGCTCGCAGCGCAAGTGCATCAACACACTTCGGATTTACTTCAAGAGCTCGACCCAGAAGATCGATCCGTTCCGTAGATTTTTCGGGAGATGATATCGAGCTAAGTTCGACGTAGGCATAAGACAAATGAGGATTCAATTCTATCGCCTTACGCAGATCGGCAATTGCTCCCATATGATCTCCTGCATCACCCTTTACCTGCGCAAACAGGATCAATTCACCAGGAGATAACGCTGTGTGACTTTTAATGTACTTCAGCGAAAAAAACCGGTTTGGTTGGTGGGATTGGTAGAGTTCACACCTCATTCTCTCGGTAGGTCGATTTTGACCCTCGGCAAGCTCCAACGCCTTTTTTGAACGTCCCACCGCCTCATCCCATTGACCTGCTTCCGCATAAGAAGCTGCAAGAATTGACAATTCCTTATATTCTTTGAAACCCGTACATGTACAAGCGACGCGGGCATATTCAATCGCGCGAGATCCATTACGAATCGCAGCATCGGGACAGGTTCCCAAGATCACAGCCAGATAATAGGCCGACGGCATAATCATGCCCCGATCGTAAGCGGCTTTGAAATCACTCTGTCCATCGTGAAACCTATCTAATTCCATGAAGCTGAGTCCGCGGTAGAAATAGCCGATAGGAGCTTCGGGTTTTATCCGAATGACCGCGCTCAGATCGGCGACTGCATCACCCCATTCCTGTCGCCGATAATGTATGCCTGCGCGCTTCTCGTAAGCAGTGCTTCTCAGGGTGTCGCGCTTTATCGCCTTCGTATATGCGTTCATGGCATTGATAGAATCGCTCAGGTGCCAAAAGAGATCGCCCTGCAACTCGTACAACCTATAGTCATTTGGTTCGTCTCGCAATGCTGTTGTGAGTAGTGCCAAGGCCGCTCGATATTCACCTCGATTCTTTAATTCTAAACCCTTCGCGTAAGCGGCGTCCGTGTTTGAGTATCCAATACTCTTCGATTGACAGAGACCGTCACTAGCCATGCCAAGATAAAGTTGGTTGAAGAGTAATGCGATGCAAAGAACGGATCGCATGTTTCCCTCGCATAAAAGAGAACCGTCTCTCGCACATTCGCCTAGCCATCCTTCACTACCTTTAGGTCACCTTAAAGTCAAGTGCGAATGTCGATTTGTAGATCAATGGAATTCGGTAAGTTTCAGGAAGAGTATATCGATGAGCCAGAATCGGGTCGGTATATTCACATCAGAAAGCGAAAAAGGGGACGCGACTCGATCTTAGTTTCCTCTTTCCCCTCGCGGTGTCGTTCGGCCCACTATGTGAGTTCGACCGTTTTTGCCGCGTAGTTGATGTCCAGGCGTTGGCCGTCGAGCAACATCGTTCCCAGCAGCGGATACTCCCCATCGCTGAGGCTCATGCGCTCCCCGTCGAGCGACGCCGACACCGGCACGCGGAGGAGTGCCCGCAGATGCTCGTCCACGAACCCGTTCACCGCCGCGCACCCCCAAGGTGAAAGGCGGCGCGATGCCCGATCCGGATGGTGTGCGATAGCCGGGACGGGTACTTCGCCCTGGCTGACTGGACCGCCTCGTCGAACGTATCCCCCAGGAAAAACTCGCCGGATTCCGGCTCGATCGCCACGAACC
>JAJXWW010000143.1 GCA_021781415.1 Planctomycetota bacterium
CCGGCAAAACAGCCCCAATCGGTACGTTCGCGCGCAGCGGCAAGCGCGCCTTTGAGCCGCCGTCGAATGGAGGCGGCAACGATTGGGTGCTGATCCTCGACGACGCGGCTCGCGGCTATCCCCTTGCGATCGGGCGGTAATTCGCCATAATAAAACGTGAGGTCCCGTCCGGCTTCCCTTGACCGAACCAACCGGCTCTCTCCCATCGCAAGAGCCGGCCTCGGAGAGGCCCAGTTGCGGAGTCGCGCATGACCGCGTTTTTCTCCCGTCGAGGCATCGGGGTAGCGAATCGTAGACCGACGGTTCCCATCCGAGTGGGGCACGTTTATCTCGATGCCCGTCGCCGGTCGATTTATTGCTTGAACGAGACGGCTCGCGAGCTACTCCGCGAAGGGGTACCGCTCGACGGTAGTTCCCCCGCCTCCAGTTCGCTCCGCACCATGGAGGGCGAATTGGTAGCGGTTGGCGAGCTGCCTCCCGTTCGCGCCTGGCGCGAACGCCTTTCGTGCGAAAGTACGTTTCTATTACTGGGCAGCGACGGCGTCGCACGGCATCTGACCTGGAATGCCTCTCCACTGGGCGACTCGCACGGCAACGTGACCGGCATCTTGGGGAGTCTCGTTGTCGCCCCGTTCGAGCCGGATTGGCAGCAATTGGCTGGGTTGTCGCACGATCTGCGCACTCCGCTCCAAGCGCTGCGCCTCTTGCTGCCGCTGCTGGAAAGCACTCCCGTCCCCGAGGAATCGCGTTCGCTCGTCGAACGGATTCGCACCTGCGTCGAACGCACCATGTCCATTGGTCTCGATCTGTTGGAGTGGACGCGCGGGCCGGCGCGCGGGGGACGAAAAATCGAACGCACTTGGTTCGCGTTAGAGCCGTTCCTCCTCGCGCTGTCCGACGAACACGCGCTGCACGCCGAAGAAAAAGGGATCGGCTGGCGGATCGACGCACAGACCGCGATGGGTCTGGAGATCTGCGCCGACCGCGTTCGTCTCGAGCGGTTGTTGTCGAACTTGCTGACCAACGCCATCCGCTACACGTCGCGCGGCCAAGTCTCGCTGCGCGCGGATTGGCGCGGTGAGACGGTCGGACTTCCCTCGTTTCTCGTTCTGACCGTCGAAGACACCGGCAGCGGCATTTCGCCGGAAGATCGAGAGTCGATCTTTCAACCGTTCGAGCGCGGTCGCACCGCCAAGGACAGCGATTCGGACGGCAGCGGCATGGGGTTGGCCGTGGTGGACCGACTCGTCGAAGAGCTGGGATTGACGATGGAAGTTTTCAGCGAGAGCGGTCGCGGCAGCCGGTTCGAAGTCTTGCTGCCTTCCGCGTGCGTCCGTCGTCTCCCAGCGCAGCCGATGTCCTAGCCGATCGCCATCCTCATCGGATACTTCGTTGCAGTGAACGAGTGGCAAGAGATATTGGGAGAGAAATGCAAAATGCCCCGTGAAGGCGTTGGGGAGCCTTCACGGGGCCGGAGGAGCAGGATGCAGAAGGTAGGGAGATCAGCGGGCCGAGCGGTCGATCAACTCCATCGAGGTCACTCGATACACCGGACTACCCTGGAAGACGGAACCTTTCTGCTTGAGGATCTCGCCGTGGACTTTTACGAGGTCGCCCTCGCGAAAACTGTCCATCTGCCGATCGCGAGTCAAGACCACGCTTCCGCCGTCGCCATCTTCCTTCCACGGTGAAGCGTAACGGAGAACCCAGAACTCACCGGCCCGCACAAAGTACAGCTGTCCCGTTATCCAGCCGTAGTTTGGATCGCGTCCGAGGCGCGATTGATACCGGCTACTCAACTCAATAGGGGAACTTCGAGCTGGAGCCGACCGAGCTGGTCGGGGTCAGGTATTGCGGAGCGTTGTCGATACCCGCTTTGTTGGGCATCTTCTTGCCCGGATCTTTCGGGGCGGGAATCGGCTCGGCGGCTTTGGGCATGGTGGCCGAGGGAGCCGCGCCGCAACCGTTGTCGCAGCAGCTGCTCTCGCAGCAGTTGTTGCAGTTGTTACGGTGCATGCGAGCGCGCAGCCGGTCCATCAGGCTCGGCTTGCAGCAGGAGTTGCACGAATCGCAGCAGGAAGAGGTCGTGGTCGAACCGCAGCAGCTCGAGCTGGAAGCGCAACCGCTGGAGCAGCTCGTCGTGGCGCAGCTGGAACCGCACGAATTGCATTCGCAGCACTTGTCGCGATGGAAGCGAGCTTTCAATCGCTGCATAAGGCTGGGCTTGCAGCAGCAGTCACTCTCGCAACCGCAGTTCGAAGTCGAGCCACAACAACCCGAGACCGACGCGCTGGCCACGGGGGCGGACGAGACGACGGGTGCCGGTTTCGCGGGGGCGGCATCTGCGGCAAACCACGCCGTCGTAACTAACAAAAACGCAGCATTCACGAGTGTAATCCTCCGTTGGAGACTCAGTTCGGCAGAAGGCCGCCGTATTGCGGGGGGAGCGTTTCCTTCCGAAGAAGCGGCGACCCGCGCCTTCCTCATTCGATTCCACACCAACGAGGGCGACTTCTTCATGAAGAACGTCCCACGTTGATTTCTGCATCTTCTTTCGACCGATGAGGCAGCCCCGCTTGAGTAGCTTTCCTAAAATCCTGCTCTTTCGCGTGTCACCCCACCCCCGTTAAAACCGTACATTTCAACACCGCGAGTCCGTGGCGCGATACAGGGGTACAAAAAAACAGAAACCCCCAGGCCGAGGACGACCTGGGGGTTCCGTTCGCAGGGGGGGTAGGAACGGGGTGCGTTCACGGTTGCTCGATCCGGACGTTTTCCACGCGATACGCCGGTCGCAACTGATGACTGGTAGGATCGATCAAACTCCCTTCCACGCGCACGGTTTGCCCCGGCTTGAACGTCGCATCGTGGCTGGGAGCCAGCAGTAGCACGCATCCACCATAGCGATCTTCTTCTTGCAGAGGTCCATAGCGCAGCAACCACCCACGCTGAATTTTTGAATAATCGAGCGTGCCCACCAGCCAACGATAATTCGGATCGTGTCCGAAGCGCGGCGGAGAATCCATCGTCGCCGCCTCAACCGGATTGACCTTCTCCGAGAGTGGCTCGGACGCGGAGTCGATGGCGAACGGAGCGGCGTTCGGCGCGGCGGTGAGAACCGGCTTCGCCGTGCGATGAACTTGGGGCGCGACGGGTTTATCGGGTGGAGGCGATGACTCATACGAACGGGGAGCGTAGGCCGTTGCCGAGGCGGCGCTGGATGGAAGTCCGACCGGCGTTCCCCGCGCCGAAGCGGAGGCCGTGGCGGCACAACGCGCGCAGACGGGCGGATTGTGCTGGCAGCCCACGGATAATAACGGGGGCAATAGACAGATTCCGAGCCATGCGCCCGGCAATAAGCGACTCATATTTAGCCTCACGGTTGGGAACGCGCCGGGGCTAGGCATTGCGTTCTATCGATTCAGTAGGGTTCGTATGGAGGAGAGCGAGCAAACGGATGCCTGTTTGAAACTATCGGATACGTTCGCTGGGATCTTGCGGTTTATTCTGGGAAAATGAATTGAACGAGTGGAACTTGACCGGCAGAGGGAAGCAGGGATAGCGAGGTTGACGACAAAAGAGCGGTAAAGGCGTCCACACCGCCGACTGTTTCCCGAGTCGATCCTACTTCGTGTCGTTTGGAGCATTATAATCGTTACGGGAGAACCTGCGGAAGAGGTACGCGCGTTGGCTACTCAAACCACGAAGACTTGGCGCTTGTTACCGCACGACCGCGCGGCCCTCGAACGGCTCTCTTCCTCTCTCCAAGTGGGACCGATCGTCGCACAACTCTTGCTGAACCGGGGGCTGAACGACCCGATGCAGGCGCGCCGATTCTTGGACGCGCCCTTAAACGGCTTACATCCTCCGGAACAATTGCCCGGCGTGCCGGAGGCGGTCGAACGCATCTTCGCGGCGATCGCCGCCGGGCGGCGGATCTGCGTCTACGGCGATTACGATGTGGATGGGGTTAGCGGCTCGGCCATCCTGTTGAACGGTTTGAGGCTTCTGAACGCCAAGGTCGATGTCTATGTGCCGCATCGATTGGAGGAAGGTTATGGGCTGAATCGGCAAGCCTTGCGTCAGATTGCCGACTCCGGCGCGTCGTTGGTCGTCACCGTCGATTGCGGCATCGCCAGTTTGGAGGAGGCCGAGGAAGCCCAACGGCTCGGCCTGGAATTGATCGTTACCGACCACCACGAAATGCGGGACGAACTGCCCAAGGCGTCGGCCCTGGTACATCCGCGCCTGCCGGGCACGCACTACCCATTCGGCAGTCTGTCCGGTTCGGCGGTGGCGTTCAAGCTCGCTTGGGCGTTGGCGCTGCGCGCGAGCGGCAGTCCGAAGGTGACGCCGCAATTCCGCGAGTATCTCCTGGATAGCATCGCCCTTGCCGCGCTCGGCGTCGTCGCCGATGTCGTGCCGTTACTCGACGAGAACCGAATCCTGGTGCGACACGGACTTCACTTGCTGCGACAGAGGCCGTTGCCCGGACTTCACGCGCTGTGCGCCAGCGCTGGACTCGCTCCCCAGACCGCCTTGCGAGCTGCCGACATCGGGTTCCGAATCGCTCCCCGCTTAAACGCAGCGGGCCGACTCGGCTGCGCGCGCCTCGTGGTCGATCTCCTGACCACGGCGCGCGCCGAGCAAGCCACCCAACTGGCGCGCTATCTGGAGGAGCAGAACGCACAACGGCAAACGCTGGAACGACGCATGGTCGCCGAAGCGCGCAAGACCATCGAAGAACAAAAGCTCGGCGACGATCCGGCGTTGGTGTTGGCACACGCGGGATGGCATCCCGGCATCATTGGCATCGTCGCCAGTCGATTGGTCGACCGCTATGCTCGTCCCACTCTGGCGATCGCGCTGCCCGACCCGGAGACGGACGCCGACGGTACACACGTCCGCGTCGGCGTTGGTTCCGGACGTTCGGTCCCCGGCTTTGCCCTGCACGAAGCGCTGCGCAGCTGCGACGATCTGCTGCTGTCACACGGCGGACATGCGGCGGCTGCCGGATTTCGGATTCTGCCGGAGAACATCGATGCGTTTCGGGCGCGGCTCTGCGAACGTGCCGCCGCTCAGTTTCCCGAAGGATTGGCCGCTCCGACGCTGCTGCTCGACGCCGAGACGCCGCTCAGCGCGATGACGCTCGGCTTGGTCGCCGACCTCGACCGCTTGGAGCCGTATGGCGCGCACAATCGCCGACCGTTGTTTCTGGCCGGCGACTTGCAGATCAAGGGCGAGCCGCGCAAGATGGGCGGCGGCGAGCGCCACCTTAGTTTCCGCGTCGCCCAACGGGGTACGGTGCTTCGAGCCGTCGCCTGGAACATGGCGGAGCGGCTCGAGGAATTACTCTCCGCCGGCGGTGCCTGTTGCCTCGCCTTCACGCCGAAAATCAACGAGTGGCAAGGCTATCGGAGCGTCGATCTCGAAGTGTCCGATTTCCAGGCCGGATCGCAAGCGCAACTCGGCTAACGTCTACCGCTCAACGCGATCGGCCACCAGCAATCCGAACGAGTGTTACGGATCGCCGATGGCCGATAGCCGACAGCCGACAGCCGATAGCCGAGCTTACAGACCGCTTACCGCCGGCGGCGGCGTGTAATTGGTCTGCTTCTCTTCTTCCTCGGCTTGGATGATGATGCGCGGCGTCACCATAATCAGCAAGCTCTCCGCCGAACGTCCGTAACCGATGTTGCGGAACAGACGGCTGAGATAAGGAATCTTGCCGATGACGGGCGGGCCGAACTCATTGCGGCCTTCCGAGAGACGTTTCAAGCCGCCCATCAACACCGTGCCGCCATCCGGTACCGCCACGGTCGTTTGCACGAACACGCGGGTGATGTGCGGCTGCTGCACAAACTGCGTGAAGACAACCGGCTGACCCGTCGCGGTACCGTCGAACAACGGGAAGATCGGCGTCACGACCGGGAACAGGTTGACCTCGCCGTTGACCAGGTTGGTCATGCTCGGTTGCAGCGACAGACGCACGAAGCGCCGGTCGCCGGAGATGACCGCCTGCATGAACAACTGCGTTCCCAAGGGGGCCATCGTCGTCAACGGATTGTAAATCAATTGGCCGAAGCCGCCGTTGGTGATGTTCACGCCGAGGGTGAAGAACTGGAAGTCGGTGACGGACAACGAGGCGGTTTGACCGTTGAACAGCGTCAGCTTGGGCGCTTGCATGACGTTGGAACGATAGTCGCCCTGGACGGCCTCCATGAACAAGAACACCTGAATATCGCTGAGGAACGCCAAACCCAACGTCAGACCACCGAAGCCCGGAACGCCAGGGTAGCCGCCGAACGGCGGGATGGCCTGGGCGTAGGTGCTGTTGGTGATCGGAATGTTCAAGTCGTTGGTCAACGTGCCCGCCGGTGTGAGGCCGGAGAGCAAATTGCTCGGTTGCAGCAAGTTGATGTAACCCGGCTGAGCGAACTGGCCGGAAGTCAGTTCCGGCTGCAAGTTCAGCGCCTGCCGGCTCTTGTTGACGATGTTCATGTTGAAGTTCACGCCGATACGCTCGAAGAAGTCTTCGGCGATGCTGATGAACTTCACTTCGACCGCCACTTCTTGATCGATCAAACGCCGCAGGGCGTTCAGCAGATCTTGAATCTGATCCTGAATGTCGGGCGTCTGATTGATAATCAGGGCGTTGGTCAGCGGATGGAAGTCGATGGTTCCCGGCCCGCCTTGATCGGCCCAGCTGCGCGGTTCGACCGTGCTGGTGATGAGCTTGATGAGCATGTCCTCGTGCGTGTGAGAGCGCTGCTTGGTGACCTGCACTGGATTGCCGCTCGGATCGGCGGCGAAACCGCTGTTGGGATTGGCCATCGAACCGCCCGACGGCGCGCCCACTCCTTGGCCTCCCTGCATCGAGGTCATTCCCGTCATCGGCGAAGTGGGGGCGCTCATCGCTTGGTTGACGTTGAGCATTCCCAGATCCGGCACGGGCGTCGTGCCGACCTGTCCGTAGTTCTCGACGGCAATGACGAGATCGGGCACTTGATACACGCGCCGCTGTGTTTTGCCGCGCGCCTGATCCTCCGTGGTGATCTTCAACACGTCGTCGGCAACGACGTAGGTGAGATGCACCGTTCGCAACAGGAGTTTCAGCCCCGATTTCAGAGCGATGTGGTCGAGTTTGATCGTTACCGGCGCGTCGAGCGTGATGTTGCGGTCGGCCAAAGCCGGCTCGTCCACGAAAATGTTAATCCCGTGGACGCCGCGAACGTAGTCGATAGCCTCGCGCAGCGTCTTGTTCGTGAAGCTAAGACACGCCGTCTCCATCAGCTTGCGCTTGATGTTCCGTTCCGCGTCGGTCTCGTGAGAAGGGAGTACGCCTTCCAGCGATTTCCGCCCGCGAATCGTCTTGAGCCGCTCTTCGTCCTTGGTGAAGGCGATCCCCTGTGAGACGGCTTCCGCAGGGCCTACATCGTCCGTCTGCTGCAGCGCCTCCATGAACACGTCTTCCTTGTTCGCCTTGTTGCTTTCGTATTTGCTCAGGTTGCGATGGGACTTGGCCATCTGGATAGCGCCCGTGGCCATGGGGTTATCGGGATCCAACTCCTTCACTTTCAAGGCGACCAACTCGGCCTCGGAATACTTGGCGCGAGCATAGAGATCGTTGAACTGCTTCATTAACTGGGCGAGGTTTTTCTGCTTGAGCTGCTCGGCGGACTTGGCCTTGAGCAGTTCCTTCTTGACCCCCTGCGACTTTTCGTCGAAGCGATTGTTCACCAACTCCGTCTGCTGTTTCAGAAGTCGGAACTGTTGCAGACGCGATTCGAGAGGGCGGCGGAGCATGGACAATTGACCGGGATCGAGCTGTTCGTCGGCCAAGCGGGCGAGATAGTCTTGGAGTATCTCCTCGGCCACATCCATCTGACCCGAACGGAAGCGCTCCAGGGCTTCGGACTGTACTTTGATACCGTCGCTGCGCAGCTGTTGGAACTTGATCTCCCGCATTCCGCGAGTGCGAGCGAGCAGCGATTGGCCGGGATCGTCGGTGGCGCGAGCGCGGCCCACATCGCCACCGCTTTGGCTCGGCACGGCGGGCTGCTGGGCCGAGGTAAGTGCGAGACCGGAACCGCGAGCGTTCGGCTGCATCTCCGGCGTGGCCAGCATTTCTCGCAGCCGAGCCTGTCGCCGACCGTCGAGCTTCGGCGTGTCGATGGCGGCAAGCATCAGGCTGGCCCGGCGATAATCCCGTAAACGATAGGCTTGAGTCACTTCGTCGAAAGTGCGATTGGCGCGCAACTTGGCCTGTTCCTCGTCCTCGAGGTCGATGGTGCGAAGCACGGCCAAGCCGACCTCGCCCGCTCCTAGCTTGATTGCTTCCTCGGCCAAGTGCCGCGCGTTGGCCGTCTGACCGCTGCGCAGCTCCATTCGCGCCTGATCGAGCAATTGCTGCGTCGAGGGGCCGGACGACGGCTTACCCGTCGCCGACGCGCTGCGATCGGGATAGCCGGTCGGCATCCCCGTGGACGGTGGAGTGACATTGGCGAGTGCGCTTCCACCGCTCGTGCGAAGCTGCGCCACCAAGCGGCGAGTCGCTTCGACGGGCTGGGTATCCAGACCGAACGCGGTGGCCAATTGCGCCGCTTGAGCGAGATCGCCTTCGGCTTCCTGGCAGCGAATCTGCGTGGATTTCGTGCCGTAGCGCAGTCCTTCGTTGGCTTTACGCACCAGATTGTCGATGCGTTGACGGGCTTGGAAACCGAGCTGCTGATAGACTTGATTGGGCGACTGTTCGCCGGGCCGCGCGGCCACCCCCAACCCCTGGGCCTCCGTGATTTTTTCGCGCGCCTCAATGAGACGATTTTGTTGCTGCAAGGCGCGAGCCTCGGCGATCAACTGACGGGCGCGCGTCTGAGCGGCCAAGGCATTCGCACTGACTTTGGGTGAATCTCCAACGTCTTGAGAGGGCGTCGGCCACTGCATGGCACTCGTTCCACCGCTCGGCGAGAGCGGAGATTTGGTCTCCGTGGGTTTGGTGTTGGAGACGAGGCGCGTCGGCGAGGAGACGTTCCCCGCGGGCGATAGCGGCGACTTCGGCTCGAGATCGCGGTAGATCTTTTCCGGCGAGTCTTCGGTCGGAGCGTAGGCGACGCGAAGATCGCGGGCACGGTCGGCCAAGATGCGTGCCTGCGCCAGCTTTCCGCTGTTGAGAGCCAGGCGAGCATCCTGAACCAGCTTGCGCGCTTCACCCGCATTGCCGGACGAAGAGGCGTTGTACGAACCGGCCTCCTTGGGCTTGTTGTTCTGAGCCGGCGCTTGGTTGTCGGGCTGAGCGAGCGGGCCGTGGCTGAGATCGGCGACTTGATGCGACGACTTCGGCGCTTCGGGAAGTTTGATGGTTCGCTCTTTCTGTCGCGCCGCTTGCACGTCGGCCAACAGCTTGGTTGGCGTGTCCCCGAAGTCCCAAATGCTGTAGCTGCCGTGCTTCGTCTTCGATTGATACGCCAACTTCTCCGCGCCGGCATAATCTTTCGCCTGGAATAAACGTCGTCCCTCGGCGAGCATCTGGACGGACTCTTCCTTGTCCCGCTTGGAGCGAGTGGCATTCAGATCGGACTGGAACTTATCGGGTGTGTCCTCGAAGAACAGGCCCCAGCGGATGTTGGTGGCCGTTCGCAGTCGAGCCGAGATCAGATTCGCCTCGTCCAGTTGCCCCTTCGCCATCAACTCGCGTCCCTGCGCGAGTAACGTCATCGCTTCCGCCTTGTTCTTGATGGGACCGGAGGCGACCTTCGGAGCGTTCGTCTTGGACGCCGCCGGTTCGAGATGCCCGATTTCATCGAGCAAGCGGGCGGGCGTATCCTCGGTCCAGTGCAGATCGGGCTTGAGAGCATTGGCCTCCTCCGCGCATTTCTTCGCTTGGGCCAGGTCGTTGCGAGCCAGAGCCTCTCGACCTTGCCGCACTAAAACGCGAGCCTTTTCGGTATTGGGCGAAGGAGCGTCCGTGGAGCCGGCCGTCGGCTTCGCGCCTTTATCCGTCGTTCGTTCGGCGACGGGAGCATGGGTGCGTTCCGTCTGGATTTCCTTCAGAACTTTCGCGGGCGAATCGCCCATCATAAAGGTAAACGGCGACGCTAACTTGTCGGCGGCGCGAGCGTACTGCTCGGCTCGATCGAGATTGCCGTGCTGCATGGCGGAACGCGCGGCACTCAACATACTCTTGGCGTCGCGGCGAAGGCGCTCGATGTCGTCGCGGACTTTGCTCGGCGAGTCTTCTTGCGGGCCGAACGACACGCCAAGCCGATCCACGTCGCGGGCCAGCTTCTCGGCCGCGTCGAGATCCGATTGAGCGAGCGCGGCGCGAGCCTGCTGGATTTTGGTGTGCGCATCCGAGGCGGCAGCGACTCCCCCCGATGCCGGCACGTTCCCTTGCATGTGCAATTGTTGGCGCAAAGCCTGGAAACGCTGTTTGTCGGCGGGACTCAAATACAGTTCGTTGACGGTAATCTTGTTGACGAGAGCGGCTGCATCGGACTTCCGATTGTGCTGGAAGGCGGATTCGGCCAGCCCAAGGTGTTCGCGCGCTTCGCTGCGCGCTTTCAGAGAGAGACGATTGGCCGCGATGCGCCGCTCCAACTCGCTCCGTTCGTCCGGAGTCATTTCGTTGGCGCGCGTCATGGCTTGGCGGTAGAGCGAAGCGGCCTTGTCGAGATCGCCATTGCGCTCGGCTTCGATGGCCGCGTTGAGGGCTGCCCGCGTGCGCGACGAGCCGCCCGCGACCTGAGCGACCTCTCGCTCGGAGGACGCCGAAAGCAATGTGATATTGTTTTCCGGCCCGGCGAATAACGCCAGCGGTTGAGTCGCCGCCCCAACGAGGAGGCCCGCGACGAGATCCATCCATTTTCTCTTCTGTGCCCTAGCCACCCTGGCCTCCTTCATTGAATCTGCCGCCCTTCTCTGCAAAATGGACGATGGATCGAGAACGGGAAGCGAACCGCGAAGTCGGCCTCCCTCTCTTCTCGTTTCCATTCGCCCTTCTCCAGATTGAGGCAGCCCCCCTGCATGTATACCGTCCATTTGCACCTACCGCTCCGCTATGGAGCGAACCCCCGGTGCGGTCGGAAAACTTTGGTCTTTTCTTTCACTCAAGGTTGAGACGGAAATAGCGGAGTGGCTATATCGGCATCGAACGAACGGGTCAAGCCCGAATCCCCGCCCTGATTCGAGGCGAACGAACGGCGAGGGCCGCCGAGTAAATCGACGCAGGGACAAATGGATTGCTAGAATGACCTACGCATACATCGCATTGGGAAGCAACCTCGGCGACCGCGAAGACTTTTTGCGGCAAGCGTTGGAGACGCTGCGGCAAACGCCGTGCGTCGAGGTGACGCGCGTCTCGCCCGTTTACGAGACGCGACCCGTCGGCGGACCAACGGAACAGGGAATGTTCTTGAACGCCGTTGCCGAGGTGCGAACCGAGCTTGAGGCGGCGGAACTCCTCGATTCGTTACACCGGATCGAAGCGACCCTGGGACGACTGCGCCGCGAAAAAGATGGGCCGCGCACCCTCGACCTCGATTTGTTGCTCCACGGCACACTCGTATGCGACGACGAAAGGTTGACCGTGCCGCATCCACGAATGCACGAACGACTCTTCGTGTTGCTCCCCCTGGCCCAGTTGGTTCCCGGACTGGTTCATCCCAAGCTAAAAAGAAGCATCGCCGAGCTATTGAAAGAGTTACAAGGTCTTCAATTGTACGGCGGCGCGCCGGGCCGCGAGTTGGCGGGGCGACGCGCGCTGGTTACGGGATCGACCAGCGGCATCGGTCGGGCCATTGCCTTGGAGCTGGCGGCGGGCGGCGCGGATGCGATCGTTCACGGCCGGCGCTCGCGGCAGGCGGCGGAGGAGACGGCGGAACGGATTCGTCTTCACGGCGTGCGCGGCGAAGTGTGCATGGCGGATCTGTCGGATGTCGAAGCGTGTCATCGATTCGTGGGCGAGACGTGGAAGCGATGGGACGGACTCGATATTTGGATCAATAACGCGGGGGCCGACACGCTTACCGGAGAGGCGGCGAGTTGGTCGTTCGAGCGCAAGCTGCGCGAGCTGTTGGCCGTGGACGTGACGGCGACGATGATTCTCTCGCGCGAGGTGGGCCGTCTCATGCGCGAGGCCGGCGGCGGAGTGATAATCAACATGGGATGGGATCAGGCCGAGAGCGGCATGGAGGGGGACAGCGGCGAACTGTTCGCGGCGGCCAAAGGCGCGATTATGGCATTCACGCGCAGCTTGGCCTTGAGCCTGGCACCGACGGTGCGCGTCCATTGTCTCGCGCCAGGCTGGATTCGCACCGCTTGGGGCGAGGGTGCGTCGTCGCAATGGCAGGAGCGCGTACTTCGAGAGACGCCGCTAAAACGCTGGGGAACACCCGAAGACGTGGCGGCGGCCGCGCGCTGGCTGGTATCGCCCGCCGCCGAGTATCTCACCGGACAAATTCTTCGCATCAACGGCGGCGCGATAAGGTGACGGAAAGACGATCGAGCGGCATACCCGGACTCGGGCCTTCATTTTTTCGTCGCCTGCCATCGGGGTCGCCGCGCTATACGCTTCGGCGCATAACGCACACCTGAGATCGATTTGGCAGAGTAACTTCAAATCTGACCGGCGATGGGTCCGCGATTCACGAACTGCGAACAGACGCCTCCGTCGTAGTTATCAACCTGCAGTCATGTGAGCAACCGTCCTTTTTCGTAAAATGGAAAGACGGAGACAATTCAACCGCCCTGACAAGGAGATGAACCGTGATGGCCCGTAAAATGTCGGCTCTCGTCGTCCTGGGATCGATTTGGTTCACTTTCGCAGAGGGGATCGCGGCACCCGCCCCGAAACCCGATGTCGTGAAGCGAGCGGCTGACTCCTCGAAGTCGTGTCTGGAAGCGCTTCGGTCGGGAGCGGGTGTAGTCGCTTTTGAAAACTACCTTCAAGAACCAGACGCGAAGGAAGTCCGTTTATGTGCGAAAGGAAAAGTGAATGTCTACTTCAAGGATGAAAAGTATCACTTTCGATTCAACTACGAGACGAAGAAAACAAGGACCATCTATGTTGATAAGCAAGGAAACAAGGAGGAAAAGATTGTGGAATGGAAGCCAGATGACCTTGCCACAATCTTCGACGGCACGAAGGTTCAGCAAGTCACATACATGCAGGGGATTCGCCCATCAGGCTGCAATATAGACATCTTTGATTCTCTCCCTCACACACCCATATCCGTTCGGGAAGACTTGACTCGGCGGTGGCTAGGGGAAACTGACTTGGTTCGTCACCTGAAAACAGTGAAGCGAGAGGCCATTCAGGTGACGGACTTGGGGAAAGGTACTTTTCGTCTCAGTTTCGAGATTCCCGTGGGACCAAAAGGCGCTCGCGTTGAGCTTGATGTGTCGTCCGAAGCAAACTACCATCCGACGCGATATCGAGTACTAATGAACAATTGGGACAAAATTTACAAAGATTGCTCGGCCAAATGGAAGAAGACGGACGGTGTATGGTACGTCTCCGAGTTGGATATGACCCGCCGAACGCGGTATTCGGACAAGCCGACATACTTGATGGATCGCTCGGTTTATCGAACCGAACGCTTTGAACCGAACGCGAAGATTGAACCGCTATTATTTACTCTCGATTGTCTTACAATCCCTCCTCGAACGCGGACGTTGGATCATCGTCCCCAAGGGAAAAGGTGAAGGGATGCGCCACCAGATAGTCAAGTGTTCCCCGCTATGGCTGTCGGCCGGTTCACCCGTCCTCCAAAAGAACATTGGCAGGAGAGGAGCGAATGAAATTGATCCAGGAATTCGGAGAGGTCGATGACTTTTGCTAGGAAATCCACGTTATTCCAAAGCGCTCTCTTGGTGGTGGCGACACTCGGCCTGGGATACTGGGCTTGGCAGCGCTACTACCGCCCCGTCGCGCCGCTTTACGAAGGCAAAACGCTGCAACAATGGATCGTCGATTTAGACGATCCCGATTATTCCAAAAGCGACCGCGCGGCCGAGGCACTGGCGCGCGTCGGCAGCGACGCAGTGCCGATCTTGCTCGACGCGCGAAGGCAAGGCGACATCCGATTGCATCGCCGCGCCGCTGCCGTCTTGGTGCGCATCGGTGCGCCGGCCGTTTCGGGCCTGGTGGAGGCGCTGCAAGAGAATCCAACGGAGAAACGCATTGAGGTGCCGCTGGTACGTCTACAAACGGCGGCCGTGCCAGCACTGCGCAATGCCCTCGGCCAGACCGATGAGGCCGAGGCTGCCGCCCGCGTTCTCGCTGCTATTGGCCCGCCAGCCGCCGAAGCCGTGCCCGAGCTAGTCGCCCTGTTGCACAACGGTCGGATGGGAATAGCCGCCCGCCAAGAGGCGGCGCGCGCATTGGGCCGCATAAGCGAGCCGCCAGCCACCATCGTCCCCGCGCTGATCGACGCGCTCAAGGATCGCCGCGCGGAGATGCGCATTGTGGCGGCGGAAGCGTTGGGTTGGCTCGGTCCTCGTGCGAAGGCGGCCGTGCCCGCGCTGGCGAAGACCCTCAAGGACGACGAGACGAAGGCGGCTCGAAAAGCGTGTCAAGCGCTCTCTTTTATCGCCGATGCCGCCGCCGCGCCGTTCTTGTTGGAAGAGTTTCAAAGCAACCGAGCGGGACTGGGCGACGAAGCAGGAATCGCTCTCTGGCGTCTGGGCGAGAAGGCGGAGCGCGTCTGGCCGGCGCTTCTGCCGATGGCTCGGGGGCCGCTGGAAAAGACGGCGGCGGCGCGCAATCTACTCGCCTCGTTCGGTCCCCTGGTCGTGCCCCTTCTCCAAAGCGCCCTGCGCGAGGACGAGGCGGCGCGGCGCGAGGCCGCGGCGGAGATTCTAGGCCGCATCGGCCCGCCGGCGCGTCCCGCCGTGCCCGATTTGATCGCGGCGCTCAAAGATAAATCACCCAATGTGTCGCTCGTCTCCGCCATCGCCTTGGCGGAGATCGATCCAACGCGAGCGGCTCCCGCCGTCCCCGCGTTGATGGATTCGCTCACCCCGCCGACGGCCCACGCCCTGGCCAACATCGGCCCGAACGCGCGTGCCGCCGTGCCTTCTCTTCTCGCCGCTCTGAAGCCGCACAAGGACTCAACCGACGACCACCTCCTTCACATTGAGGCACAGACGGCGTTGGCGAGGATCGGTCGCCCGGCCGTCCCCGCCATTCTCGAAGCGATGAAGGAGCGGAAAAACGGTGTCGCCCCGTTGGCCGCCGAGGCGCTGGGCTGGATTCTTCCACCGCCCAAGGAGGCCATACCCGCGCTGCTCGAAGCGCTTGCCGCCGACCGCGCCCACGGCGGAGTGTACTTGCGAGCCTTGGCGCGATTGGGAACGCCGGCTCCCGAAGTCGTGCCTGTGCTGTCCAAGTTGCTGGCGGAACCGACCCTGCGCGCGGAGGCGGCCGTCGCCTTGGTCCGAGTAGATCCCGCGCAGAGCGAGAAGGTCGTTCCGCCGCTCGTTCGGGATTTCAAGGAAGGAGATGAGTCGGTTCGATTGCAAGCCGCGGATGCGTTGGCGCGCTTGGGATCGGCGGCGGAGCCGGCCGCGCCCACCTTGGTCGAGGCCCTGCACGACCGCGCGGCGGCACAGGTCGCGCTGCAAGCACTCCAAGGCGTCGGCGCGGCTGCCGCGCCGAGTGTGGCCAAATTGCTGGAGGATCCTAATATCGATTTTCGCCGTATAGGTATCTCTTTGTTGGCTCAAATCGGCCCCGGCGCGAGGTCGGCGCTCCCTTCCGTTCTCAAGGCGCTCGGCGACGACGATACCACGGTGCGCGCTGGGGCGGCCTCAATCGTCGAGCATCTAGGCGCGGCCGGCGCGGAGGCCGTGCCCGCGCTCACCGAGAATCTGTACGCCAATCAACGGGCGGTACGCTCTCAGTCGGCTTCGGCACTCGGAAGCATCGGTCCCGCCGCCAAGACGGCGCGGCGCGCTCTGGTCGAATGTCTGCTCGATCCCGACGACAACGTCCGCTATGCCGCCGCGTTGGCCCTGAAGAGCGTCGATCCAACTTACGCCGAGGCGACGCCGGCGCTGCTCGACGCCCTCAACGATGCCTCGCCTCAAGTGCGGTTGGGGGCCATCGACGCCCTGAGCCGTATCGCCCCCGCACATATCCATGAGGCGCTTCCCCTGCTCGCCGCCCTCAGCCGCACCCCCTACCCGTTGGATGTGCGTTTGCCCGCGGTGGAAGGGCTTCACGATCTCGGAGCCACGGAAGAAGCCAAGCGAGCGATTCCGTGGCTGTTGGTGGCGATCGCCGACATCGACCCTTCGAATTGCCTTTATGCCGCCCGCGTTTTGGCTCGCATCGACCCCAGCCGAGCGCCGAACGTGATTTTGGCTTTGGCCGCCGCCCTGCGCTCGCCCAGTGCCGACGCACGGATTTACATTCTCCGCACGCTCGGCGAATTCGGGCCTAGGGCGCGCGAAGCGACTCCCGAGATCGAGTACCTGCTGCAAGACAGCGGCCCAGGTGTGCGCGAAGAGGCCCTCAAGACGTTGCAAGCCATCAGACCGAACGAAGGCAAGCAACGGCCATGAAGTCGCCGCGACGACGAATTCGATTCTAGCCTTGAGGATCGAAGCGATGGGCGAGGCGTCGGCTGTTGATGTCGAGTGCTTCGAGGATTTGCAGGACGGGTTCGGGATCGATGCCCCAATTGTGCGCCCAACAGATGATGTCCAGGTTTTCTTGACCCGCTTTGAGGCGATCGAGAATGCGATCGAGGAGGAGGGTATTGTCGTGAAACTTCATTTGTAACAGGCCGAAATCGCCGCGATCCAATTCGACCCAGAAGCGTTTGCCTTGGAGATGCTCCAGCCAGCGGGCACGCAGATAGCCCCACCAATGACACTGGACCCAACGGCGAATCGCCGCTTCACCGAGGTCGCAGCCCGCTTTCTCGCTCTCGATCCACTTGAATCGGAGGGCTTCTTGTTCGCCCTCCACATACACGCTGGACTTTTCCACGGGCTTCTCCCCGATAACAATCGTCCTATCGACCTCAATCGGAATGTAGTCGCGCCGAGGACGATACACCCCATTCATTATCCTAACGCTCGCCCGTTCTTCACGCAAGCGGGACCGAGGCCCATCTTGCCGGATCGGCAAGCCGGGAGGTCTGGATAAAACGAGAGGAACGGCTCCTGATCTTGCACTTCCTTGAGTCGGCGGCTATAGCTTGCCGCGTTCCGAGGTGAATTCGGTCGGTTGACCGAACTCGACACAGGAGGCGCAAGGGATGCCGGCTCGCAAAAAGGATCGTGCCACTCGGCGTGGGTGGCGTCGTTTTATCTTCGTCGCTGGGTGCTTCGCTCTGTTGGTCGGAGCGGGCTATTGGATTCGCAGCAGCCTGTTGCCGCGGGCCGACGCGCGGCCACCGCTGGCACAGCCTGCGCCGGCGACCATTCCATCCGCCTCGCCGATTACCACCGACTATTCGCGTCGCGTGGTCGCCTACGTTTACGACACGGAACCCATTAGCCGCGAGGCGTTCGGCGATTATCTCATCGACCGCCACCGCGACAAACTGGATCTGCTCATCAAGAAGCGCATTATCGACGACGCTTGCCGCGCGTACAACGTGGAGGTTAGCGGCGCGGAGATCGATGCCGCCCTCACCGAACAGCTGCAGGGCTTCGCGGTCGATCAAAAAACCTTCGTCAATACCCTGCTGGCGCGCTATCACAAGAATCTCTACGAATGGAAAGAAGACATCATTCGTTCGCGTTTACAGATGGCCAAGCTGTGCCGCAGTCGAGTCACCATCTCCGACGAAGAACTGCGTAAGGCGTTCGAGGCGGTGTACGGCGAAAAGCTCGAATGTCAGATCATCCTCTGGCCCAAGACGAAGGAAGGCAAGGAACAAGCGCTCGGCGATTACACCAAAATCCGCGATAATGCCTCGGAGTTCGATCGGGCGGCAAAGAGTCAAAAGGTGAAGTCCGAGTTGGCGGCCACGGGGGGCAAGGTACGGCCCTTCGGACGCTATGTCATGGGCGACGCCAATTTCGACCGCATCGCCTTCGCCCTGAAGGAGAACGAAGTCAGCGAAGTGTTCGAGACCGCCGATGGCCCCCTCGTCGTCAAATGTCTGCGCCACGTTCCACCGGATGGCTCGGTTCGCTTCGAGGCCGTGCGCGAGAAGCTGAACAACGAACTGGTGGAGAAAAAAATCGCCGGAGAGATGCAGAAGGCGTTCGACACACTGAAGCAAAAGGCGCAGCCGAAGGAATACCTGGCGATCAAACGCAAAGCCGAAGATCCCGACGGACTGCCTCCGTGCGATCCGAGTCAACGCGCGCGGCAAATCGTCGCCTCGTACAATGGAGAATCGACGATCTCGCGCGAAGAGTTTGGCGAATTCCTCATCGCGCGCTACGGCGGCGAACAAATCGAGACATTCGTCAACCATCGAATTATCGACAGAGAATGCCAAGCGCGCGGCATCGCGGTTACACCGGAGGAAATCGAAACCACTTTGGCCGAAGATCTCAAACGCATGGGCAGCGTCGATCTGAAAGTGTTCGAGAAAGAAGTTCTCGGCCCCCGTAACAAGAGCATTTATGAGTATCGAGAGGATGTCATTCGTCCGAGCCTGCTATTGAGCAAACTGTGCCGCAACGGCGTCCACATAACGGAAGAGGATCTGAAACTGGCGTTTGAAGCGGAATACGGCGAGAAACTAGAAGGCCGCATGATTCTTTGGCCCAACGATCAGACGCGCTATGCCATGCTCCAGTACACGCGCGTTCGGGATAGCGCCGAAGCGTTCGACGAAGCGGCCAAGCATCAGAGCAGCCCGACACTGGCAGCCAAGGGCGGCAAGATCGGTCCCTTCGGACACGGGGCGCTCGGCAACGAAGACGTCGAAAACGAGGCATTCAAACTGTATCCCGGCGGCATGACCACGCTCTTGGAAACGCCGGAAGGCAACGTCGTTTTCAAACTCGAAAAGCGCATCCCCCCCAACAAGACGGTCCAGCTCGACTCCGTGCGTAAGGAGCTAACGGCGAAAATCTTCGAGCGCAAGGTGCAAATGGAGATGCAGACGGCGTTCAAGAATCTGCGCGAAAAAGCACGCCCCAAAGTGATGATTAAAGAGACGAACAAACCGTTCGATCTCGTCGATTCGACGAAGAAACTTCTCGCCACCTCGGCCGACAAACCGGCCTTGGAAGGCTCGCCGCGCCGCTGAACGAGTCCGAGAAGCCCCCTCTCCCCCTGTACTCAGGGCGAGAGGGGGCGATTCTCCTCATCCCTCGTCAAAGCTGCCGGCTTGCGATCCGAAAAGGATTATTTTCCCTTCTTCTCGATGGCCTTCTCTTTCCACTTCCCGACCGTGGCCAGAGTCTTATCCGGATCGGCCTTGGCTTTGTCGGCGCACTCCTTGCAGCACACGAACACCGTCTGGCCTTTCAGCGTGAGCTTCACCGGAACGCCCATCGAGCCGAGGGGGTTATCCGTCTGAATCGGACACCTTTTTTGCGCCTCGGCGAGCTTGCGGTCTTCTGGAGCGAGCTTGGACAAGTTGTCGGCAACGGTGGCGGCTTCGTCCGCTGGAGTCAGGTAGATGCAGTGTATCTCTCCCGAACGCACGGGAACTTTCTCGACCTTGTGAACCCATTTACCCTTCTCGTGCCACACGATGCGAACCGTGTAGGCGTATCGCTTGCCTGGAGTCAGCGGCGGCGACTCGAAGTAGCGCACCATGCCCTTCGACTGCGTGGGACTGCCGTTGAACCAGATGGCGGCGTGTTCGGGAAGGTGCGCCATGAGGACGGCGATATTCGGATTCTCGCCTTGCACCTTCTGCGGCAGCGAGGCGACGGTGATGGTGTATTTCCGCGGCGCGGTGCTGACTTCCGAGGGCGCGGGCTGCGCGGGTTTGCTCGTCTCGTTGTACCCTTGGAAGCCGGGTTGCGCCCACGGCACGCCCCGCGCGGGCACGCCGTAGGTTTCCCATCCCTCGCCGGCTTGGGAGCTCCCCGACATCGCTGCCGAGCCAGCCAGCAACAGAGCCGTCAGACTCAACGACTGCCTAATAGCCATAATGAGTATCCTCGAAATGTTTTATGGAACCCTTTTCATCCGTTCGGATCTTTCCCGCCGTAGCTATTTCAACACGCTCGGTCGGCGAAGACAAGCGAGGCGGATGCAAAAAAAGCACTCGAGAAATGGCCTTCGCCGCCAGGGGAGAAATCGTTACACTCCGCGACAAGATCGTCCGCGCCGGTGATTGTGGATCGATTTGCCTCGGTTGCCCAGCTTCTCAATTCAAGGAAGAGGATGCCATGTCGAACGGCTCTGCGACTGCCGTCAATTATTGGCCGAAGTCATCGTGCGCTCGCGCCTTCTGGAGCCAGCGCGAATTGCCCCCCTATCGCCAGTTGCTGCGCGATACGGCGGATTGGCTCGATCCACAACCGGGGCAGCGATGGCTCGATCTCGGTTGCGGCAGCGGTCAGCTGACGCGGACGCTCTGGGAAAAGTCTGCCGGAAGCCTCGCCGAAATCATTGCTCTCGATTGCGCCGCGCACAACGAGCGTGCCCTCGCCAAGGTGCGCAATAGTGTCTGCCCTTCGCCCACCGAGCGCCAGATGCGCTTCGTCCACGCCGATTTCAGCGACGGCTTGGCGCGCTTCGACAGCGGTTCCGTGGCTGGCGTCGTCTCCGGGTTGGCGATTCAATATGCCGAATCGTACTCCGAGGAGCGCGGCGGATGGACGACGGATGCCTACGAGTCTTTGTTGGCCGACGTGTGCCGCGTATTGCGCCCGGGAGGTACTTTCGTCTTTTCCGTAAATGTCCCCGAGCCGGCGTGGAGTAAAATCGCCCTCTACGGCATTCCCGGCTTTTTCCGCACGGGCCATCCTCTTCGGTACGTCAAGAACTCCGTGCGTATGTTGCGCTATGGTGCTTGGCTCAAGCGCGAGGCTCGTCGCGGTCGATTCCATTATCTGCCCGCCCCGGTGGTCGAGAATAAACTCACGCGGGCGGGCTTTGCGTCCGTCGAGCATCGGGTCAGCTTTGCCGGACAGGCCGATGTGTTCCGCTGCCGAGCGCCGTCCGCGCGCTAGAATAAACTTAGGCCCAATCGGCCAGACCCCGACAACGACGCCGGGCGATGACCGCGCTTCATCCACGCGAGATTGCACCCCTGACGGAGACCGATATGAAGCGTGCATCCTTCCTGCGCAAAATTCTATGGATCGCCCCCGTTTCTCTCGCTTTGCTCGTCGCAACCGGGCTTGTCGCTCTGCGGATCTATCTCTCCTCCTCGGCGGCGACACAACTCGTCGCCGGGCAGCTGCAAGAAATGCTTGGCGGGCGCGTGGCCGTCGTCGACGCACGGATCGGAATGTTCGGTGACAGTAGCGTGCGCGGCATTGAGGCGTATGAAGAAGTCCAACGAGAGAAACCCTGGCTGCGCATCGACGATGTGAATGCCGATGTGTCCGCAATCGGCGCGCTGTGCGGTCAATCGCCTCAATTCATTCACCTCAAAGGTGCGCGGCTCGTTCTGCATTTCGATCGCAATGGACATTTACTGACGAGGTTGCCGAGCGGGAAACAAGGTCCGCCCTCCGCTCTGCCCCGCCTGCGCATTCAAGGCGGCGAGTTAACGCTTCACCAAGAAAGTCGTTCTCCGGCCATTTTTCGCGGACTCGATGCCGAAATCGTCTCCAGCGAGGGCGGCTTGAAGCTGACAGGAACCATCGGCGATGACTTTTGGGGCGATTGGAAACTCGACGGAGCGTTCGACGGCGATGGCAGCAAGGGCGGACTGACGCTCGAAACCGATCGCATTGCCGTCACCATGCCGAAACTGAAGGCCATACCGTTCGTTCCGATGTCGGTGTGGAACGAGATTCATGTGGAGGGGGCGACTTCGGCAAAACTACGGCTCGATTTGGCGACGACCGGCGGCAAGCCGAGCGTGCGCTATCGCGTGGAAATCGCTCCGGAGAACTCGTCGATCAAAGTGCCTTCGATCCAATTGGAGGCCGAGCAAGCCAGCGGCAAGGCGGTGGTAGCGGACGAGGTCATCGAAGTCCACCACGTTCGCGGCAAGACGGCGGGCGGCACGATTCAGGCGAGCGGGACGCTGAATTTTCACGATACTCCTTCGCGCCTCGACTTGAAAGTCGGCGTCGAGGACGTGGTGATCCACGATCTCCCCCGTACTTGGGATGTGCCGAGCTTCATCGACGGCAAGTTGACCGGAAACGCCAAGGTCGTTGTCACTCTTAAGAATGGGAAGGCGGAAACGGCGGGATCGGGAGAGGGGGTCATCCGAGATGCGCGAGTGAGCGGCTTTCGGCCCAAAAAGCCCATTCGACTCGCGCTGCGCTCCGATGGTCGGCGCTACCGTTTTCATCTGCCCGAACCGGCGGGCGTCTCGGAGATCGGCGGCAAGCAAAGCCGCGTCGAGACGACGCCGCCGGTCGAAGCCGTCGTAAGCGTTCCCGACGAGCCGGCCAAAGAGTTGATCGAACAACCGGATGGCGGCGATCTTCTCTCCAATCTTCCCGCCGAGACGATCAATTGGGTGGGCCGCGGCCTTCAATGGGGCACGCAAGAATTGTCGCGGGGCATCGATGCGATCGTGGGCGGGTTGAATAAATTGAAACCTCCCACCAAGCCCGGCGAGGAGCCGACCTATCTCAACGTCGATCTCAGCTTGCAGAACGTCGATTTGGCGCAACTGATAAAAAAGCTCAAACTCAATCTTCCCTATGCCGTCGCCGGACGTTTGACCTTCAAGGTCCACGTCGGCATTCCCATCAACACGGCGAGCGATCTGAAAGCCTATCGCCTCGACGGTAACGCCTCGCTCTCGAGTTTCGAGATGGCCGGCTTGGCGATGGGTAACGTCGAAGCCAAAGTGCGCTACGCCAACGGGGTACTCGATCTCGAAAAGCTAAGCGGACAAATGCTCTCGGCAAAGGGCGGAAAGTCGGTCGGCAACGTCGAGGGCAACGCGCGAATCGAAGTCGTGCCGCGCGGCGAGCTTCAGGCGTCTCTGAAGCTCAACCGGATGGAGACGGCCTCGATCCTTGAGAAGTTTCTACCCGGAGCGGCACGAGATAAGGAGATGGGCGAGCTGGCCAGTGGAATGTTGTCCGGCGAGATCCAGGCGCGCGCCCCGCTGGAAAAGCTCGCCGATCCAGCCACCTGGCGCGGCTCGGCAAGCCTGAGTTCCCCCCAACTCGCGCTGTACGGAGTGCCCCTCGACAATGCGTCGGTTCGGCTACTCGTGGACGAGGCGCGCGCGCGATTGACGGTGCTGAAGGCGGAAGTTCAAGGCGCGCCGCTGAACGGCGACGCCGAGTTGGGGCTGAAAGACGCCTACCCTTTCAAAGCCTCGTTGCAATTGGGCCGAGTCGAGTTGTCGGCGCTCAATCGCCTGCCGGAATCGTTTCGTCCGCCGGTTGCCATCGCGGGGCGCGTCGGACTCAAAGGGGCGATCTCAGGCACGCTCTCGCCCCTTCATTTCGATACTCGCGGCGAATTTCGAGCCACCAACATCGTGGCAGAAGGGGTCGCGGTAGACGAGCTATCGTTCGGTTGGTCGAAGGATAAAGACGGCATGAAACTCGACTCCATACGAGCCGATCTCTTCGGCGGCTCGGCACGCGGCTCGGCGAGGATCCCCCTCGACGGCGCGGAATCGGGAAAGGCCAACCTCGATGTCCGCGATCTCGATCTTCAAGCGGTCGCCAAATCGTTGCCCGCGCTGCCTTTTACCGTCGAAGGCAAAGTGTCGGGCAAAGTTGAGGGAACGCTCGATGCGGCGGGAAAGGATCGACCGCGCGCCTGGACCGCCAATGTGGAGTTAAACTCTCCGCAAATGCGCGTACAGGGCATTCCCTCCGAGAAACTCACCTGCACGCTCCAATCGCGGGAGGGCAAGGCCGAGTATCATCTGCAAGGCGAGACGCTCGGAGGCACGTTCTCGCTCAAGGGCGATCTCCATCTGCCGGGAGCGCAACCGCCGGAGAAGAAAATGTCCGCTCCCGCCGAAGCCAAAGGCGCGGAGCTGCTGCCTGTCTCGGCCCAGCCCCGACGAGAGGAGGACGACCAATCGGCGGGGCGGGGGAAATTTGAACTCCGCAACGCCCTCTTGTCGCGCCTCTGGTCCGCCTATCGACTCGATGGCGGATTGGCGCATCTCAACGGCCACTTTTCCATCTTCTTGGACTATGAGCTGAAGGGTTCCCATTTCTCTCCCTCGGGTCGTGGGACATTTCGTGTCGCCAATATCCGCTGGGATGAGGAGCGCTTCGCCCAGAGTTTGCAAGGCGACGCGCTGCTCACCGCCGACGACATGCAGTTGAACAACATTACAGGAGATGTCGCCGGCGGGCGGCTGCGCGCATCGCTCGATTTCGGTTTGCGAGCCAATCGCGGCAGTCATTTCCACCTCGATCTCCAACAGGTGGAGGCGTCGCGCTTGCTGCTGCCGTGGCCGGACATCGCCTCGAGAATCAAGGGGCCCTTGGACGTGAACTTACGCGGACGGATCGGGCGAGAATGGGACGGCGTCGGTGGAGCCAGCCTGGTGCGCGGGCAGATCTACGGCATGGACGTTCCCGAATGGCGCTTGCCGATTACGTTCCGCTATGCGCCGTCCCAGGGCAACGGCGAAGTGACCGTGCGCGACAGCCACGCGCGCTTGGCACAGGGCCGCGCGCGCTTCGAGAGTACCCTCAATTGGGGCAATGGGCTGCGGTTGACCGGACTGCTCGTCTTCTATCAAGTCGATCTGCGAACGCTGTTGCGCAATTCGCCGGAAGTCGGTTCCTACGCCTCCGGTCGGGTATCGGGAAGAGTCGATCTCGCGGGGAGCGAGATGCGCTCCGTCAACGATCTCACAGCGGTCGTTCAAGCGAAAATGGAACAGGGGCAAGCGCTGCAGTTCCCCGTGCTGAGACAGATCACTCCCTATCTGCGTCCCGGCGTCTCGTCGGCGACGTTCCAATCTGGCGCTCTGAAGGGGCGATTGGCGGGAGGTGTCTTCCGCATTCAGCGCGCCGAATTGCTCGGTGATTTCATCAAGGTTCTGATGCACGGCACAATCAATCTGGCCGGCAATCTCAATCTGGACGTGACCGCGCAATCGGGCCTCTACGCGCTCGATTCGTCTCGATCGAACGCGCTTCGTTCGCGCATCCCGCTCGTCGGTGCTATCCCGCGCCTGCTCTTGTACGAAGCCAGCTCGCTTTTGTCCGCCGCCGTCGTGCATCTGCGCGTTACCGGAACGGCTCGAAGTCCCGTGATTCGCCTGGAGCCTCTGTTGGTGATGACGGAAGAATCGATCCGCTTTTTCCTCGGTCGCGCCGTCGGAATCGACATTCCCACTCTACCGTAGCCGCGCATTTTCCGCGCTTCGACTGTACCCCGATCCTTTCGCGGCCGATAACACCTGTGCCGTCGTGAACAACCTCCTTGAGTTGCGGAGCTTACCCATTCCCGGTCAGACCCGGGCCGCTACCATCGGGGAGCGGGAGACGCCACCGTTCCCTCGACCCCTGCGGCTCGGCGGAGGAGGAACACGCCGATGCCTCGAATCTTCACCTGCGGACGCAGCCTTCGTCCTTTCGTCCTTCCATTTGTCGTTTGGTCCGGTTGCACGCTCCTATCCGGCTGCATGAACATCTTGGGACTGACGCCCTCCGGCCATCGCCTAACTTCGGAAGCCAAGGCTCTGCGTTCGGCTCACTCCGAACCGCTCCCCTTGCCGCGCGAGTTGAGTAAACGCACCGCCGACCCCTATACGGTCGAACCGGGCGATGTTCTCCTCGTGCAGCCGGTCAATCTCGAATCGCCAGTGCGCTTGCCGGGAGATCAGACGGTGTTGCCGGACGGCACGATTCAGCTCGGCAAGTTCGGACAGATCGTCGTGGCCGGGAAAACGATTCCGCAGATCGACTCGGAGGTGCGCGCGCACATCGAGACACAAGAGAAGAATGCGGGTTCCGTTACCGCGCGACTGGTGACGCGCGTGAGCAAGGTCTACTATGTTCTCGGCGAGGTGAACGCGCCGGGCGCGTTTCCCCTTCAGGGACGCGAGACGGTTCTCGACGCTATTTTAGCGGCGGGCGGGCTGAACGATCGGGCGTCGAAGAAGTACATCACGCTGACACGTCCGACCAAGCCCAACGGTTGCCGCGTCGTATTGCCCGTCTGCTATAACGAAATCACTCAGATCGGCGACACTTCGACGAACTATCAAATCGCCGCCGGCGATCGCATCTACGTTCCGACGCGCGGACGCGAGGACTGCAAACGCCGCAACCTCTGCCCGCCGTGTCTCCGTCCACAAGTGCCCTGTACGGACTCGAACGGCATCCCCGTCGGTTGTCCCAGCGGAGGCGAAGTTCCCACGGGAGACATCTCCTCTCCTACTCCGCTATCGGCGTCTACTCTCAGCCGTATGCCCGCAACGACGACTTCGCGCGATCCGAATCTGCCTCCCCCCATCCCGCCCGTCCGCTTCCGACCGCGCCAGCCCTGAAGTCGGGCGAGGGAACGGAAATCCCGTCGAGCGGGGGACCGTAAGCCCCCCTCGCCCCTGTACTCAGGGGAGAGGGGTCGGGGGTGAGGGGCGAGAATACTCGAAAAAATCACCCCCTCACCCCAACCCCTCTCCCCCTGGGTACAGGGGGAGAGGGGCTTTTGGGACGGCCTCTCAGACGCGCCATAGGGCGATCAGTCCGTGTTTCAGGAAATGTCCCAACGCCTCTAATAACAGGCGACTTTTAGCGGCGCGGAGCGGTTGATTGCGGAGACGCCGCCAGACGTAGCGAGCGGCGTGTCCCAACCAGCGCGAGGGCACATCGAGCGTCAGGGCACACTTGTAGAAGGCTAATCCGAATCGAGAACATCCGCGATTGCGAAGGAACCGCGCCACGCCGACGAGCGTATGCGAGTAGGCGAAGCCGATGTGTTGCCGACTGCTGACGCGGCCGAAATGAACGACTTCCAACCCTGGGTGATGCACGACCCGATAGCGACGACCCACGCGCTCACACAAGTCGATGTCTTCCCCGCCAAACGTGTAGCCCTCGTCCCAACCGCCACAGGATCGGAAGACGGCGCGGGGCACGAAGAGTGCGGCCCCCATGAGAATCTCGGCGGCGCGCGGCGCGCCTGTGTCGAGTGCGTCGCGGCCTCGATAGTGCCGATACGCCGGACGGAACAGGCCCAACCACCGCAGCCAAGTGATGCGATGCAATAGGGCGGACAGAGTCGGACAGCGACGACAAGAGACTTGCAATCGACCGTGTTCGTCGCGCAGTCGAGGCCCGATGATACCCGCTTCGGGATTGGCTCGTGCAAACTCAAGCAAGCCACGCAAGGTTCCGGGCGGGACCACCGTATCGTTGTTGAGAAAGAAGAGATACCGTCCCCGCGCGCGTTGGGCGGCCTGATTGTTGGCGCGCGAGAAACCGGCGTTCTCGGTATTGCGGATGAGGACGACTTCGGGAAACAGGTCGGCTACCATCTCCGCCGCCCCGTCCGTCGAGCCATTATCCACAACCAACACTTCCAACGAGACTTCCAGGGCCGCCTCGCGCAGCGATTGTAGACAGCCTTGCAGATGCTCGCGGCAGTTCCAATTGACGATGCAGACCGAGACATCGACGCCCGCCTCTGTCGTCCGGCCGCCGCGATTCACAAGCGGGGCTTCAAGCGGCAGTGTTGACATAGCGCGCCTTCCTCTCCGTGGCTCGATCGTCCGACTCCGGTTTGCGTATTTCGACGACTGAATTAGGAACTGGGGCATTGAGACATTGGTTTTCGAGCCGTTCGCGTTGCAGATAGGGAGCGAAGTGGCCCGCGCCGAACAGGATTCGCCCCAGTTGTAAGCGCAGGTAGCGCGACCACGTCAGCGGCATGCGTGCGTGATGGCGAAGCCGCGTCTGATAGACGTGAAATTGGTCTTTCCCGATGGGCGGGCGCGCTTCGCGGAAGGCCAGGCTCCAGACGTTGGCCGGGCGAGAACGCGGGCCGTGATAGCCCACGATCTTGCTCGGATACGACGTCAACAACAACTCCAACGCCTCCGGAGTGAATCGCCAATAATCGTTGGGGTGATCGTGGCGTTGGAAATAAAACGGACAAGCGACGAGCAACGCTCCGTCGGGTCGAAGCACGCGATGGATCTCGTCGAAGGCGCGCCAGAAGCGCGGCACATGCTCGAGAGTGCTGATGGCCAAAATAGTGCCGACGGAGCCGTCGGCATACGGCAGCGACTCGACGTTGGCCAGCAGATCGACCCCGCGACCCGCCCGCACGTCCACTCCGAGAAACGAACGACCGGGGAACAACGAACGGAGATCGGCCACCGCTTCCTGCCCCGGCACTTGATAGGAGCCGATTTCCAATATCGGGCCGGGGAGCGTGAACGTCTCGGCGACTGCTCGAACCAGACCTCGCATGACGGCGTTCATGGATTCGTGATCCCTTCTACTCCAAGTAAAAGTCCTGCTCGCCACTCTTTCCGGGACGAACTTGGCGCAGCAAGCCGGACTGTTGTGGATCGCTGTATTTGCGCGGCAGATCGACGATGGGCGGCGGAGCATCTCGTCCGGGTGAAACGGCCAAAGCGGGAGATGCAATGGTAATGCGATGCCAGCCGGGGATGACGCCGAGTTGTTCCCGTGTGCGCATCGTGTAGTGGCCTTCGGCGTCGATCTCGCCGGTGGCCAAGGGGCCGTTGCCGCCTCGTTCCACGTCCGGAGCGAATACGATAGTGCCGCCGGGCAGCGGGCGACCGCGAAAGAAGACGCGGCCGTGAACCGGCGTGATATTCTCGTTCGATCCGCAGCCCAAACCGGCCAGCACCGCCACGAAGCAGCCGAGGGCCAGCATCCGACGCAATGACTTCACTCGCATCCCCCAATCCATCGGGGAAACTCGGCAAAGGGCGATCTCCGCCGCGCCTCCGGTCCTTTTACGAGACGCGGCGAAAGAGTATAACAAGACAAGCCGATTGCGTGCAATGCACAAGAGACGTTCTTGGCGCGTCGAGCGGGAGTATCGGTGGGTCGAGAGAAAGTTGCCGGAATTACATGCCTTCGACTCGATTCGCGCCGTAAGATAATAAGAGAGAGAAGCATTCCGACCCGCCATGCCTCGGGTTGCGGCCGTTCCTATGAGGAGGATGGTCGATCGCATCATGGAACCAGTGACGCAGACCAATCTTCTGCCTACCGGCCATTTGCCGAGCGGCGATCCGGATTTCACCGGACGCATCCTTGCCGATTTTCACCTCTTGCGCCACCTCGGTCAAGGCGGCATGGGACAGGTTTATCTTGCCGAGCAAATCTCGCTCAAACGCAAAGTGGCCTTGAAGATTCTTCGTCCGGAGATGGCCTCCGACCCTACCTCGCTGCAACGCTTCAAGGCCGAGGCCACCGCCGTCGCTCAAGCCACTCATGCGAACATCGTGCAGATTTACGCCATCGGTGAAGCCGACCATTTGGCGTACATGGCTCTCGAATACGTCGAAGGCCGCAACCTCCGCGAGTATCTCCAAAAAAAAGGCCCGCCGGATACCTTGCTGGCTCTGAGCCTCATGCGCCAGGTGGCGAACGCTCTGCAGCGCGCCGCCGAGTTGGGCATCGTACACCGCGACATCAAGCCGGAGAACATCTTGCTCACGCGCAAGGGCGAGGTCAAAGTCGCCGACTTCGGTTTGTCGCGCTGTCTGGGTGGAGATCGTCCCGCCTTGAATCTCACGCAAAGCGGCGTGACCATGGGCACGCCGCTGTACATGAGTCCAGAACAAGTCGAAGGCAAGCCCCTCGACTGCCGTACCGATGTCTACTCGTTCGGCGTCACCTGCTATCACATGCTGGCCGGGCATCCTCCGTTTGTGGGCGAGTCTCCCTTCGAGGTTGCCTTGCAGCATGTGCGCGAGGCACCGAAGCCGCTCATCGAAATACGCCCCGATCTGCCACCGGGATTGTGCGCGATCGTTCATAAAATGATGGCTAAGGAACCCGAAGCACGCTATCAAACCTGCCGCGAGCTTCTCAAAGACATAGGCCGAGTGCGCGAGAGCCTGAGCGGCCTGACTGCGGCGGTGGGGTCGGCGGACGAGGCTCCCGTGGCCGCGACCGCGCTGGTCGATGTCGCGCCGGATACCGCGCCGATGCCGCGCTTGCCCTCGCGGCGCTGGCGTCGGTTGGCCTTCGCCGTATCCATGCTACTCGCCGCCCCCGTCGGCGTCGGCGTCGCATGGCATCGGCACTTGTCCGCTTTTCCCCTGCAAGGGGCCGTCGTCGAGGCGTCCGAAGACGGCAAGCCCAACGATCTGGAACAAGAGAAAGCGTTGCGCACGGTTGTCGAACAGTATCTCGATGCCGGGGCCGGCGCGCCGATGGACAATCAGGCCGGGGCGAGCGTTTGCGCCAAGCTCGGATTCTTTTACTTGGAACGCGATCGAGCCGACGAGGCGCTCGCGCTGTTTACGCGCATGAGCAAACATGCCGGAGCGGGCTATCCCCTGTTCGGCCAAATCGGTCGCGCGGTCGTTTTGGCGATTCAAAACAAGGCTGCCGAGTCGAACGCCATTTTTCAGAAGGTGTTCCAACGCCCCCGCGCGAAACAGGGTTCCAACTGGATGTGGCAAGACGAGAAGTGGCGATTTTGGATACGAAAAGCCGTTCATTATAATCGAGAGAACGGGGTCAAAGCTCAGGAGATACCCCAGCCGCTGCACAAGTTCTTCTAGCCGCGAATGTCCGAAGCGAAGTCCGACTCGGAAGTATCTCGCTTTATCTGAAAAGTTCGTGGGGAGCGATTTCTCACGCGGTATTGCTTTCTGGATGCGCGAAGCCAACAATAAGCGTTAGAGTTTGGTGCCGTCGATACGCGAAGATCGGGATGCCTTTCTGGGGAGAGGGGCGCGTCTCGATTGAGGGGGGGCGATTATGCGAAGACGGCAAGGGTTTTCGCTCATTGAACTGCTCATCGTCATCGCCATCATCGCCGTCCTGATCGCACTGCTTCTGCCCGCCGTGCAGAAGGTGCGCTCGGCGGCCAATCGCATTTCGTGCGCCAACAACGTCAAACAACTCGGACTGGCCGCGCACATGTACCACGATACCTACGGCGTTCTACCCTATCCGCGCCTCTGTCCCGCGCCGTGGCTCAACGGTGCCGACCTTTATTGCAACTCGGTCGTCTCGGTCACTGCCTACACCGGCCCGAACGAGACCTGGTGGGCCCCCTACGACAACCGACCCGGAACCTCGGCGACGCGCGCCTTGCCGGACTATCAACCCAAGGGCTTGCTATTTCCCTTCGTCGAAAACAACGGCAAGGTTTTTCATTGCCCCGAAGGTTTCGACTGGATGCCGGGCAGTCCCAACTACGGCCGACCGTTGCAGGTTAGTTACGCTCTCAATTGGGTGAGTGGAGGACCGTGCGGACGCAGCCTCACGCAGATCCCCAACGGCACGAGTCAGGTTCTGCTGCTTTGGGAGCATGCCAATGTTCCGGCCTGCGCGTTTATGACCGCCGCGAACGCGCCGCGCATCCCCTGGCCGTTCGATCGCTCCGACGCCCCGCGCCATTATCCCCTACGCCATCTGGAAGTCTTCAACGCTCTGTATTGCGATGGACACGCTACCACATTGGCCAAGTCCGATCTCCAAGTCGAGTTGTTTTACGCCGATTGAGGAAAAACGCTCTAGCATTTCTGGTGCGACTTCGACATAACGCCACCTTCCTCCGCGGAGGAAGCGTTCGTTGGTTCCAATAGGAGACGGAGTATGTGGAAAATCGCGGGAATTGTCGGCGTCGTCGGCGCGTGCGCCCTCGTCATCACCTTGCGCGCACGGGAAGAACTGAAGCCGCGCGAGATTGTCGCGCGCGCCATTCGGGTCCACGGCGGCATGGATAAATTGGAGAAACTCCGGGCCAGCGTGATTAAGACCAAGGGGCAGTTCTACGGTTTGGGCACGCCCATCGACTACAAAGGCGAAACTTCCGTCGAGTTGCCGGATCACTCGCGCACCGAGGCGGAATCCAAGATCGGTAGTTTTACCCAAGTTATCAACGGAGAAAGCGGCTGGGTAAAAGTGGGTGAAATGACCCGCGAATGCGGCAAGGAAGAGCGAAACGAAATGCGCGAGCAGATGAACGCCCTCCGCATTGCCCACCTGACGGTGCTTACTGGCGACGATTACAAATTGTCGCCGCTGCCGGAGGAGACGGTCAACGAGCGATCCGCCGTTGGCATGCGCGTTCAGCACCACGGCTATCGCGATGTCGATCTCTTTTTCGATAAAGAGAAGGGTTATCTCGTCAAAATGCAAACGCGTCTGAAGGATCCGACGCACAACGGCGAGGAGATCTCCGCCGAGACGCTGTACGAAGATTACAAGGAAATCGACGGAGTAATGGTGGCCCACAAGTTCACATTGATGTACGACGGCAAGACGCACAACGAGGCCGAAGTCGCCGAGGTCACTTTTCCCGAGAGAATGGAAGACGACACGTTCGCAAAACCGTGAGTCCGAGCAGGTCACGCAGCGCAAGCACTTGCTTGCGCTGCGTATTCCTCTCATGGATGCCTGTGCCATCGGCCATGCTTCACCTATCGATTCGCGGACTCACCGCTTGCGTCCCTCTTTTCTTGCCCGCGCGAAGTTACGCGTTCATCCAGATTCGACTGAGGTAAAACAAAACGAGTTCGCCGTTGCGACATGCGAGGCCGGTGGACCTAACTCATTTCTCTTTCCTCCTCTGCGATCTCTAGGATCTCCGTGGTGACCTGTTCGGGCTAATTCGATGGCCGCAGGGTTGCATGGAAGGCCACGCCGAGAACAATCGCTCCACCGAGCAAGGTTCGCAACGAAGGTACATCCTGGAGCAGAACGAGAGCGAGGAACATGCCGTACACCGGCTCCAAACAGGCGATGGCGCTCGCCGTCCGCGTCGAAACCCCCTGCAATCCGGCGACGAACAACCCATGTGCCACGGCGGTGCAGGGGATGCCCAGAACGAGCAAGAGCAGCACCTCGGTCCTCGACAGCGCCATGGCTTCGGGCATTACGAACGGCAAGAGTACCGCGGCAGCGAAAAGATCCTGATAGAAAACCAGGGTCCAATTGCCGTTTTCGCGGACTAACTTGCGATTTAGCAGCGACAGTAGGGCGAACAGCGCGCCGGAACCGACGCCCCACAGCACTCCCTGAACGACGCGATCGCCCAGATTCCAATTCGGCGTCAGGATGGCGACTCCAACCAGAGCGGCGACGGCTCGAACCACATCGACGACGTGAAAGCGATCGCGGAAACACAGCGGTTCGAGAAAGGCCACGAATACGGGGAAAGTCGAGTAGGCGATCAGCGCCAAGGCGACGCTGGAGACCCGCACCGATTGAAAGAACATCGTCCAATGGACGGCCAAGAGTACGCCAAGCAGGAAGAGAACCAGTAGCGTTCTCCTTGAGACAGGCTTCCGCGCCCCGCGCCGAACGAGTACGACGGCAAACAATGCGAGCGAAGCCAATACGACCCGCCAGAAGACCAGCACGACCGAAGACAACGACAGCAGCTTACCGAACAGCCCGGCGAGACCGAACAACAGCACGGCAAGGTGAATGCGCAAGAGATGACGCGCGGAAGAGACCATGTCGGTAAGGCTCGCTCCAGCTCAGTTGGGAACGACTTGGTAGTCGAGGCCATCAACAGCTTTGCGGGACAACCGATTGAACTCAGCCACCAGCGTCTCCTCGAGACTGCTCGCGATCGGCAAACCCTCGCGGCGAGAACGAGGATAATCCAGAAGACACGCATCGCTGCCCGCCAACTCCCCCTCCGGCGGCGGTATCGGCGAGTTGTTCGTGGTGTCGAGTCTGGATTCATCGTCGCCGAAGCTTCGTCGGCCAGCGGTTTTTCCCAAGTTGGGGGCGAAGTCGTGGATTTGCTGGAGTAGTTCAGAAGACAGCTGGAGGGATGGCATAATCGGTACTACCTTGTACTTGCGAAAAGTAGGCGGACGCAAATCCCTTCCTTTTTATACGACACTCGACTCCATCTTGCCAAGCTGCCGATGACCTCGCTACGCGCCTCCGTTTGGGAGAAAGACTTGCCATGCCGATGGGATGCGATAGAATCATTTGGGTGGGATGATTCCACGGGAGACAGAGAGTCAGAACGATTCCCCATTGAGGAAATCAATCCTTTGCACCTGTAGCTCAACTGGATAGAGCATCGGTCTACGGAACCGAAGGTTGCAGGTTCGAACCCTGCCAGGTGTACTAGACCTAAACACTTTGCCGAACGCACTTTAAGCGTACCTGTCGCGTGAGACAGGGCGGCCTAAAAATCCCAAGCAGCGCGGAACCTTCCGCGCGGGGAGAAAGCCGCCATGTCTCGACCTCGCGTACCATCCTATCGCCTGCATCGACAATCCGGCCAGGGAGTCGTAACGCTTCGCGATGCCGCCACCGGCCAACACAAAGACTACCTGCTGGGCAAGTACAACACCGTCGCCAGCCGGCAGGAGTACAAGCGGATTGTGGTCGAATGGGAAAGCCGCAATCGACGCATACTTCAGACCGACGCCTCGGCGGATTTCACCGTCGCGGAGTTGATCGCGCAATACTGGAAGCACGTACAGGAATACTACCGGCACGCCGACGGCACGCCGACCGGCGAGGTGCAGGCGATGCAGTACGCCTTGCGTCCGCTGAACTACCTGCATGGTAGCCTGCGCGTGGCGGACTTCGCGCCGTCGAGCCTGAAAGCCGTCCGTGAATTGCTCGTCGGCGGCTACACCCATCCAAAGTACGGCCAGCAGCCGCCGCTCTGCCGGACGCGCATCAACGCGCAGGTAAAGAGGATGCGGCGCGCCTTCAAATGGGGCGTGGAGGCGGAGGTTGTGCCGGCCGCGGTGCATCAGGCGCTGTGCGCCGTGGCACCGCTGAAGCGAGGCCGAACCACGGCCAAGGAAAGCGATCCGGTTCAACCTGTGGCCCGCGCCGTCGTCGAGGATACCCTGGGTATCCTACGGCCCATCTTGGCCGATATGGTCGTGCTGCAGCTGGAAACGGGCATGCGCCCGGGGGAACTGGTAGTGATGCGCGGTTGCGACCTCGACACGTCGGGCAAAGTGTGGCTCTACCGTCCCCATACCCACAAAACGGCACACCACGGCCACGATCGCATCATCCCCATCGGTCCAAAGGGGCAAGAGATTGTTCGTCGGCATCTCAAGCCGGACGTACAGGCGTACCTTTTTTCCCCGTCAGATGCGGTTGCGGAATTCCGCGCCGAACATCGCCGAAGCCGCAAGTCGAAGGTGCAGCCGTCGCAGCAATCCCGTAAGAAACGCCGCCCGAAAAAGAAGCCGGGGGATCGATACACCACGCAATCCTTCGGCCATGCGATAGCATGCGCAATTCGCCGCCACAACCGAAGCACACCGAACGAGGCCGAACATATCCCTATGTGGCACCTGCACCAGTTGCGGCATCTCCGCGCCCTCGAATTGAAACGGGAAGCCGGCCTCGACGTGGCCCGCGCCGTCCTGGGGCATCGTTCGCCGACACTGACGGAACACTATGCGACGCTGGACGTCGCCAAAGCCGCCGACATCATCCAGAAAATCGGTTGAGCTGCGCGAACGACTTTGCACAAGAACGGCCCGAAACCGGCGAGTTTTTGTGCAGCCGAGGGAGTTTTTGTGCAACTGCCAGAATGGCAGGCGACGCGCGGTGACAACGCGACTTCGATGGGAAGGATTATTTCCGGCCTGTGAATGTGTTGTAGTCGTTATGCGTACCAATCCAGTACCAGACATTCGTGTCGCCTTCTACGACGAAGATGGCACGATATTGGGCGCTGACAGACACGGCTTTGCTGCTGTCCCTATGCTGGCCCTTCTTGTTGTCTTTAAGGTCGTGGAGATGAAGAGAGGGGTGGCTGGGATTCTTACGAAAAAGACGATAAGCTGCTCGAGCCAGTTTTTTGACTGACTCAGGCAGCTTACCAAAGAGTTCCTTGAATTTTACTGTTCGGACGTTCTTAGTCATCGATTTCTTGCAACTCGGTTATAGCCCCACGTCGCAGAGCATCAAGCGCCTGCTCTCGCAGGTGTTCCAGGGGTTCACCAGCGAAGAAGTCTTCGTCGGAGGTGAGGATGCCGCGAATTTCATCAGCCCACTTTGCCAACTCCTCAGCCCGATCAATTACATATCCTTTCTCAGAGCAATACTTGATTGCCCTCAATAGCCGTTCGATGGCAGGAAGGAGACGACGGAACAAGTCCATTAGCCGGGCGCGCTCGCCCTCGGCCTCATCGTGGCTAATTTCCTCACGGAAAGCCCGCAACTGGTTCCTTTCGTCGGCTTGATTAAGACGCTGGAAGACGTGGATGCCAAGGGCTACGGCTTCCTCAGCATCCCAGCTGAGCATGGCGTCTTCGTGGTCGGTCTTCCACACTTCCTGCTGTTCCAGAAAGAGGTCTAACTCCTTCTCAAGTAAAGCTTTATTCATGATGTGCCGTCCTTTTCGAGTTAACCAACCGCGGGGCGGCCATTCAGCACCGATGAAACAAAAAGCAAGCGTTTATCTAGCAGGATAGCTCCTGTTTTGCAAGTGCGGGGACCGGGTTAATTTCCCCTTACGCATTTTAACAGGGTCAGAGGACAAAAAGAAGGAGCGTACCCTTTTTCATCGGCATGAGGACACATCGCCTTGACGCTGGGTTCGGATTGTTGCGGGAAAGCAGAGTGGTCGCGTTAAATTCTACGCACGTGGCTGGAACGGAAGCACATCGCGTGGCTCATCCGCTTGCGGTTGCGCTCCAAAGGTAGGATTGATCGCAAATTGCGCTTGTTGAGTGCGGTATACTAGCGTATACTCTCATGGGTTCAGATTGCGGGCTGGCGGATTGGCCTCCGCCACGGTCTGGGTCGGATTGGCGTTGCACCTTGCGTCAATCCGACTCGGACGATCCCGAAAAAAGGTGCAGCATGGATTATCTTCTCTTCGAGCTTGCAGGCTCGCCCCCATATCCAGACTTCGATTCGTGGCGCGAGATCGCGCCGGAGATGCAAGCGACGCCGCTCGAATGGCTGGCCGCCGTCAACCATGCCGAGGTCGGCATCGACCGCTCAGAGCACGAGTATTTGCTCGCCGCATTTCTGACAGATCCGCGTTTTCGGCTGCGCGACTGGCAGCGCGAACGGTCGGAGCGGTCGCGAGTCTACGCGGCGTGGCCGGAACTGGCATTTCTGAATTGCATCGACACGCGAGGAACAATCGCGGACCTCATCGAAGCTGCCGAAGATTGTGTCTGGCGGAGAGCGGTCGAACGCGCCTTGCGTAACTTGGGATACAGCATAGGCGAACGAACGGCGCTTCTCGCTCGCATTTGCGAGGAGTGGAAATTGACGAAATCGGAAAGAGAATTGTTTCTGCTCTTGGATGCGCTCCGCGAAACCAAACTCTCCGATGATGCCGACGAGCCATATCCCTACTTCCGGCGCGCCGGCGTCAGCCAATCCCGCATCGTATCGACGTTGTGGTCGGCCAGACTGAAAGACCTATCGGCAAAAGACCGGACAAAGGCAACGAACAGGTTATACAAGATGCAATCTCGCACGAATGCGAAGATCGCCGCGCATCGCAACGATTTGCGCATCGACCGCCCTCGACCTGGTGCGTTGGCTCTTGCGTGGTCGCATCCGCGCCTGCAACGTCCGCCGCGCGAAAAAGCGGTAGCCGAATGCGTTTCCAAGATCCACGGAATCTTAGCCCGCGTGCCGTCGGGTTGGCTGCCGTCCCATATCGTGACGCGAACCATCGGCCGCGCCTATCGACCCGCCGAAATAGAAGTCGCAAAGCAGCGGCTCGGCATCATCTCCACGTCGGAACGCATGGGTTCGGACATCGTCGAAACCTGGCGTTTACCCACCGTTTTCGGCAAAATGTCAGACCGATAAAAAAATCATTTCTTAGGGCCGCAACGACTTACGGCGAAAGCGTTCCCCCCTGGGGGGCGCGCCGCCGTTAACCTCGGCGGCCATGATAAACACACCGCCAGACGGTCCCATTTGGGCCCAGCTACCGACCGCTGCCGACGTGCAATGTCGGCTGACGCACACCGAAGCTCAATCGCGCGCCCTCCGCGACATATGGCCGACCGAGGAGACGCGCCCCGCCGAGGCCGAAGCGCGGCTACGCGATGCGCGACGCGACATAGTCACACTCCGCATCCTTCTACGCGCGGCACAACATGCCGACAGCTGGCGACGGCTGGACGCGCAACGGGAGGTGGTCAATGCCTGACCTCGCCGTCATCCCCGAAATTGCCGCCGGGCAGGGCATCACACTATCGCAAGCCGCCCGCCGCCTGCCATCCAATCGCGGCGGCAGACCAGTTCACATTAGTTGCGTGCTGCGCTGGATCTCTAACGGCGTCCGCCTCGGCGATGGTCGCATCGTGCGATTGGAGGCGGCGCGCGTGGCCGGTCGCTGGCTGACCAGTGAGGCCGCATTGCAGCGGTTCATCGCCGCACAAAATCCCGGCGCGATCTCCGCCCCCACCATACGCACCCCGACCCAACGGCAGCGCGCCTCCGAACGCGCGGCGCGTGAATTGGAGAAAATAGGTATCTGATGTCCATGACAGGACCCTACGTTTGGTCCGGCATGGATGCCCGCCAACAGCAGCAGCTATGGGACGATGCGATCAAATGGTTCGATCGCGCAGCCCAACGAATGAAGGCCGCGCGCCGAGGCGAACCGGCACCGCCGCAGCCGGAATGTGTTCCGCCCGCTCCGCCGCCGCAGGTATCGGTATCGCATCGCGAGGCATGCGCCAGCACCGGTCCAGTGCGCGAACTGGCCGAACTGGCCGAGGGCCTCGTGGCGCGTGGCGTCCCGGCGTGGTCGGCGCTGATCGACATGATGTTCCGCTTCGATCTCATCCGGCGCGCCGGACGCGCCGCCCTCAAGGAACCGAAGCTACCGTACTTCGTCGTCTGCGCTGCCTACGGCTTGGACCCGGATCGTTGGAACCCAATCGACGATTGGGGAAAAACGACGGCCGACGATGCCCTCGCCGATGGCATCGCCACGGTAGAGCAAGAAGGCATAGAGGCAATGCGCCGCTCCCACCATGTCGCGGGATACCTGTTGCGGAACTCAACCAAACCAGTGGCGCGTGCCATCGTAGAAGCTACCGAAAAAATCGTGCGGGACTTCATTGTTGAGTCGTCGAGGGAACAGTTATGTGCGTCCTGACCGCTGCCGACCTGGAAATTCTCCGCCGCTACGACGAAAAGTTTGCGGCGATGCCTGCCGACAAACGGGAGAAGATCGAGCGCGCCGTAGGGGCGGCGAAGCGGCAAGCCGAGGCCCGCAACGCGCCGGACATTTCCGCCCCGGCCCTCATTCCGCCGCTGACGCCGGAACAGGAGGCGGCCGACCTGCACCGCGACCGGCTGCGATTCCGCATACAGAAACGCATTGAGCGAATGTACCAAAAAACCGCTATTCGGCATCCGAATTGTGGCCGGCGCGGCGCGATCCATCTGCAACGGCGTCACCAACTCGGCGGCGTCGAGGCGATGCTCTACCGCACGTTATGCGGCCGGCTCGACTGTCCGCATTGCCAACGCCGCCGACTGGCAAAAATCCTCAAGCGCGCGGCAACGTGCATCCTCGATGCGCACGGCGTGCAGTACCTCCCGCGTACCGCCCCGTTGCACGTCGTCGAAACGACCTGGTCGAAATGGCGCGCGATCGACAAGCGCGCGCGGCGAGAGCGCGGCGACGGCCTTGGTCGTCTGCGCGTCCGAAGGGATGACGATACCGTTCTGCTGGTTTGCGAGCGGCCGATTGCCGGGTCGAAACCGATGCCCCCGCACCTCGCCTATGACATCGTCGAGGCTGCAATCGACCGGCTGCATCCCAAAAAACACGCCTACCGCCAACTAGGAAACTTCGCCGACAAGCAGAAAACAGAATGGAAGCTGGTCGAGCGAACTGGGGCATTCGTCCGCTTCGACGAAGCGAAAAAATTGCTCGCCGACCTTGGAGACAAGGGGCGGCTCTTCAAAACAGCGGAGTTATCTGGCCTCGTCTTCCGGGCCGAATCCGCCGAGGATGCCAACAACCTCGTAGCTCGAATCCTCTCCGGCGACGATCCAACCGGGGCCGTGTCCAACTATTGCCATAATGCCATCACAAAAACATCTGGGGAAACTTGGACAGCCGACGCCGGACGAACGCCGTTTGAGGAGGAGCCTGCCATCGATTACCCCGGCACCGTCCAGTGGGAACCGTCGCAGTGGGCCTTAACGTGAGCGAAAAGTCAGCAGAAACATGGGTCTTTACCCTTCGGTTGCCGCCTCACCCCGCGCCCGGCAGGCTTGCCGCACGCATCCTTAAAGCACTTTGGCGAACTTGGCGATGCCGCTGCACGGCGCTGGCCGTCCCGCGCGAACTCGAGCGCTTGCAAGCCGAGAACGACCGGCTCCGTGCCGAGGTAGAACGCCGCAAAGGCGAAACGTCGCAGAATGACGGAAGAGAGAACCGTTCTTTATAAGTGCGGCGTAGCCAACGGCGAAGTCATCGCACCATCCCGAAATCGGAGAATCCATTGTGCCCGCAGGACGCCCGACCAAACTGACACCCGAATTGATCGAGGAGTTTCGCCGCCATTTTCCCGTAGCACTTTATGCGGGTACCGTGGCGGCATACCTCGGCGTGGGCACAAGAAGTATCTGGCGCTGGCTGCGGCGGGGGCAGCTCGAGGCGGTACGAATGGAGACCGACGGCAAGGCCAAGTTGAAGCAAAGCGAGGCTCTCTACATCGATTTTTGGCACACCTATAAAAAGGGCTTGGCCGAAGGGGAGATGTTCGCCATCGGCGTCATCCGCGGCGCTGCCAGCAAACGCCCCGCCGTGACGCGCACGGTCACCAAGAAGGCAGCGGACGGTACGCAAACCGTGACGGAGGAGACGGAATACTTCCAGCCGCAATGGACGGCGGCGGCGTGGTTGGCCGAGCGCCGGTATCGAACACGCTGGGGGATTGATCGGCACGTCTTACGCGAATTGCGCCAGCGTGTCAGAGAGTTGGAAAAAACTTTAGATCGGCTCAGGGCGAAAGCCCAGGAGCCCGATACAGCGACATGATGGCTCTAGGAAACCCCGATACGTTGCCGTCGGCCAACGTATGCTTAATCTCGGAGCGATTGCTCACAGCCCCAACAGAATAAAGCCAAGAGTCAATCCGAAGACCGTTCCGAGTACCGACAAGACAATTCCGACCACGCCGAGAGTCTTATTCTCGGATAAGATCGTTCCGACAATCCCCAGCACAAGGCCGGCGATTCCGAAAAGCGGTGGGCAAAGCAAAAAGGCGATGCAACCGAAGACAACGGAGAGTATGGAACATACCGAACCGGCACCGGAGTTTGGCTTGGGCCTTCTGCCAGTTCTACGTTGTGATCTGTTGTCATCGTAATCATCATAGTTGCTGTCGGTTTCGTCAGACTCTCCGCGTGAATGTGGGTTGCGAACAAGACTTATCTCCGGCTCAGGGGCACCGAGGACCGTTTTATTGGGAGCTGGTAGTGGCTCCCCGAGCACCGTTTTCTTCGGTGTCGGAGGGGGCGGAACCTGTAGACGCTGGCCACACGATGGACAGGCGAACTTGGTGCCGGAGTCCTCATCGCGGGATTGAAGCGATGCTTTGCAAACCGGACAAGAAAATCGGATCATGCTACTTTCTCCGCCAGAGGAGAGCCACCGGGATCCCCCGGGGCACTACCGCAAAACGAATTGCCACGGCCGGCACGGAGGCGAATTCTGAGAAAGGAATCGCCCCACGAAAGCACCGGTTTCAGTACGTTATTTCCTCCGCGATATTTTAGCTAGTGTCGGTCGGAAATTGGCCTCTTTTTCAGAGTGCTACCTTGTCCTGACATCCAGTGACATGCCCTTGTCCATTCGGAATGCCCCTCCGCTCCCAAATTCCGGTCACTCTATCGACCGCA
>JAJXWW010000108.1 GCA_021781415.1 Planctomycetota bacterium
TTTTTCCAACATTCTTTAGTGGCCGCGTACCGGATGGGGGCGGTAGGGCGCTTCCAATTGTGCGATTTCGTCGGCGTTCAACGTTAGGTCGAGAGCGGCGAGAGCATCTTCGAGATGGGAGAGCTTGGTCGCACCGATAATCGGTGCGGCGACGGTCGGTTTGGAAAGCATCCATGCCAGCGCAATCTGAGCCGGTGGCAAGCCGCGCTTCTGAGCGACTTGGCGTACCGTGTCGATGACGTCCCGATCGCTCGGCTGATCGTAGAGTTTGCGGGCGTAATCGTCGCTCTCGGCTCGCCGAGTCGATTCCTTGTCCGCCGGCGAGCGGCGCGTTCCGGCGAGTAAGCCGCGCGCCAACGGCGACCACGGAATCGAGGCCACCCCCTCCGCTTCGCACAAAGGAATCATCTCGCGCTCTTCTTCTCGATACAGCAGGTTGTAGTGGTTCTGCATGGTTACAAAACGCGCCCAGCCGCGCCGATCCGAGACGCCCAGCGCTTGCGCGAACTTCCATGCCGCCATCGAACTCGCGCCGAGGTAGCGCACCTTCCCCTGACGCACGAGAAGATCGAGTGCCGACAGCATTTCCTCAAGGGGGGTGTGGGGATCGTAGCGATGGATCTGATAGAGGTCGATGGTTTCCATGCCGAGTCGGCGGAGACTCGCTTCGCAGCCCTGGACGATGTGCTTGCGCGAAAGGCCGCCCATGTTGGGGCGATCCGACATGGGATTGAAAACCTTGGTGGCCACGACGCACTCCTCGAGTTTGGCATATTCCCGCAGCGCGCGTCCGGTCACTTCCTCGCTGACCCCCAGCGAGTACATATCGGCGGTGTCGAAAAAGTTGATGCCCGCTTCGATGGCGCGCCGGAAGAAGGGACGCGAAGCCGTCTCGTCCAGAACCCACGAGCGCCAAGCCGGATCGCCGTAGCTCATGCAGCCCAAACACAGACGCGAGACGGTGACGCCGGTACGGCCAAGGAGGGTGTATTTCACGATGATTATCCTTTCGGGAGTCTCGGAGGGTCGATGCGTTCGCTCTTGCGAACCTGTCGTCGCTTGTGGCATTGTAGTAGTGTTTGTCGCAACCGGACGACCACGCGAAGAACATTGGGAGCCAAGAACGATGCCAAGCCCCTTTCCCGGAATGGACCCCTATCTCGAAGCGCATTGGCGCGACGTTCACGCCGCGCTCATCATCTATTCGCGCGACGCGCTTCAGGGTGTCCTTCCGCGCTCGCTGCGCGCCCGCGTCGAAGAAAGCGTCCTACTAGAAACGCCCACCGGCATCGGCGATCACCCCTTGTATCCCGATGTGCGCGTCGTCGAGTATCATGCAAAACGGATCGCCGATGGAGGCGCATCGGCAAGCCTGGCCGTCGCCGAACCGCTCCTCGTCGAGGTCGAACAGGAAACCATCGCCGAACCCTATCTCGAAATCATCGACCGCGAAAGCGGCAATCGCGTCGTCACCGTCATCGAGTTCCTCAGCCCAAGCAACAAAACCCCAGGACCCAACCGCGAACAATATCTACGCAAACAGAAAGACATCTGCTCCTCGACCGCGAATCTCGTCGAGATCGATCTGAATCGATTCGGCATTCACACGTTGGCCTTTCCGTTGATTCACCTGAAACCGAGAGGGCGCACGCCGTACATGGCCTGCGTTCGACGGGTGGTCATGCCGGGTAAGGCGGAGGTCTATCCGATGCCGTTGCAACGCGGGTTGCCTTCGGTGAAGATCCCCCTCCGACCCGAAGATGAAGAGGTACAATTGGATTTGCAGGTATTGGTGGATCAATGCTATCGCAACGGCGGCTACGAAGGCACGCTCAATTACGCGGTCGATCCCGATCCGCCCTTCCTCGGCACAGATCGGGAATGGGCCGAACAATGGCTCTGCGACAAAGGATTGCGAAAACCCAAAAAATCGCCGCGCCGCAAACGGAAATCGTAAGATGGGCCGAAGGGAGCGAGACCCATCCTACGAGTACGAGCATCTTCTCAAAGTTGCACTTCCGGCAGCTCCGGTCCTCTGTCGATTTGCTGCAATCGCTCCGTCACCGTCGCCGCCAGAGCGCGGTATGCCTTGGCCACGCCGCTTTCGGGATACTTGCGGACGATCGGCTCGCCCTGGTCGCCGCACTCGGCCACGCGCGGATCGATGGGAATCTCGCCGAGGAACGGTACGCCGGCCTCGCTCGCCAACTTCCGGCCGCCCCCGTGTCCGAACAGGTTGACGCGCTTGCCGTCGTCTCCCTCGAAATAACTCATGTTTTCGACGATCCCCAACACCGGCACGCGCACTTGGCGAAACATCTCCAACCCCTTGCGCGCGTCGATCAACGCCACATCTTGTGGCGTGGTCACGATCACCGCTCCGGACAGAGGAGCCGTCTGCGTCAGCGTCAGCTGGGCGTCTCCGGTTCCGGGAGGGAGATCGATGACGAGGTAATCCAAGGGCCCCCAATTCAGATCGGTTAAAAACTGAACGAGCGCGCGATGGACCATCGGCCCGCGCCAGATGACGGCTTGCTCCGTCGGCACGAGAAAACCCATCGACATGAGCTTGAGTCCGTGGCGTTCCATGGGAAACGCCGTCGTGCGTTGATCGACGACCTCGCGTATGCCCATCATAATCGGCACGCTCGGCCCATAGATGTCGGCGTCCATCAATCCCACGCGCGGACTGACCTCGGCCAGCGCCAGCGCGAGATTGGCGGCGACGGTCGATTTGCCGACCCCCCCTTTACCGCTGGCGACGGCGACGATGTTCTTGATGTTTGGCAGGGCGATCTTCTGAGGCGGGCCTCCGGGAGGCTGCATGGAAAACTCCTCAACTAAAGCAACGCGGCGTAGCGTGGGAGGCAGTAGCCGATAACTAAACCCACATTCCGTATTTACCACCGGCTACTGACTACCGACTACTGCATTGTGGACATTGGCAGAGCGAGCGTAGATGTTCCAGCGTATAAATGCCGGAATCGTGGCCGTCGCTCCAGACGATTTTGTACGCATAACGGCCAACCGGCGGCATGGAGACGGGCGCGAGCGGCACGAGTTCGTTGGGCTTCAGGATGCGGAAGGGATCGGCTGGTTTCTCGCGCTCGTCGCGGCAGCCGGCGCAGGGGCAATGGTCGCGGAGGTGTCGCCAGGCGTAGACGCTCCGATGTCCGTCGCTCCACTCGATGAGCAAGTGTTCCGAACCCTCTTTGCGAATGGCCACCGGGATCAACGACTCCGACTGCGACATTGCCGCGCTCTCCCAACCGAATGACGTTCTCTTGCCAATCCTCATTGTAGCAAGACAGAGGCAGGGTGGGGCGAGTGAAGCGGCGGTCGGCCTCCTTCCCTTCGGGAGCCGTTCCTCAATCGTAAGTTGGTGCTGGCATTTCGCCGATTGCGTGGTATCTTGGGAGATTGGGGAGTGCCTTCTTTTCTTGGAGGATGAACCATGAAACAAATGCTGGCTTTCTGCTTGGCGACGGCAGCGTTCGCGTTCACCGTCGAGCCGGTTCGCGCCGTCGATAAGGATGAAGTCAATCGCGCGATCTCCAGGGGAGTAAAGGGGCTGCGCTCGATGCGTCAGCCCGATGGCAAATGGCCTCATGCTCAAATCGGTGCCACGGCGCTGGCGGGCTTGACGCTTTTAGAGTGCGGTGTCGGCGCGGACGACCGAGACGTGGTTGCCGCCGCCGACGCGGTGCGCGAGGCCAGCGTCCGGCTTACGCATACATACTCGCTCGCTCTGTCGATTTTGTTTCTGGATCGTTTGGGCGATGCCGACGATGTCCCGTTGATCGAATCGCTGATGGTGCGGTTGTTGGCCGGACAGAACCCCTCCAACGGCAGCTGGACCTACGACTGTCCCGCCATCGGGGATCTTGAGGTTCGACGTTTGCGGGCCAAGATCGTGGGGCGGAAGGAACGAACGGAACGGCGTGAAATCACCAAGCCCGATATAAAGCGGACGGAAAAGGATCTCGCGCCGGAAATCCGCGAGCAACTGCGCGGCTTGGAAATGGGCCTGGCCCAACCTCAGCCTGGTTTTCCCGGCGGCCCGGTTATGTTCGGCATCGGCGACAACTCGAACACACAATTCGCCACCCTTGCCATGTGGGTCGGACGCCGCCACGGTCTGCCGGTCAACCGCGCCCTGACGCGGGTGGATCGTCGCTTTCGTTCCAGCCAACAAGCGGACGGCGGGTGGTCGTACACGGGGATGCCGATGCCGGTCATGCACGGTGGGCCATTTCCGGACGCGATCGCGGACTCTTCGGCGAGCATGACCTGCGCGGGCTGCCTCGCGCTTGCCATCGTGGACGGTGCCACTCTGGAATATAACTGCGAAAACAAGGTCAAAGGCAAAGAGTTGAATCTCGGCGACGACAAGCACTTGAAGAAAGGGCTGGAGGCGATTGGCGGCATCATCGACAATCCCAAGCACCTGCGCCCTCAGGGGCCGGAGAATCAATGGATGCCTCAAAATGGCGGAGTCGGAGGCCGCACTTATTATTTCTTATGGTCGCTGGAGCGCGTCGCCGTCGCTCTGAATCTCGACACCATCGGCAAGAAGGATTGGTACGGCTGGGGAGCGGAGATTCTCCTCGAAAATCAGGGGCCCAATGGCTTATGGTACGGCGAATACGGCGATTCCGGCGCGGACACTTGCTTCGCGCTGTTGTTCCTCAAGCGCGCCAATCTGGCGCGCGATCTGTCGGCGCAAATAAAGAACCAAGTGAAAGATCCCGGCGAGCGCGAACTGAAGGGCATCACGCTGGATCAGTTTCGCGCCAAGAAAGGCATGAAGCCCGGCATCGAGAGCAAGGATTCCAAGCCGCTGCGTAAGCCGACCCCGAAAGCCGCCCAGACCGAGAGCGGCCGACTCGCCGACGCCTTGGTGAAAGCGGAACCCGCGCGGCGGACGGAGATCATCGACACGATGGAGAGTGAAAGAGGTGTAAAATACACCGAGGCACTGGCCTCCGCCATTCCAAACTTGGAAGGTGAAGCGCATCGCAAAGCCCGCGCGGCGTTGGCCAATCGGCTGACTCGTATGAAAGACGAGACACTGGCGGAGTATCTTCAAGACGAGGACGCCGAGATTCGCCGAGCCGCCGCCCTCGCCGTCGGCCAGAAGGAGAGTAAGGCGCTGCTGCCCAGCCTGATCTCCATGCTGCGCGATCCGGAAATAAGCGTGGTGCGAGCCGCCCATGCCTCGCTGAAAGCCCTGACGGGACAAGATTTCGGCCCCGCACTCAAAGCCACGCGCGAGGAACGCGATCGAGCGGTGCTGAAGTGGATCGAGTGGTGGAGCAAGCAGCGGAAGAAGTCCGACAAAGAGTGAAACGGGTTCCAGAAGCGTAAGCGAGGGCATCAGGAATCCCCTCGCTTACCTTCTGGCCCCGATTGCTAATGTTTCTCGGATTTTGTCTCCGCGGGAATGCGCATCGCATAGAACGAACGCCACACGAAGTACAAGGCCACGACCAACATGCCCGCGCCGATCAGCGGGGCGTAGTCGTACTTGCCTTCCTTCTGTGCATCGAGGCGCATATGTACGGCGATCTCGACGGCCAATAGCCCGAACAGCGTCGAGAACTTGATGATCGGATTCAGGGCCACCGACGAGGTGTCCTTGAACGGATCGCCTACCGTGTCGCCGACGACCGTGGCCGCGTGCAGCGGCGTGCCCTTCTCCTTCAAATCGACTTCGACCAATTTCTTGGCGTTGTCCCAGGCCCCGCCGGCGTTGGCCATGTAGATCGCCTGAAACAGACCGAAGATGGCGATGGAGATGAGATAGGCGACGAAGAAATTCGGATCGAAGAAGGCGAAGGCCAGCGTAACCGTCATCAGTGCGATGAAGATGTTCCACATGCCGCTCTGCGCGTACTGCGTACAGATGCGCACGACCGTCTTGGAATCTTCAATGTCGGCCGCCTTCTTGCTCAGGTCCATGTTCTTTTTGATGAACTCGACCGCTCGATACGCTCCCGTCACCACGGCTTGCATCGACGCGCCGGAGAACCAAAAGACCACCGCGCCGCCGCAGATGAAGCCGAGGAGAACCGGAGCGTCGGTCAGGCTCAGGGCGAGTAAACCTTTGCTCTTGAGCAACAGAATGATCGAGAAAATCATCGTCGTGGCCCCGACGACGGCCGTGCCGATGAGGACCGGCTTGGCGGTGGCCTTGAACGTATTGCCTGCCGAGTCGTTGGCCTCGAGATAATGCTTGCCTCGCTCGAAATTCGGCTTAAATCCGAAATCGCGCTCAATTTCTTCCTCAATGCCGGGGATCTGTTCGGTCTGCGCCAGTTCGAAGACCGATTGCGCGTTGTCGGTGACGGGGCCATAGCTATCGACGGCGATGTTGACCGGCCCCATGCACAAGAAGCCGAACGCAACCAGGCCGAAGGCGAAGACGGAGCCATACGAACCCATGACGTGAACCAGTTCGGCGTGGTAGTGCGGCGACTGCACGGAGCTAACGGCGTAGGCGACGGCCATAAGCCCCGCGATCAACATGCCTTTCCAGAAAGCGCTGAAATTGCCCGCGACGATGCCGGACAGGATCGTCAGGGACGAGCCTCCCTCACGAGAGGCCGTGACGATCTCGTGAACGTGCTTGGAGTGCGAGCTGGTGAATACCTTGGTAAATTCGGGAATCAAAACGGCGGCGAGCGTACCGCAACTGATGATCGAAGCCAACTGCCACCACAGATGAGGCATTTCTTGCACGATGTCGCCGGCTTTTACCGATAAGTCTTTCAGAAGCAGCCAGCTCATGCCGAACGAAGTCGAGATGCACAGAATCGAGGCGATCCAGATAAGGCGCGTCAACGGCTGCTCGAAATCGAACTCAGTGCGTCCCTTATATTGCCTCTCGGAAATCCACTGGTTGATGAAGTAAGAGACGCCGGACATGAAGTCCATCAAGAAACGCATGGCGAAGATCCAAACGATCAGCTTGGCTTGCAAGTCGAGATAGTTCGTCGTGGGATGCTCCGGTCGAGCTTCGCCGGCTGGTAGACCGAACAGGCCGCGAATGACGTTCTCCGTAACGGCCAAGGTGATGAAGCTGATGAGGGCGACGCCGGTGACGCCGTAAGTCTCAAAACCGTCCGCGGTTGGGCCGACCGAGTCGCCGGCGTTGTCGCCGGTGCAGTCGGCGATGACGCCGGGATTGCGGGGATCGTCTTCCTTGACGTTGAAGACAATCTTCATCAAGTCGCTGCCGATGTCGGCGATTTTGGTGAAGATACCGCCGGCGATGCGCAGCGCCGAAGCGCCCAGCGATTCGCCGATGGCAAAGCCGAGGAAGCAGTAGCCGACGATCTCGCGCGATACAAATAGCAGGATGATGACCATCATCACCAGTTCGAGCGAGATGAGAAACAGTCCGACCGACATGCCGGCGCGGAGCGGGATATTGACCACATCCCACGGGACGCCGCGCAGCGAAGCGAAGGCGGTGCGGCAGTTGGCGTAGGTGTTGACGCGGATGCCGTACCAGGCCACGGCGTAGGAGCCGCCCATGCCGACGATGGCGAAGAATAGCACGAGAATCAGCGTCGTAATCGGGTTGATGTGGCTCGCTGTCTTTTCGCCTCCGCCCTCTTGGTTGAAGCCGAGCAGATAGTAGGCGATGGCGCAAGCGATCAACACAAACAGCATCAGCAAGAATTTGCCCTGCTGAATCAGATACGTTTTGCAGGTTTCATAAATGGTGTCGGCGACGTTGAGCATGGATTTATGGGCGGGCAGGCGATGGATCTGCGTGCGCAGATAGAGGCTGATGCTGAGGGTACCGACGATAACCCAGGCTCCCGCGAACAGCAGCCACCAAGCGCTGATCCCGCCGAGGCTGGTAAAAGTACCGTCGTTCAAGTCGGGAATGGCGAGATCGGCTTCTCCGGCGCGGGCCGTGGCCGTGGCCAAGAAGAGAGCCGTCAGCGCGGCGAGAATTGCCTTGAGGCTGGCCGGAACGCGCCGGCGCGGGGAAGAGGCGGTAATCATGAGCGGTGGAGTCTCCTTGGGACGATGTCCATATCTCCATCAAAACAGATTTCGCACCGATTGAAGCCGGAGCGAAGCAGTATACCTACCGGAATATCATAAGGATAGAAGGCATCGGCAAGGAAGTCTACGGATGCCGTCGTGCGATTTGTGCGAACTCAATAAACTTGATCGTGCGTGCCCAAGGCCAACAATAGGATTGCCTCGGTTCCCTCATGTTCGGTGTACTCGAACACCACGCGCAGATCGTAAGCCGCGCAACAAGCCCAACAACCCGCTAATGGTCCACATAATTTGTGGCTCCGCAGCGAGGGGTGTGTTGCGTCGGCAGACAATTGTTCCAGCGTTGCCTCAATCGATACGGCCATATCGGCGTGTGACTTCAGCCAACTGCGCAGGTCGCGTGCAAACGCCGGCGAACGTAACAACGTGCGCCTCATGATTGTGCCTCGCGCACCATATCGGCAGCAGTCATGGGTTGACACAGCCCGGCGGCAAACTCGCGTCTAGACTGAGACACCACGGTTACCACCCGCTCGCGCCCGCGCTCGGCGAGGCGGCGGCTTAAGATCGCTACTAATTCCGCTTGCGCCTCGGTGTCGAGTTGTTCGGCGGCATCAAGAGCATCGGCAAAGGCAATCGGATGACTCATGGTAACCTCCTGGTTAAGGATCTATCTCAAGAGTACGCGACACGGGACGCGCAAACAAGTAGCCGACGCTGGACGGACCCAGAAGTTGCCAAGATCAATCCCGTCAAAATGGCGAGAATGCCGATGTCGATTAGTAATTCGATCGGAGTGAATCCCCGCCGCGTTCAATTTACGCTCATAAGGAACTTCCTTTCGATCATCCTTCTCGTTCACAAAAAATGTAACCAAAAAAGGAGGCTACTCAGCACAAATCGCGTCTTCCTCGGTCGTTTTTCCGTAGCGATTTTATCGTTTCGCGGCTACTATGACGACACTTCCGCGATTTGAAGAAAGGATGCCGCCTCATGAACGAGATGCCCTCGAACCTCTTAAACGTCGCGGAACTACAGCGACTGCTCACCGACGCCGACCCCAGCGTGCTGCTGTTACCGCCTCGCATTCTCCACCGCGTTATCAAACGCGATCGCGGTTTGACCGGGTTGGGTTTGCAAGTACCGCATCGCAAGAGCTATCGCATCGACCGCGAACGGTTGTTGAGTCTCGCCGACGCCGGCGAGTTGGGGCTAGAACCAGGCTCCACGTTGCCGCACCGATTGATCCTGTTGCCTCTCCCGGATCGACGGCGGCTGGCTCGAGATGGCCGGACGGCGACGCTGCGGCGCTTCTGGCGACTGCTGTTTCACATTCGCATTCATGCGGCGATGCCTGTCTGGGCGGGCGACGAATTGCTTTCGCGCATTCGGCGCATCGGTCGAGCCGAGTTCGACGAGGCGGCAGCGGTATTGCGTCAAGAACGCTTTTTGCTGCCTCCCGGCGACACGGCAACGATCTACGAGGAGTTCGCGGCCGTCTATCTTGAATTGCGTTATTTCGCATCTCCCATGTTGTCTTTATACTTTCCCGCCTGTCTAGACCGCGAGAAGGTGGAAGCGGTGTGGGCCGAGGATGTGGACGCGGAGGCTCTTTTCGCTGCCACGCGCCCCGAAGGCTGCGAAACCGGCGAACCGGCAGCGTTAGCTGCCGGGTTGATGCCTCATCACCCGGCAGCTAACGCTGCCGGTTCGCCGG
>JAJXWW010000010.1 GCA_021781415.1 Planctomycetota bacterium
ACTCGCGTTCTGCTGTTGCTCAACCTGGCCTCGATTTATCAGGAAGACGACAACCTGATGCAGCGCGGCCTGCAAATGCAGCGCGAGGCGCTGGCCGCGTGGCCGCCGCTCTTGCTGGCGTGGACGCGACAGGAATCCGAATGGTATCGCCACGTCGAAGAGTATGCGCTTGCTCTGATGGAAATTCGTAATGCGGAGACGATCCGTCAAGGAGGCCGTCCGCAGCGCGAGCAACCCTCGCCCGATCTGCTGTTTCCGCGCGAGGAGCGCGATCCGGCCAAGAAAGTGCGATTCGTCGGCCTCCATGGCGAGTATGAAGCCGGTAGCATCGCCTGGAAAGAATGGGATCGGCTACCCACCGACGCCGAGCAGGTCGTGCTGCAGCTTCTCCTGTGGCGTCCGCACGACGCGCGCCTGCTATGGCAGTTCGGCGAGTTGCTGAACGCGCGCGGCATGGTCGATTGGGCCTACTCGATCCTGAACGTCCGCGTGCGCGACAACAGCCGCTATCGCAACCGCGAACTGGATCGACACATCCAAGTGTTAAACGCGGCGGAGAAGGTTTACAAACTGCTGTTCGCCGACGGTGCCGGTTCGGGAGAGAATCTCCGAACGCAAGCGTTGTTGTTGGGATTGGTCGCGCCTCGTGGCGGGACTCTGATGCCAGTCGTGGCAGCGGCGGCGAACGAGACTGGCTTTGCGGCGTCGGCATCTTTTGCCGGCGTCCCGTTCGTCCAAGCAGGCCCGCCGTCATCGCCTCCAGCGCCTGCTTCCTCATCCGGCATGGTTCTACCGGATTGGCGACAATTGGCAGTCAGTTTCGTGACGGGGATCGTGGTCGCGGTATTGGGTGTGTTTCAATGGCAGCAATGGCGACGCTCGCGCTCGGTTCACGGCGAGCCAGCGCCGTTTGCCGCCGAATCTTCGCCATCGCGCGGCAGTTGACGCTGCCGGTTCGCCCGATTCAAAAGGAGATAGCCGACATGCTGGAACCGTCTCTCCAAGCGTCCGAGATCGCCTTGCCGACTCGTCAGCCGCTCCGCGTCGGCTGGAAAGAGTATCTCCAGTTCACCGAATGGAATCTGCACCACATTCGCGTGAAGATCGACACGGGGGCGCGCACCTCGGCGCTCGATGTCGTTCGCTACGAACTATTTGAAACGGCGAAAGGCGGACTGATGGCGACGTTGCTTCTCGCTTTGGATCGACGGCATCCCGGTCGATTCACGCGCATCCAAACGCCGGTGCTACGAACCGTGATGGTTCGCAACACCGGCGGGAAGCACGAGGAACGGCCGGTCGTGGAGACGGCGGTGCGCATCGGGCCGATCCACAAACGCATCCGCATCACGCTCGCCAATCGTTCGAGTATGCGCTATCGCATGATCTTGGGCCGCGAAGCGTTGAACGACGATTTTGTGGTGGACGTGAGCCGCCGCTATGTGCTGAAAAACTGGACGACGGAATAGTCTACCCGCATTCGTGCGGATCGATTGGCTGGAGAGGAGGATTCCATGCGCATTGTCATTCTGTCGCGCCGCGAGGAGTTGTATAGCACCCGCGCTTTGTTCTCGGCGGCCTTGGAACGGGGCCACGACGCGCGCGTTCTCGATACGTTGCAATTCGATATCCGCGTGAGTCGCCGCAATCCCGAACTGTTGTACAAGGGCGAGCCGATTGGGCCGGTCGATGCCGTGATTCCACGCATCGGCGCGTCGATCACGCACTTTGGTCTCGCCGTCGTTCGGCAATTCGAGATGATGGGCGTCTATTGTCTCAACGAATCGCAAGCCATCGCCCGTTCGCGCGACAAGCTCCGTTGCCTCCAATTGCTCAGCCGACACGACATTGGTTTGCCGCCCACGGTGTACACGCGCCAAGCCGACCACGTTCCCGACTGCATCGAACGGGTCGAGGGACCGCCGGTCGTTGTCAAGCTGCTTCAAGGCACACAAGGCATCGGCGTCGTTCTGGCCGAAACGGCGGTAGCCGCTCATTCCGTGATCGAGGCATTCCACGGCTTAGAGCAGAACATTCTGATTCAGCAGTTTATTAAGGAAGCCGGAGGGGCCGACATTCGGGCGCTCGTCGTGGGACGGCGCGTGGTGGCATCCATGAAACGACAGGCCGTGGCTGGGGAGTTTCGATCCAACATTCATCGCGGCGGTACGTCCAAAAAGGTGCGCTTGAGCGCCGAATCGCGCCGCACCGCGTTGGCGGCCGCACGCTGTTTGGGACTCACCGTGGCGGGCGTCGATCTCATCGAGTCCGATGAGGGGCCGATGGTGATGGAGGTCAATTCCTCTCCGGGTTTGGAAGGCATCGAAAGGACGACCGGAGTGGATGTGGCGGGAGCCATTGTGGAGTACATCGAATCGGAAGTGCGCAATCCTAAGCACGACATCCGAAAAAACGGCGAGAGGAAGGCAAGCAAAACCAAAGCCCGGTGAGAGTCCGTCCCAAAGCCCCTCACCCCTGTACTCGGAGAGAGGGTGAGGAGCTGTGCGAAAACTCTGTCAGAGATTCTTGCCCCCGATTATCTCTTCCGCAGTGCAGCATCGGCGCGGCGCGCTTCGTCCAGACTGATGAGTCCATCGCCGTCCGCGTCCATGCTGCGGAAATCGTCGCAGCTACCGAGGAATTCGCGCTGCGAAACGTCGCCGTCGCCGTTGCGATCCATCTTGCGAAACCAGAGGGGACCGCGGCGCGGCACGACTGCGGCCGTCTCGGTGCCGGCGGGGACTTGCAACCCTCCGAGCTGTCCGGCTTGAAAGTTCGGCGCTCCGGGATTGAGTACGATTTCATATTGCAGGGGGATCTCCTCGCGCCGAATGGCCCCGTCGTGGTCGCGGTCGTAGGTTGCCACGCGCTGCCACGCGCTGCGCATTTCGCGGAGACCGAGACGGCCATCGCGGTCGCCGTCGAGCAGTTGAAACAAGCCTCGCCCGCTCGCCGCCATGGCCACGCTCACTTGGCAATTCAATCCGCTGCTCGTCAGATCGAGCCAGGCGTTCAACTCGTCCAGATCGAGGCATTCGTCGCCGTTGCTATCCGCCGCAAAAAGGATGGCGTTCAGGTTGTAAAACTGAGGCGTGGGCAGTTGCTTCTTGCTGAGGAACCCTCTGCCTTTTTGGTCGATGTTCTTAAACTGTTGGATCAGAACGTCGCGCGCCGCTTGCCCGGCCGCGGCGGGAACGCTCTCGGCCGCGATGAGAGTGACCGAGTGATCCAACGTCGAGTAGGCCAAACTGTTGATGCTCCGCTTGATGAGGGCGGGATTGCGGTCGTCTTTCGTGGAAATAGGGTCGATTTTATCTTCCGTGCGGCCGAGGCGAACCTCGATCTCCGCATTCGGCGAAAGGACAATCCAGCGGAGCAGTTCGATAACGTCCAATGCGTTGTCTTTGTCTCGGTCGAGTCGGTCGAAGTCTTCCTTGCTCATGCCGATTTCGTCGCGGCTGAGATGTTTATCCTTGTTCTTGTCGTATCTCTGTACGACTTCGCGGGCGACGGGTAAGCGCGCGTCGAGTCGCCGCGGTCCATCCTCGCGCGGAACGAGCATCAACGGAATGGCGGGAGTCTGCATCGCGGGAACAAGCTTTTGGTTCGGTAGGGCGACGGCCGGAGCGGCTTGAGGGACACTGGGCTGCAATTCCGCGATCGACAGCATTTCGTCGTCGTTGGCATCAAACTTATGCAAGATTTTCTCGGTCTCGTCCAGTTCGGCGCGCGAAAGTTTGCCGTCCTTATTTTTGTCGAGGAGCGAGTACAGAAGATCGGTGAGGGCGTTCTGCGACACGCCTTGAACGGGTTGGTTGAACGGCGACACAATTTGAATGGGTCCAGCCTGCGATGCCCGGTAGTAGCGGAGAAACTCGTCGAGGGAGACGCGCTTGTCGCGATCGCGGTCGAAATCTTCGAGGGACGGGCCGTCGCGCAGGGCATAGGTGTAGGGATTCGAGAGGAGATCGACCAGCAGGCGCGGAGCCGGAGCGCGCGCGATCTCCTTGGCGTCGAGAAAACCGTCTGCATCGCCGTCGAGAAAGCGGAACCATCTTCCCATGTATTCGTTCCAACGCCACGGATACGGTTTGCCATCGACGAATACCCGCAGACGGATCAGGACGGGGCCAGTCTCGTGAAAGAAGAGAACATCCTGCACCTCCTCGGCAGCACCGGGATCGGTCGCCTTGGCAGTGTCGCGCCCGTTCTTCCGCTCGTCGTCGGGTGAAGTCGCGGCGACGAAGGGACGAGGGGACGCGATGAGGACAACGGCAAGCACGGTCGTCGCCCCGATGGAAAAAAACCGCGCGGTTGCGTTGCTACTCATCGGATCACCTCGTCGCTTCGTCGCCTGAAGACGGTTTACAAAAGGATTTCCTTAAGCGGCTGAGCGGCCTTGTCGGCGATGCGGATGGGTCGGCCGACGTTGGAGTTGTTTTGCTTGAGTGGGTCGATGCCCAAAGCAAGACAAATGGTAGCCAAGAAGTCGCTGACGGTGGTGGGGCGAGTCTCGACCTTGGTTCCATCGGCGCTGGTCTTGCCGTGGGCTTGGCCTCCTTTGATGCCGCCGCCGGCCAACACGGTACTCCAAGCGTTGGGGAAGTGGTCGCGTCCCTGTCCGCCGTTGATTTTCGGCGTGCGGCCAAACTCGCCCATCCACACGATCAGCGTCGAGTCGAGCAATCCGCGCACGGACAAGTCTTCCATCAGAGTGCCCCATGCCGGATCGAGAATCTCGCTGAGCTTGCGCACGGCTTGGAAGTTCTGTTGGTGCGAGTCCCAGTTGAAGAACATGTTGTTCTCGCGCAGTCCGGCCAACGAGACTTCGACGAACGGCACGCCGCGTTCGACGAGCCGCCGAGCCAAGAGACAGCCCTGGCCAAAGAGGTTTCGGCCATAGCGGTCGCGCAATTTGGGAGCTTCTTCGTGCAGGTTGAACGCCTTGTTGGCATCGGTGCGCATGAGCTTGACGGCGCGGTCGTAGGCCGTCTTGTGGCTGATCGGCGCGACGCCGGGATGATCGGCGAGGAAATCGCCTTCCATCTCTTGCAGCAGGTCGATGCGGGCCTCGGCGTGGGCGCGGTTGACGCCGTCGGGCAAGCCGATGTCCTGCACCTTGAGCGCTTGCTCGTAGCTATCGTCTTGATTCTGGAAGAACGAATTGTTATCGCCGACGATCAAGGGAGCATATTGAGGTCCGAGAAATCCGGGACCATACGCCGCGGAGTTGAAGAATCGCGCCGGCGCGATGCTGACGAAGTTCGGCAGCGGTGCGTTGTCGGAACCCAACTCTTTGGCCACGAGCGAACCGAGGGATGGATACTGGATCGGGCCGGTCGGTTGGTAGCCGGTGCGCAACAGAAACGTGGCGCGACCGTGTTCGCCTTCTTTGGTACTCATCGAACGCACCACGGCCATGCGGTCGCCGAACCGTGCCAATTGCGGTAGGTGTTCGCTGATACGCAAGTCCGGCGACGAGGTGCGGATTTCCTTGAATGGGCCGCCGTTGGCGTGACCGGGCTTCAAGTCGAACGTATCCATCTGACTGGGGCCGCCGGTCATCCACAAGAGGATGCACGAGCGTTTGCGTGCGGGATGTTGGGCGACATCGGCAGCGAGCGTTTCGAGCCAGCCGGACATCGAATATCCCGTGACTCCGGCGGCGGACAGGCGCAGCCAATCGCGCCGCGACAATCGTGGAAGCTTCATGGAATGTCTCCGTCGTTCGGGCGAGCTTGGGGCCGAGGCTCCGCGATAGCGCCTGCCATTGCGGAGGATCGACCCGCTCGCCGTGGGGAATCAATGATTGAAAATAAATTCGCTGCTGTTGAGCAAAGCCCAAAAGACATCGGCGAGCGCTCGGCTCTTGTCGCCGCTGGGACCGCCGCGATCGAGATACGGCAAGACGCGCGACGCCTCGCGGTCGCGCATGGGGCGTCCGAGTGCGGCAAGGTAGAGTGCGTCGAGTCGTTGCCGGTCGTTGAGAAACGGGGCATCGGCGAGAGCGGCCAAGGTCTCGCTGCGCTCGACGCTGGTAGCGTCACTAATGAACTTGCCGTTCATCAGCGACAGCGCTTGCAAGATGGACGTTTGATACTCGGTGCGTTTATCGCTGCCGTTGCTGAACTTCGTCAGAAAATCGGCGCGAACCCCGTTGAAGCGATTGAAATTGCCCGGCGCGACCGGCGTGCCACGATAGCCGGTGGCCACCGCCAAGCTGTCGAAGATCTGTTCGGGACTCAACCCCTTCAAGGCCATACGCGCGAAGCTATGCGGATCGTCTTGGCTGGGATCGGTCGCGCGGCTGCCGCGCTGATAGGTCCGGCTGGCGGTGATGGCGCGGATGAGAAAGCGCAGATCGAACCGATGATCGACCGTCGCTTGTCCCAGGACATCGAGCAATTCCGGATGGCTGGGCGGATTGTTTTCACCCAGATCGTCTACCGGCTCGATGATGCCGATGCCGAAGAAGTGCCCCCACAATCGGTTGGCGATGGCCTTGGCGAAATAGGGATTCTTGGGCGAGGTCAACCAGTCGGCCAGCACGGCGCGAGATGAGGCTCCCTCTTCCCATTTCGGATTTGTACCGTCGAGGAATCGTGCTTGTACGGTTTTTTCGGTGTTGGGGATTTTGATCTCGCGCTTGCGCGGTTCGTCCAGCGATTGCGAGAAGACGCCGGCCTGAGGCTGCTGCGGACGAATGCCAGAGTAAAAGGCGGCGTACTGCCAAAACTGATTGCGGCTCCAACTGGCGAACGGGTGATCGTGGCACTGCGCGCATTCGAGTTTAATGCCGAGAAACAAGCGAGACGTAGCGGCGGCGACATTCTCCGGTTTGCTTTCGTTGACCTGGTAGAAGATCGCCGCACCGTTGTTGCCGGGATTCCGCGGACGCATGGCCATGCCCGTGTTGCCGAGCGAAGTCGTCAGCAGATCGCGCACCATGCGGTCGTAGGGCTTGTTTTCGAGGATCTGCGGCCGCAGCCAATTCTCCATTTGCGCGGCGAAGAATCTCACTTGTTGATCGTTGTTCTGCGGCAGCAGCAAAGCGCGCCAGACGTTGGTAAAATGATTGACGTAGTGCGGGCCTTTGAGCAAATCCTCGACTAAAGCGCGGCGTTTGTTCGGGGCCTTGTCGTCGAGAAACTTGTGTACTTCACTGACGTGGGGGATGCGCCCGGCCAAGTCGAGATAGAGGCGGCGAACGAATTCCGCATCGTCGGCCAAGGGTGCGGGAGTAACGTCGTTGGCCTCGTAGCCCGCTTCGATCAGCCGGTCGATCTTCTCCGCCAATGCCGCAACCTCATCCGGAGGTTTGGCCTCGGTCGGGGGACCGGCACTACCGAGAGTGGCCGATAAAAGCAGAAATCCACAGCAGACGTGCAATCGAAACCATCCCATGCGGCGCTCCTTCCTGTGATCGCGGACGCTTCGCCGACGCAATGAGACAAGCAATACGCATAGTAAACGTCTCAAACGGGTTTTTCTAACCGCGCGAACGGCAAAGAATCACTCTAGGTGTCACAAAGGAATAGTACACAGAGAAGAGCCCGCGTGTCAAACAAAAACTTTCACTCCGTTCTCATTTTCGATGTGCGCCTGGTACTTGGGTGGAACCTCTCGTTCCCACGCTCCTGCGTGGGAACGCACGTTCCGCCGCTCTGCGGTGCGTCCGCCGAGACGCAAGAGCGTGGGAACGAGAGAATCACCTTGCGGATCTCGTGAGCGGCCAGTTCAAGCGATGGGAGTGGGCGCGAGCAAAGGTAGTTCGAGATCTTCGCGGCGGACGAGTTGAGCATCGCGGCGTCCGCGGCTCATCTCGTAGATACTCGGCGATTCCAGCGTTTCGCCCGGCGCGAGACGGCAAGCGGCCTGTTTGCCACGGCTGCGCTGAAACGATTCGGTCAGACATCTCGAACACGACAGGGCATAGGTCTTCAGCTCGCGCGTGACACCATCGCTCCAACGCGCCGCAATCTTGTACTGCGCAAGGTCCGTGCAGGCTCCGTTGGTGCAGCGAATGGGATAGGACAGCATAGGCATGTCGAGATGCCTCAATCGTGTTCAAACGGCAACGGTTCGCCGTTGACTTGAGCCAAGGCGTTCATGGCGGCGCGTTGCTCGGCTTCTTTTTTGTTGCGGCCCCAGGCACCGGCATAGGTATGGCGACCGATGACGGCGGCAATTTTGAAACACTTGCCGTGATCCGGTCCCTTCTCATCGAGCAAGATGTACTGAGGGGTGGCGTTGAACTCTCGCTGCGCCACTTGCTGAAGCAGCGATTTGTTATTGCCTCCCAACGCTCCCTCGGCTACCTCCTCGATCTCCGGGCCGAGCTGTTTGAGGATGAATGTCCGCGCCTCTTCCAGACCGCCATCGAGATAAATCGCCGCCACCAATGACTCGTACACATCGGCCATCATGCTCGAAGGCACGGCGGACGCGGACAGATGATTCATGCCCTTGCCCAGAAACAGAAACGCACCGAGGTTCAGTTCTTTGCTGAAGCGCGCACAGGTCCGGCGACTGACCACGACCGATTTGATCTTCGTTAGATCGCCTTCTTGATAGTCGGGGAAGCGCAGATACAACTGCTCGCAGGTGACAAGTCCAAGAATGGAGTCGCCGAGAAACTCCATGCGTTCGTTCGAGGCCAGACGGGTGTTGGCACCGGATGCGTGGGTCAGCGAGGCGCGGAGCAATTCCGGCTGGCGAAATTGGTAGCCGATCACTTTCTGGCACTCGTCCAGAATCTCGGCCTCATGATTGATGCTCAATTCCTGCGGCATGATTCAATTCAACATACGATAACCGGACGTTTCGATTGAAAGTACCACAACCACCATCGCCTTGTCAACCGCTTCGGCAGGGACTTGCATAAGAATCACAAACAAAGCGAGCAACCGGCCCAGAGCGCGAGCGAAGGGGCCTCGGTTCGTCCTCCTGTGGGCTGTACGCCACGAGTCACCGCTTCCGAACGCGAATCCATTGTCGTACCGCAGGTGGCCACTATATCAATGACACCAGCAATCTTTGCCTTATTTTAGGGGAGAATCCAGCCGTGGCCGAGCCGCTTCGCTGTGTGCCCGCCGATCGTCTTGTGGCGGGGTGGGACTTTAGTACCGGGGCCGTCAAATGTTTGGCCTTCGACCTCGACGGCAACAAAGTAGCCGAGGCGCGCCTGCCCACCGACTTATGGACCGAGGGGGGCGTGTCCGAATTGAATCTCATGCAATTGGAAGGCCAGGCGCTGGCCAGTTTGCGACTTATGGGAGAGCAATTAGGTGATAAAGGTGCGGTGCGTTGGGTGGCGGGAGGCATCTCGGCCACCCATCACACCGCCGGACGCATCGACGCCAACGCCGTGCAAGTTCGCCGAGCCATCTGCTGGAACGATCACAGTCTCGCTCCCTATCACGCGCGCGGCCTGGAACGGCTGGGTGGGCAAGAGAAAGTCGTCAAAGCCATCGGCGGGCCGTGGGCGATTCGCTACAGCCTCAGCCATCTCGTCAAAGACGAGGAATGTCTGCCGTTGGAAGATTGGCGGCGGACGCGCCGCATCGGGCAACACGGTCTGCTGGCCGCCGGCTATCTGACGGGCAATTTCGACGCCGTCAGCGTCTCCGCCGCCGCCTCGA
>JAJXWW010000013.1 GCA_021781415.1 Planctomycetota bacterium
ATCGTTCAGTCCTTCCGGCGCGCACCGTAACGAGCTTCGGACCTCCTCCACACCCCCCTGCAACCAAGGCGAGGAATAGGCCGCTCCCATCGCGCTCGTGTCGAGGGCTTTTTCGCCGACGAGAATGGTGTTCGATAGCCCGTCGGTAATGGCTTCCACGCTCGTCGTCTGTTTGGGAAAGGCTTGGAGCCGGAAGGCGGCGTGGGCTTGGACCTGAGCGGGGGTGAGTGTATACTGTGGTCGTCGCATGGCTTCCTCCTGAAATGCCCTTGCTTGACACACAAGTCCTTATCGGGAGAAGCGTTGCGATTGTCTTGGCTACATACCGCCGCTCGGAGCGAACCGGAAACCACTGGGAGTAAATCGGCTACCTGCGTTCTCCGCAGGAAGGAGGCCCTGTGTTACTCACGCTTTGTCGAACGTTGTGCGTCCTGGGTGCGGCGGCATCGATGGGTTTCCCCGTCGCCGCCGCGCCGCCGGATAAGCCGAGCGAGCGCCAGGTCGCTGGGTGGATCGAAGAGTTGGGCAACGAGGACTTTGGCAAACGCGAAAAGGCCTCGCGGCAATTGTGGTTGGCTGGGGAAGCCGCCGAGGCCGCTCTTGAAAATGCGCTCCAGGGCAGCGATCCCGAAGTGGTTCGTCGAGCGCGCGCCGTCTTGGACAAGTTTCGCTGGGGCATCTACGGAGACACGCCGTCCAAGGTGGTCGCGCTCATCCAGGCTTATAAGGCTGTAGACGTAGAAGATGGCTTCGATGGACGAAGCTGTCACATTGACAGTGGAGCGGTACACTCTGGCAGGTGGAGCGAGGTGAACGAGCCTCGCGGCAAGGGAGGCTTGATTTTATCTCGACCTCATGTTCTACTTAAATAAGCAGTTAGGTCGATCTAGCTCGACTCGGCGGCGACGGTATGGGTTTTGCTGCTTCGTCCATTGCTTCGTGGGAGCGAATCCTGCCGAGGTCGTGCCGCCGGCCCGGTTCGGACTATTGGAACGGCCAGACGAGGTATGCGGCATGAAAGCGACATCCCAAGCACGCGATTACGCGATCCTGATCGCCGACGACGACAGCGGGTGCCGGCAAGCCTTGCGCGACATCATGGAACCCGAAGGCTTTCGCACCTTGTTGGCGTCTTCCGGAGAAGAGGCGTTGGATATTGCACGCAACGACGATGTGCATCTGGCTCTGTTGGACATGCACATGCCCACGCTGACGGGTATCGAGACGCTGCAATTAGTGCGTCAGTTCAAGGAAATGTTGCCGGCGATTTTGATCACGGGCGACACCACCGAGAGTCTCATGCGGCAGGCGTGCCAGATGCACTTTTTCAGCGTTATCCCCAAACCGATCAACAAGAACGTGGTGCTGTACACGGTGGTACGCGCTCTAGCCGGAGTCTATGGAAGACGCTAAAAAGCACGCCAACGGGTTACAGCGAGAGACGATTCATCCTCGAAGGAGCAAAATGGTATGACAGTAGTGCCACTCAACGACAAAATCGTGGTCAAACGGTTGGAGGCGGAAGAGAAGACGGCCGGCGGCATCGTGTTGCCCGATTCGGCCCGCGAGAAGCCGAGGCAGGGCAAAGTCCTTAGCCTCGGCGACGGCAAACGACTGGAGAACGGGCAGCGCGCGTCCTTCCAGGTGAAGGAAGGCGACCGCGTGCTTTTCACCTCCTACGCTGGTAACGAAGTAAGCGTCGATGGCGAAGAATTGCTCATTATGACCGAAGACGATATTCTCGCCGTGGTCGAGTAAACGACGCCTTCTTCCCTCGCGGCCCGCGACAAAATCGAGGATTATCCTCGTTCTTGTCGCGGGCTGTTTCGCGCGCCCCTTCGCGCATACAATGAAACTCGAACGGACGGCATCGTGTTTGCGTGGATTGGGGATCGTTCCGCGCTCTGCTTCGAGTCGCGGCTTATCCAAGGAGACGATTCGATGAATGGCCGATCCATCTTGGCGCATCTCATTCCGGTGCTTGTCGTCTTGGCCGGGGTGCGGGAATCGAAAGCCGGAGCCGATCCCAAACAGTGGAACGACTCGACGGGCAAGGCCGTCGCGTATCTGCGCAAACAGCAGAACGACGACGGCAGCTGGGGCAAGTCGGAACAGGAGAAAGTCGGTGCGACGGGCCTGATCCTCACCGGCCTGCTACAGAGCGGCAAGGTCGGTTCCGACGATGCAATGGTCGAAAAGGGATTGAAGTACATCGAATCGCTCGTCAATCCGCGCGAAAAGCACATCGCCGGTCAGAATCCGCGCGTACAGCTCAAGAACTACGTCACCTGTATCAATGTCCTAGCGCTGGTCAGCGCCAAGCGCGAAAGCTACAAGGCGGTCGTCGCCGACGCCTCCAAGTTCCTGCGCGGCCTGCAATGGGACGAAGGCGAAGGCAAGGACAAGGAGGACGATTTCTTCGGCGGCGCGGGCTACGATAGCAAATCGCGTCCGGACCTATCCAACACCCAGTTCTTCCTCGATGCCCTGAAGGCCGCAGGCATTCCCAAGGACGACCCCGCCTATCAGAAAGCAGCGATCTTCGTCAGCCGGTGTCAGAATCTCAAAGGCGAAGGCAACGATCAAAAGTGGGCCGACAAAATCAATGACGGCAGTTTTATCTACAGTGCCGCCGGGGGAGGCCAGACGAAGACGCAAGACAAAGCCAACGACGACGGCGGCCTGCCCGGCTACGGCAGCATGACCTACGCCGGCATTAAAAGCCTGATCTACTGCGGCGTCGATAAAAAGGACGCGCGCATCCAGAAAGCGTTGGAGTGGATTCAAAAGAATTATTCGGTCGATGCGAATCCCGGTATGCCCAAAGAGCGGGGCGACTGGGGACTGTACTATTACTATCACACGATGGCCAAATGTCTGGCCACTCTGGAAATGGACAAGATCAAAGACGCCGCCGGCAAGGAACACGATTGGCGCGCCGATCTCACTGCCGCCTTGGCGAAACGGCAGAAGGAAGACGGCAGTTGGCGCAGCGAAAACCCGCGCTGGATGGAAGGCGATCCGCTCATCGTCACCGGCTACGCCCTGATGGCCCTTAGCCACTGCAAACCCCAAAAGTGAAAGCACACCACAAAGACACGAAGAAGACTGAAGATGAGAATCAGAGACGAACGAATACCCTCTCGTCTTGTTCTATTCGCCCTTTTTTTCTCTTCTTTGTATATTTTGTGCCTTTGTGGCGATGTCGTTGTCGCGCATCCGGTACCCAAACAGAATCACGACCGCGCCATTGAGGTACGCTTGACGCCGACCGCGGTGGTCGTGAACTATCGGCTGGAAATCGACGAATATCGAGCCGTTCAGGATTTAGAGAAAGAGGAAATCGCTCGCATCCGCAGTCCGCGCGACATTGGCCGGGTGTTTGTCGCCTGCACGGCACCGATCTTAGGCAACAACTTGATTGCTCGTTTGGACGACAAAGAGTTGTCGTTTCAAGGCGAGGGCAAGATCGACGACTCGGTCGCGGATCATCTCCGCTGCGAGTTTACTTTCAAAGCTGCATGGAATCTCACGCCGGGGAAGTTGCACTCGTTCACTTTCCGCGAAGCCAATTACGACCGGGAAGATTTCGACCGCATCGACCTCGCGTTGATAATCGACGAGACCATCCATCCACGCGAGACCACCGCACCCGACAAGACGTTGCGCGAACGGTCGGCCCTCGAACGCCGTCCAGGCGACGACGAACGCCTTCGCAAATTGTCGGCCACATTCACCCTCAAAAGCGCATCGACCGATTCGAGTAGCCAAGCAAATGGGCAGACTCCAAAATCGGAACCGGAACGAACGAACGTCGAACGAGAGCGATCGCATAATCTCTTGCATTTGCTCCTCGACACGCAGCGCGGTTTGGTGGTGCTGTTGTTCATGGCCGCGGGATTCGGCGCGGCTCATGCGCTGACGCCGGGACACGGCAAAACCCTGGTGGCGGCGTATCTCGTCGGCGAACGTGGCACGGTCTGGCACGCTCTGTTGTTGGGGCTGATGACAACGATAACGCATACGGGTGCCGTGTTGGTATTGGCGGTGGTATTTCTCGTCTCGCCATCGTCCGCGCGCTTTATCTACTACCTACAAGGATTGATCGGCGGCTTGCTGATTACGTTGCTCGGGTTTTGGTTGTTGGTGCAACGTCTCTTCGGCCGGCCCGATCACGTCCATATCGGCGGTTCGCATCACCACCACCACGGCGATGAACCCCAACTCCCCGGCGGAACGACGGTGCGTTGGTGGCATCTCGTCTTGCTGGGGATGCGAGGCGGTCTGGTTCCATGCTGGGATGCGATTCTGCTGCTCTGTTTGGCAGTCTCGGCTCAGCGCTTGTGGTTGGGATTGCCGTTATTGTTGGCCTTCAGCGCGGGATTGGCTGGAGTTCTCGTCGGCCTCGGCGTCGGAGTTGTCTGGACGAGGAATTGGGCCGTCGGTCGATGGGTCGCGAGCGATCGGATGCGAAAAGTATCTGCCGCTCTGCCCTTGGTCAGCGCGACCATCCTCATCGCTCTCGGTTTATGGTTGTGCTACGAGAGCCTTCAGACCGAGCAATCGCCGAAACCTACCGAGCAAAACAACGCACCGCTCACTTCGGCACGCGCCCTTCGTTGATGTCGCGCTCCCACTCTTTCAGCAACGGCCAACTGGTGGCGCAGGTGCCGAAGTCGGCCATGTACTGATACTGGGTGAGGCGGTCGATAGCCTTCTGCAGAATGGCCGGGGCGCGGCGAAAAATGGGGCCGTGGCTGGGCAGCAAGTATTCGGCATCGTCGCGTTGAATGCGCTTCAGCGATTCGATGAACGCCGGCAGATTGGAACCGTGATGGGCATCGATGACACCGACGCAACTATCCTTGTAAATGTTGTCGCCGCTGAACAGCAAGTTGCCCATCTTGAAACTGAGTTGTCCCTCGGTGTGTCCCGGTGTGTGCCAAACTTTCAACTTGAGATCGCCGACGGCAATCGTGTCGCCTTCATTGAGGAGAATATCGACCTTGCAAGGCGGCATTGGTAGTTCGACGTTTTGCGCCTTGATCGTGGCAAACGTCATAATCTCGTCGCCGGATTCGAGCGGCTCGACGCTCAGAGGATGGGCGGCCACCTTCGTTTTCAGAATCTCCTTAGCGCGGGCCAATCCTTGGATATGGTCGGCGTCGGCGTGGGTTGCCACCAGCATCTTGCAGCTGGACAGTTTGAAATCCATGCGGCGAATCAATTCGACGATTTCGTCCACGGCGTCGAGATAACCTACGTCGATGAGCAAGAACTCGCTGCCGCCATCGATCAAATACACGTTCACTCCCAAGCGTCTCCCCGCCTGGTAGTTTAACTCGATGACTCGTGGGAAGAGATACTTCCGCGCCAACATGATGCCGGTCCCTGATAAAAGAATAGCTCTCTTTATGGTAGATACGGCGAGGGGAGATTCAAGCGCGGAGCGTGGGAACGAGGATAGCCGTTCGTTATTAACCCGGATTGTCGGCCGTTGGAAGAACCTCGACAACCTTCCTTATAAAATAGCGTAGGTTCGGCTTTTCGGCTTGACGTTCGGGCCGGAAAATTCGAGCTACGACGCCAGACGGAGTATCCATGACCGCGCCGCGGACTTGTCGTCTCGTCACTCTCGGTTGCAAGGTCAACCAGTACGAGACGCAGTACGTTAAAGAGACGCTGGAAGCCAACGGCTACATCGAAGCCGATGAGGGACAGCAAGCCGATTTGTGCGTCGTCAATACTTGCACCGTCACCGCCGAGGGCGATGCCAAGAGCCGGCAAGCGGTGCGACGACTGCATCAGGCGCAACCGAAGGCCGACATCGTCGTCATGGGCTGCTATGCGACGCGCGATCCGGATGCGGTGCGTCGGCTGCCTGGGGTCGTCAAGGTTGTCGCCGATAAGACGCGGATCGTCGAAGACTTGCAGCCGTTCGGCGTCGAGCATCCCATCGACGGCATCTCGCGCTTCGACGAACATCAACGCGCGTTCGTCAAAGTGCAAGACGGCTGCTTGCTGAATTGCAGCTATTGCATCATTCCTCACGTCCGCCCCGCGCTGCGCAGCCGCACGCCGGAAGAGATCGTCGCCGAGGTCACGCGGTTGGTCGAGAACGGCTATCGAGAGATCGTTCTGACCGGCATTCATTTGGGACATTACGGATTCGATTTATCTCGCGGCAAGCCGAAGGCACAGTGGTGTCGTTTGTGGCATCTGCTCGAACGATTGGCCGAGTTGCCGGGCGATTATCGCCTTCGGCTAAGCAGCCTCGAAGCGGCGGAGGCGCGCGACGATCTCGTGCGCGTCCTGGCCGAGCAGCCGCGCATCTGTCCGCATTTGCACTTGTGTTTGCAGAGCGGATCGGATCGCATCCTCGCCCGCATGAAACGACGCTATCGCAGCGCCGGCTTTCTCGAACGCTGTCGCCGCATCCGAGAGGCCCTCGACAAGCCCGCCTTCAGCACCGATGTCATCGTCGGCTTTCCGGGCGAGACCGACGCCGACTTCGAGGCGACCTGCCGCGTGGTCCGAGAGGTTGGATTCTCGCGCATTCACCTTTTTTCGTACAGTCCGCGCGCGGGGACCGAAGCGGCGAATTGGCGCGAGAGCGTCCCGTCCGCCGTGGTCGCCGAGCGCCGGGCGCGCTTGTTGGAAATCGAAAGAGATCTGGCGGAGGCGTACTATCGCAGCTTGGTCGGTAAGAGTCTCGACGTTCTGGTGGAGGGTGCCGATGTTAGCCGTCCGGGCTTCGTGCGCGGCACGGCTTGCCGGTATATGCCGGTAGTCTGTCGCGGTCATGCCCCGGCCTTGATCCGCCGGCGCATTCCCGTCCGCGCGGTGGACTTGGCCAACGGTGTCCTTCTCGGCGAACCGGAAGCAGGGGAGTTTGAGAATCGACAAATCGGTATCCGTCTCAGCCTGCCTTTGGCCGAAGAATGATGGCTCGCCCCTCTTGACAGCCGGGAAGGAGCGATTACTGTGAAGTGTGATGATTCGCCGTCCCAGGGGCGCGATCCGCCCAACTCGACGAGGGTTTCAGAAATGACTCGTCTCCATCGACACATCCAAGTGGAGAAGCGCGGCGAGGTTTGCTGCGTTCGGCTGTGCCACCATCGTCTGGACGAGCCGATGATCTACGAGATGTCCGATGAGCTTCGCGCATTGGTCGAGGACGGAGTGTGCCGGAGAATGGCTCTAAGCCTGGGTCCGGACGCTCTCGAATGTATGTACAGCGTGTTTCTCGCCAAACTGATCGCCCTGCAGCGCATCCTGCGCGAACACCAGGGCGAACTGGTTTTGTGCGAGGTGCAACCGGAGGTGCGCGAGATCTTCAGAGCTTGTGGCATGGAAGAGATGTTCCACTTCGCTCCCGACTTCACCGCCGCCGCCGCCCATTGGACGGTGTGAAGAAAGCGCTACCAATCCTTGCCCAGCGCCTCACCGCCGTTGCGCGTGATCGTGGCGCGAAGGGTCGTTCCGCTCACCGTTCGATCGATTCTTCGGACGGAACCGTCGGCTAGTGCTGCTAGGAAAGAGACTGGATCGCGCCAGCCTTGCAACGACGAGGGACGATTCCTATCGAAAGACAACTCCGACGGTTGAGTCCACGGAACCGCCTCGGTAGCCTCGACGATGAGGAGAGTATTGGATGTGCCGTCCGGAAAGTCTTCCGGAACGCGAAGCCCGCGCCTCCCTTCAAACGCGGCACCGTCGCCGACAAAAACGCGATAGTGTGTGTGATTCGGTTTGTCGGTATCTTTGCGGTAGGGCGACTTGTACACCCTCGGCATACGCGACAGAAGAGGTAGGTTTTTCGGGCTGTCCCAAGGCTCGTCCAGGTGGAACTCATTGTACAAGGACTGCTGTTCCAAGTAGGGCAAGATCAGTACGCGCCAACTCAACAACGCTTGTCCCTGTCGATCGTAAAGCGCGGCGGGTGGGAAGGTTTTCTCCTGTACCGTGTCCTGGTAGTTGTACATAGCGAGAGCCATCCACTTTAGATTGTTCTGCGATTGAGCGCGCGCTGAAGCCTCTCTGCCGCCCTTAATAATCGGCTCCGGCGAGGTCAGCAGCCAAGCCGCTTGATGACCGATGCCGACGAAGGCAATGCCCGCGACGAACATCAGCACCATCAGAGCGAGAAAGGCCGCAGTTCGACGAAAGGGCCAGGGCTGTGCCGTGCGCTGCGCAGTCAACCAGCGGAGAAACCAATGCAGGCCGACGGCGAGAACACAGAGACAGAAGGCGGCGGTCAAGACCCCCGATTCGCTGACGACGACTTGAGGGATAACGCGATACAGGTAGACCATCCAACCGAAAGCGAGGTTCAAAAGCAGATCGCCCGGCAAAGCAAAGCCGAAGAAGGCGAGAAACAATAGACCGAACGCCAGGAGGATAAGACAAGAACCGGATAGAAATCGTCTGCTCATCAGCGTTCCTCCGATTCCCGCGACTCTGGGCGGGGATCTTGGGAAAGCCGATACGTCGCGCCCTGTTTCTCCCATGCGCCGGGCGTCATCAATTCGCGCGCGCCGGAGATCATCGTCAACACCAGCACGAACAGAAGCCCCCAGAGAATTACGACTCCCAAGGCTCTCCCATAATTGAGACGAGGAAGGACGGAGAAATCGCGGCGCAAGTAGTTCCACAGCAATTGCACGAACCACGACGAGAGAAGCAATCCCATCGCGAAGAAGGAGATGGTCTGCACGCGCATCCGTGCGATGTCCGTCAGGGTAATGGAAGGCATGCCCGCTTGCGCCGTGGAAGGAACACAGGAGAAGGCGACTAATGCAATCAAAAGTACGCGAAGAGTGGACGCCATGTCATCTCACCGACGAGGCAAACGAGTCGTATTCAACCATTTTATCGTGTGAACAACGCGGTATCCAGTCGATCGCGTTCCAATCGCCAACTCGATTTTTCTCTGCCCCTCGAACGAAGCAAGCCTATCTGCCCGTATCGTCGATGCTCAAGATCGCGGCGCTGGCGGCGTTGCGAACGGATTCGTCCGGATCGTCGAGCATAATTTTCTTCAACAAGTCGCGGTACGCCGAAGCCAATCGACCGAAATGTCCGAACGTTTGGATGCACTCGATACGCACGCTGGTCGGTTGCGGCTCCTCTTTCAGCAACAGCAACCATTCGACGTTGGGAAGCGCGCGCGCGCCGTCGCTGCCGCCGATGCTCTGAATGGTGCGCAGGATGGCCAAGATATAATCCTTGTCCCCGCGATTGATGACGCGCGCCAAATGATTCACCGCTGCCTTGGCGGCGGGGCCATACGACTCGAGCGCGGAGGCGGCGGTGAACTTGACGCTCAAATCTTCATTGTCGTTCATCAAGCGGGCCAACGCCGGAACCACGATGTCCGCCCGGCGCGGAGCCAGACGGCCGAGCGTTCGTGCCGATGCCCAACGGACGAACTTATTCTCATCTACCCGCAATCGCTCCACCAATGCCTCAATGGCCGGTTCCGCTTGCTCGCCCACCGATTCCAACACATCCACGGCGGAGATACGAACGCGATAATCCTTATCGCGTAGCGCCTCGATCATGGTTTTCACCGTAGGCGTTCCCGGCTGGATCGCTTTGGGTTGTGGTAAATCGTCGCCGGGGGCCTGGAAGGCAACGAGTCGAACGGCATTTACATTCGTGGAAGCTCGAAGCCGCGACGCCGACGACGGCAAACGCGCCGACGACCCCGACAGCCCTTTTCGCTGGCCGAGGCGGGGATCGGGCAACACGCCGCCCTTGTCGGTCGCTTTCTTCGGTTCGATATCCAACCTCGGCTTTTCGGAGAGATTACGAATCTGTTGGTCGATCAATACCAACCTCTCCAGGATACGGCAAGCGATTACTCGGAGGCTAGGAACTTTATCTCGAACCACGCTATCGATTTTCGGGATGACCTGCCTTTTCACGTTCTTGATCGTCGGTTCAAAGAAGTAACGTCCCTTCGCACTCGCTTGGGAATCCTTGACCAGGGCTTGCAGAATATCCGCGGACTGCTGGCAGGCCATCAGGCATCCATAGCGGACTTCGGGGTCTTTGTCGGCCAAACTCGATGCCGCAACGGGGGCGATCCGATCGACGTACTCGAGGTACGATGCGGAGCGACTGCTATACATCTGCCCGGCATTCACCTTGAGCATGTTGGCCAAACCCATGGCCGCCGCCCGCCGTATCTTGTTGTGTGTGTCCGAGGATGTCAACAATGGCTTGAGGACAGCAATCAATTTCTCGCCGTCCTTCTCCACATTGCTCAATGCCCGAATCGCGGCCACTCGAATCGGAACCTCCGCATCCTTAGTAAGAATGAGCCTTTTCATGTCGGGAATCAATTCGCGGATTTGCTTGCGGAGTTCGGTTGCCGTTGGCACGATGTCATGAACCGTGGTCACCATCACGCCGGGAACTCCCGCAAATCGTGAAACGTCCTGACGGCGAGAATTGTTCATGGTATCGCCGAGCAGATTGAGGGTGGCGATTTGTTCGGCTTCCCGGCCGTCTCTCAGGCGAGCGTGGGCCCGGTCCTCGAAGCGCTTCAACAATTTACTCAGTTCTTCGCGCTTGATCTCGTCGATGAAGACGCGGACGAAATCCACGACATTCGACTTGGCATTTTGCAGCAGTTTTTCGGCGGCCGATTCAAATCGGACATCGTCGACTTCGGAGATCGCGTTTTGGATACTCACCTTTTCTCGATCGGATACACCCGTAACCAGCAACGAAAAAAACCACTCGGGCAGCAGCAGGGCGCGAGATAAGTCGGGAAGCGTGGATAAGTCCGCGGCGGCCTTGCTCAAATCGCGGCGATATTTGACGAGCGCGGGCGCGTCGACCAGTTGCTTTTCACTGCGCGAAAGTACCGACTGAAACTCGTCCAGGCCCCGTTTCGGCAACGGTTCGGCTCGCAAGCGATTGTGGCTGAAACTCATCCCAAGGGCCAGCGACAACCCAAGAGCGAATCGAAACCAGCAGGTCGTCGTTGCGCGGCAAGTCGGGTGCATGTCGGGTAGTCTCCTCGTGGGCCGACTCGGTGGAAAGAATCGGACGCCGGAGAAAGGGTTGTCTACGAACCCATTCTAGCCGAGCGAAACGAATCCTACCATCCTCCGAGCCGTTTTGCGGCCAGACGGCTGGGCGCGGGCCACGCCGCAATTGAAATCGGCCAACATCCTCGCCACCCTCTTCCCCTTTGACTCATCGAATTGGAGATCGATGGGGGAGCCCGCTGCGTTGTGACGGCTGCGACGATTTCACCGAACGGCAACTCCATCTCCGCTGTACCACGATTACACACTCTGTCTGAAAACGTCGCAGGCAGACCCCCCGATCCCGCGCCCAGCCAAAAGAATCCGACAAGGCGTAACTCGCTTTCTATCAAGATGATACAGAAATCAGTCCCACATCCGCCGCCGAATTTACGTCTTGGCACTCGATTCGCTACTTATCGCTCATTGACATTGCGAGAGGGTCGAGAGGAAGCGGACGATGTTAACGCTGTGTGAAAATCCGACCGTCCACTCGACCAAGCCCGCGAGAGAGGACGGGTCGTTGTGTTGCGTTCGACCTTCCCTAAGCGACCTGCGTTTTACCGGCGATCCGTGGGTGCAAGATCAGGACGATGGCAGTTCTTCGGTACTCCTCGATAACTATCGTTTGACGCGCGTGCGAACGCTACCTTTCGATTTGCCATCGCTCAATCGACTGTTCTTGGACTTGCGACTGGCTCAGCTGCGGCGGAAGATGTATCGACAGCTGAGAGCGCGGCGGCGTCGGGCGTTGTTGCTCCCTTCTACTTGATTCTTCAACCCATCCAATAATATCCGACGAGCAAACCCGCGCCGAAGGCCAAGGCGACGAGGAGGATCACGGACACCGTCAACCAGGTGGCCTGAGTCGGCGACAAGAACAATCCCGGAGAAGAGGGCGCGCGAGCGGCGGTGGAAGTCGGTTCTGGAATCGAGGGCGAGGAAGGCATCGTTGGAGCGAACGGCGATGGAGCGGGGGGAGGAGCGGGCGCTGGAGCCTCTGGCGGATTATCCAAAAACGCCTCAAAATCGCTGCGTTCAAAGAGAGGCGGAGCGACTGCGCCCCCCAACGGCTGCGGATGGGGTTCCTCATCCTGCATCGGCACCAAGACTTGAGCGCGGCAAGTCGGACAGGATACCATCGTACCCGCCTTGCGGCGAGCAATTCCCATCAACTGATTGCAATGGCGACAGCGGAAACGAATGGGCATGGCGAATTTCTCTCAGAATGAATCGCCGCGGGGCAAACCACCCCTCTCTCTCAATTTAGCACCCTTGGGGCGAACCGTCAGCGTCGATTGTCGGGTTCGAGACGATTCCAGAATACGCGCCGGCGGCATGGCTCCCAAGCGACGGAAATGAGAACTCCCCATAGAATCGACTTCGGAAGCGACCCAGCCATCGCATAATCGACGGGGAGATCATGGCGGACACGACCAAAAAGCTACTTCATTTGTTGCACGTCGATCGACCGCTCGACATTCGTTGCGCCGCCGCGCTGGTTCTCGGCGAAGTCGGCACGAAAGATGCTAACCTCTCGCGCGCGCTCTGCGATGCCTTGACCGACGGCGAACCGACGTTTCGATTGCAAGCGATTCGGACGGTGGGCAAACTGCGAATCGAGGCGGCCTTACCGTCGTTGTTGGATCGCGTGAAAGAGGGCGGAGAGGAAGCGGAGCAGGCGGCGTTGGCGGCGGCGAAGCTGGGTGCGAAAGGTACGAAGGCACTCCAAGAGTTGATGCCGAAAGTCTCGCCGGGACTGCGGCGCTACATCGCGTCGGCGTTGGCGGCGGCGGGAACGACTAGCTCCGAGACCGCCGCCGTCGCCATGCTGCTTCAGCGCGATCCGGGCGTCGTCGATTCCGCGGCGCGTTCACTGTTGTCTCAAATGCCGACGCTGACGCCGGCGCACCGCAAGACGCTGGCCGAGCAGTTGCTCGAACTGATTGGCAATAAAAAAGATCCACTCGTCGTTCACTCGGAAGCCGCCGTGCTGCGGCTGTTGGCGGCATTGGACGATCCTCGCGCTGAAAAGGTGCTTTGGGAGCGCATCGCGCCGCCGCATCCGTTGGAGGTTCGCACGGCGGCATTGCACGCGCTGGGCAAATGGGCCGCGTCGCCGGGCAAGGAGCAACTCAAAAGGCTGTTTGCCTGTGCGCTCGACACCGATTTCCGTCTGGCCGGTCCCGCCTTGGTGTTGCTGAAAAACCTACCCGTCGGCGAACGAACGGTCGCGGACTGGCTGACACTCTTGCAGGCATCCGACGTGGCGGCGCGAAAACTGGCGCTGGAAAAGGTCGGCGACCGCGACAGCGCCGAGGTGGCCGAGGCGCTCATGCAACAGATTCAACACCCCGACCCCTCGCTGCGCGACGGCGCGCTGTCGCGTCTGGTCCGTCTCAAACAAGGACAGAACGCACTGACGGCGGCACTGTTGTCGGCGGATGCGCCCGATCGCCTTTGGCTCTTGGCGCGCGCCCAAGCGCCGTTCGCCCGCAAGTTTCCCGCCGAATGGCGCGAACGAGTGTTTGCGCGGGCCTGCGAGTATCTCGAAGAAAACGACCGTCGAACCGACGCATTGTTGTTTCTGTTGCGCGAATCGGACCCAACCGAGTTGCGCCAGCGCCTCGAAGACCGAGCCGTTTCGTGGCGTAAGAAGAAAAAGTATGAAACGGCTCTGTTATACCTCCGTCTGTTGATCCGCGATCCCTCCAGCGGCTTTGCGATCCGGCTCGAACTGGCGTGCTGCGGGCTGAAGGTCTCCAGCCGCGATCTGGCTCCCGAAGCGCGGGCCAACGATCCGTGCTTGCAACAGTTCGCCACGCTCTGCCAGGGGTACGAAGCCGAATTGGGGGCGCAGTTCGAGAAAATGAAATGGCTGGACGTAGACGATCTCTATTATCTCGGATTTCACTTTGCCGAGCAGGCTGGGCAACAGAAGCAGTTTGGTGGCAAGGTGTTGCGTCTGCTGATCGAGCGTTCTCCGCGCACCAAACTGGCCAAGCAGGCGAAAAGCAAACTGCGCGGCGCGGGCTTGGAATAGAGGAAGATCCGCAAGCCGTGGACGAAGGCTGATTCGCTCGACCACGGCCCGCAGACGATCCTATGCCATCAGCCCGTAGGCGCGCAGCGTCTGCGCGATGCGGGCTTCGCCGGCCGAATCGAGACAACACATCGGCAAACGCAACTCGCCGTTGCCGCGTCCAAGCAGCTTCATCGCCGTTTTCAGCGGGATGGGATTGGTCGCCACCGAGAGCATGTCGCGGCATAAGGGGAAGAGCTTGCGATGCCAACGCAGCGCCTCTTCGGTATTCCCGGCATCGTACGAGGCGACGAGAGCCTTGAGATCGCGCGGGATTAGATTGCCGACCACCGAGACCACGCCGCGCCCGCCCACGCTCATCAGAGGCAGCGTTAGACTATCGTCCCCGCTGAGGATGGTCAGATCGCACAACGAGGCGATGTGCGACGCTTGATCGAGCGATCCCGTCGCTTCCTTGATGGCAACGATACTAGGGATCTCGGCGAGGCGAGCAATCGTCTCGGGCACGATATTCGATGCCGTGCGTCCGGGAATGTTGTACAGGACGATGGGCAAGTCGCACGCCTCGGCCACGGCGGCAAAATGGCGATAGTACCCCTCTTGTGTCGGTTTATTGTAATAGGGTCCGACCATCAGCGCGCCGTTGGCCCCGGCGCGTTGTGCGAAGCGCGTCAAGCGAATGGCCTCGCGCGTGCTATTCGAGCCGGTGCCGGGGACAATCTTGATGCGTCCGCGCGCTTGCTCGACCACGGCGGCGATGACGCGCTCGTGTTCTTCGTGATCCAACGTCGGCGATTCCCCGGTAGTCCCGACCGGCGACAAGCAATCGGTTCCCTGTTCGATGTGCCATTCGACCAGTTGCTTTAAGGCTGCCAGGTCGAGATCGCCGTTGCGAAACGGTGTCACCAAAGCCACCGTCACGCCGGCAAACTGTTCTCCCTTGGTGTGCTTCATATTCTCTCTCTCGATGAACTCGTGCCGTTCGTGGAAGCATTCGGAACCTCCAGGAGACTTTTTACCAAAATCCGCAAGAAGACAATGGGACAAACGAATAGAATGATGGAAACCTTGTGAAGCGAGCGGCCCACGCGAACGCGGAGACGAAGGCGATGTTGGGAGAACTTCTGAATACGGTCGAATGGAGCCTTAAGGATTTAGGCCGGATTCTCCTTGCGCCCCGTTTGCGCGAGCAAACGCTTGACGAAATCGATGGCCTCGGTGCGGAACTTCAGCAGCGTTGTGCCGAACTGGCGCACGCGCAGCGCGAGTTGGCGAGCGTGAAGCGGCGTTTGCGGGACAATCCGGCCGCTGCCGCACTCTTGCGCTCGCGCATCGAAGAACTGACGCGCAGCAAACTTTCGGAGCAGGCGTGGCTGGCGGCGATGGAACTGGACCGACTACGGCAAAATCTGTCCGAGGACGAACGAGCCTGTCCGCGTTTGGAACAGCGCTGTTGGAGCCTACATTTTTACATTCGACAGCTGCAACGCCGACTCGACCGCGCGCTGGCGCGAGTCACTCCCTCTTGATGCGCGAGGGCGAATCGATGGCTCTCCCATCTCCCCTGCCTCCGGTGATTTTCTTCGACGCAGTTGGCACGCTCCTGTTTCCCGAGCCACCACCTTCGGAAGTGTATGCGTCCGTCGGTCGTCGGTTCGGCAGTCGTCTGGACGCGACGACGGTGGCAACGCGCTTTTCGGTTTCCTTTCGCCGGCAGGAACGAGAGGACGTTGCTTCCGGCCTTCGCACCAGCGAAGCGCGTGAGTTGGCCCGCTGGCGCGCGATTGTCGCCGAGGTTCTCGACGATGTGTCGGATGGAGAAGCCTGTTTTCAGACCTTGTACGCGCACTTCGCGCGAACCTCGGCTTGGCGATGTGCCGAAGATGCCGCCGAGGTATTGGATGCGTTATCCGCGCGCGGCCATAGCGTGGGAATCGCGTCGAATTTTGACCGCCGCCTCCGCCCACTCGTGGAAAACCTGCCCTCCCTGCGCGCCGTTCGCTCTCTGGTGATTAGTTCCGAAGTGGGCTGGCGCAAGCCCGCGGCGGCTTTCTTCGAGGCAATGTGCCGCTCGATTCATGCGCCCGCCCAACAGATTCTCTATGTCGGGGACGACTTTGCCAACGATTTCGAGGGAGCAAACGCGGCGGGCATGCAAGCCCTGTTGCTCGATCCACGCCAAATCGCGCCGTCGGTCCAGAATCATCGCATAGAATCGCTGAGCGAACTCCTTTCCTAGTTGTACAGCGCTGCTCTCGGATTCTCCCCTCTCCCCTGTACTCAGGGGAGAGGGGTTGGGGGTGAGGGGTAAGGGACGAAAGGAGACGCCGAAACCACTCGTTTTCACCAAACCCCTCACCCCCGGCCCCTCTCCCCTGAGTACAGGGGAGAGGGGAGCAGCGCTGTACTGCTAGCGCCTTGATTTTTTGTTAGATTTGGCGTGACAGATTTCATTTCGCCGTGCCTTAACGACAGAGAGGGGATCGATACGAACCCGAAGTACATTCTTCGAATCGAGGGGGTGACGAATGACAACGGTGGCCACGACGAGCGACTTGGATCGCAAAGATTTGCTCAGGGCGATGGAATTTGCTCTGCGTTGTTTCGAGCGTTGGCAGACGGATGGCGTCATCCGGGAAACGACCTATCGTGCCATCGGCAACAACTATGCCTCGTGGAAAGAGCACATTCAAACCGACAAACCGATCGACGGTCTCTTCCAACTTCGTTCCCCCGATGCGTGTTGGAGTTGCAAGCGCACTCTCGTGCCCAGCGATACGGATTGCGACGAATGCGGCGCGCCCGCGCATACGCCGGACACGGAATATCTCCGCTTCTTCACGTTTACCTGCCACGAGATCAAGCGACTTTATCGAGAGGGTTTGTTGACGATGGCCGAAGGCGATGCCCTGTTGGCGGACGCCAATCAGCGCATCGCCTCGCTCCGGAGAAAACTCGACGGCGAACGCATTCCCTTCGCAACGGCCGCCGAACCCCGCAGCGCGAAACCCAAAGTGCCGCGCCGCCCATTGATGGAGATTTTGCTCGATCCGCGCAGCATTCAATGGCTGTTGGGTTCCGGCGGAGCCTTGCTCGTTTTGGGTCTCGTCATCTGGTTGGCGGCATCGGGGTTCTTCGAGGATCCGAAGTTTTTGGCCGTCTGTCTCGGCATCGGCAACGCGCTGTTGCTCGCCGGGGGATGGACGCTCATTCTGCGCACGCGCTATCAGACGGCGGGCCGTGCCCTGACGCTCTTGGCGTGTCTGGTGATGCCCCTCAACCTGTGGTTTTACAACTCGCAAGGGTTAATCGTACTCAGCGAGGGCGGGCCGCTCTGGCTGCCGGCTCTGGTGTGTTGCGTCCTCTATGCCGCTTCGGCGCGCATTCTGCGCGATCCCACGTTCGTGTACGTTTTCGTGGCCGGCGTCACCATGACCGGCTTGCTTATCTTGGCGGACCAACGACTTCAGCGCTTCGAGGAGATTGCCGCGCCGTCGGTGATGCTCGTAACTTTTGGATTGCTCTGCATCCATATCGAACGCGCCTTTGTCGAGGGAGATAGTCCGTTTTCGCGCCACCGCTTCGGGTTGGCGTTCTTCTGGTCGGGTCATGCCGTGCTGGCGGGCGGTTTGCTCCTGTTGTTGGGGGCGCAGATGTGCGGCGGGTGGCTTTACCCCTTATTCGAGTCGATTTATCTCGATTACCAGGCGGGGCCATCGCCCATCGTCACAACCGACTGGGGCAGATGGCTGGCCCTGTTCCTCGTGTCGGCTGGCGTTTATGCCTATGCCTATTCCGATCTCGTGGTACGCCGAGTCGGCGCGTACATCTATCTGTCGGTGTTCTGTCTGCTGTGGGCCGAGGTATTAGTGCTGGATCTGCTGCCCTGGAAAATGCCGATAGTCGAAGTCGCCATCATCACCCTGGCCGCGACGGCGCTGCTCGCCAATCTCATGGTGGCGAAGATGACGGCCACCGATTCGCGGTTGGTGCGCGTCAGTCCGCCGGTCGGGTTGTTCCTCAGCGTCGCGCCGGTCGTTCTCGGCGTCCTGCTGCACTTCCGAGCCACTAGCCCTTTGCTCGGTTGGTGGCGCTTTCAACTCGACTGGACCTACGTTGCGGCCATGCTGACGGCTGCCGTATCGTGCCGGATGTCGGCGCATCTTTTCCGACACACGCGACCGTCTTTGTCGCTGATGTACTTCTACGGAACCGGAGCGGCCACACTGGTCGGCGCGGCGGGGTTGCTCAAGACCGTTTCTCCGCAAATGGCCTGGCAAGATCAAGCGCCTCTGTTGATGCTGATTCCGCTCTTGTATCTCTTGGCGGCGCGGCTGTATCAGGGACATTCGCAAGAGAAACCGCTGCTGCGCGTGGCGCATGCCGCCACCCTCGTCATGTTGATTTCCAGCATTGGCACCGCCTTCAAAGGCTTCCTGCTCATTGAAGGGCAGAGCTTGAATCTTTTGCTCGCCGCATTCTTCGCCGAGGCGACGCTGTTCTATCTGATGGAAGCGCTATGGCGCAAGCACGCCGTCAGTATCGCCGCCTGTACGCTGACGGCCTGCGCCGCCGTCTGGCAGTTGCTCAAGTACGTCGGCGTCGAAGAGGAATACTACGTTCTGACGTTTGCCGTCGTCGGCTTGATGCTGTTGATCGCCTATCGCTTCGCCGTCTTGGAAAATCTGAAGCTGTCGGGCTTGGCCGGCGTCGCCTTCCACGGCGGCAACGCCCTGTTGTCGTTGGCCTTCGTCGCCGGGGCCTTGATCGTCCTCAGTCGCCTGTTCGCAGGCACGGCCCGGCGCGACGTACTCGTTCTGCTCTTGTTCGCCCTCATCGCCATTGGACTTGCCGCCTTGGCTTTGGTCCGTCAACCCGAATGGCGGCGTTGGTATGCGACCACGGCTATCGTCAACGCGGCCCTGGTCGTCTTGGTCATGGCCGTTCTCGGCAATTTGACGCCGGGCGAGAAACTGGAAATCGTCGCCGTCGTCTTGGGCGTGTTGTTGCTGAGCGTCGGCCACATCGGCTGGTATCGAGAACGAGAGCGGCACGACGACCTGGTATCGACGAGCCTGGCTATGGGCAGTCTGCTGCTGGCCCTGCCGCTGTCCATCGCCGTCTTGTATTGCCGCTTCGCGCGGGTCTTCGATACCTTCCATACCCTCAACGAGGTCGGCATGTTGGTGTCCGGTCTCGTGCTGTTGGCGACCGGGTTCATGTTCCAGATTAAATCGACGACGCTTGGCGGAGCGTTTTTGTCCGTATTGTACCTCGTCAGCTTGGTACTCTACCTGACGGTTCCCAAGCAGTTGCAAACGACGGCGGTTTACATCATGGTCGGCGGCGGATCGTTCTTCGCCGTCGGACTCTTCTTGAGCCTCTATCGAGATCGCCTGTTGACGCTGCCGGAGCGCGTCAAGCGGCGCGAGGGGGTGTTCCGCGTGTTGACGTGGAGATAAGCGCGGGCATCGAGTAAGCTGAACGTGGGGCCGGTAGACCTGCCGGCCCCACGGATTTGGATGCCTTGATGGAGACTCTGGAAATTATCATGGGGACATTGGTTCGCGCCCTTTTTGCAGGTTCTCTCGATATTATTGGCGACGTTCACGGTGAAATCGACGCTCTTTTATCGTTGTTGCAACGACTCGGTTACGACGAAGATGGCGGCCACCCCGAGAATCGACGCCTCGTCTTTGTGGGCGATTTGGTGGATCGCGGTCCCGATAGCCTCGCCGTCGTCTCCGTCGTGCAGCGCCTCATCGAAAGGGAGCGGGCGCAGTGCGTGCTGGGCAACCACGAATTGAATCTCCTCTTGGGCAGCCGCAAGCCCGATAACGTCTGGTTTTTTCATCACTCCTTGCCGCCGAGCGATCCGGCATTCACTCGACCTCAAACGTGGATCGACGAGCGCGAGCGGAAGGCGATGCTCGATTTTTTCGCAGGTTTGCCGCTGGCTCTGGAACGCTCCGATCTGCGCGTCGTCCACGCCTGTTGGAGCGACTCGGCCATCGGCTCGTTGCGGGGCGAGAAGGATGCCGTCGCTTGGCACGAAGCTCATCGCGAACGAATCGATGCGGAGGTTCGCCGGCGCGGCTTGTCCCCAGCAGTCGCCAAACTCGTCCATCAAAACGAGAATCCCGTGAAACAGTTGACTTCCGGTCCCGAAGCAAAAACGGATCGGCCGTTTGTGTCGATGGGCAAGCTGCGGCACGAGCGGCGCGTTGCGTGGTGGCGCGAGTATTCCGGTCCCCTGTGCGTCTTCGGCCACTATTGGCGCATCCTACTGCCGCACGAAGTCGATGGCGATCTTCTGTTCGCCTCCGATCGCTCTCCGGCGTTTGAAATCTCTTACGCGGATGAGGCCGCCTGCATCGACTTCTCAGTCGGCAAGCGTTACCTCGAGCGATCCGCGCCCGGATTCGCAGGCGCGTTCCGAACGCGCCTGGCTGCCCTGCGTCTGCCGGAGCGAACATGGATTTTCGACACGGAAACGGACGACGTCGAAGTAAGAGACTATCCGCAAAGCCCCCCCTCGCCCCTGTACTCAGGGGAGAGGGGCTTCTCGGATCGCTTCTGAGAGACTATCCCGAAAGTGGACTTTTCAGAGTTGTGTTGGGTCTCGCCGCGGTTCGGCCCACCCGACGAATTACGGGAGGCCGAATTCGGGAGGTTATTACGAACCAGACCCTATGTCGTGGACGATGGCAGCGCGGCCAAGATTTCTTCGATCTGTCGCACCGACGCGGTCAGCGACAGCGCCGCCATCTCGAAATTGGTGTGCGCCGACGCGCGGCGGAACTCGCGCTGGAACAGCTCCGCCGCGCGGCGCAACTTCGGCAATTTACCTTTAAGGCGATGTAGATACTCTTTGTTGTCGTTGCGTAAAGCCGCCGGCTCGACGGCGCGAATGCAATCGAACAGCGTTCGCGGCACGTCGAGCAATTCCTCGTCGTCTTGAATCTCGTCGGCGTGCTTGAGGAAAGTTCGCACCATCCACAAGTGGGCGAGGACGCCTTGCAAGCGTTCGACGGCGGCGTCGGGGGTCACGACGAAGCCTCCGGAGCGGGTATCGGCGTCGGTTCGAGAACCGTGCTGACTGCCGGCACCTTTACGGGCGCTTTATGCGATTCGGCTTCTTCCTTCGAGAAGAGTACCAGAGCCGCCCCCGCGCCGACCATGAGAATGCCAACCCACAGTTTCCATCCCGGCGCGTCGAAATGGAAATGGAACGGCTGTCCCTTTTGCGGATGCCACATGAGGCTGACCAGAGTGTTGATGACGGGGGCCAAGCCGAAGATCATGGGGGCGATGTAGAGACGAAACGTAGCCGGGTCGAGTCCCGCTTGTTTCGCCGCCGCCACCGCCGATTTGCTGGCGAAGATGACGCACAGTGCGCCGACGGCTCCCGCGACTCCGGCCAAACTGGAGAACGCCAACCCCGTCGTCGTCATCTCCGGCCACTCGGCCTGTTTGCTCAGGAAGATGTAGAGGGGGAACAAGACGGCGATGACGAAGTAGGCCACGCCGACGCACAGGATGGCCATGAAGCGTCCGCTGGTGGGATTTTTACCCACCAGTTCGCTGCCGCCGTAAAAAATCAGCGGGACGTAAGTACCCCACGAGAGACCCGCCAGGGCGACGTAAAATAGCCATTCGTATTTCCCCACGCTATTTCTCCTTTTTTGCAAATCGTTGTGTTTTGCTAGCCCCTCGCTGGCGCTTCGGGCTAGTAAGTTTTTATTCGCGCCGCAGTGCTAAAATCAACGGCGCGCGCAACGTCGATGCCGTTGCCAAGGCTCCAGCCGCAAGTCCCACGAAGACTACGCCGGTCAAGAGGGCGATCAGATGCAGCCACGGAACGCCGCCCGCGCCGCTCAGCACGTGGGGCGATACGGCCAACAATGCCGATGCCGTGCCGGAAGACAATCCCACAAACAAGAGAAACGCATTTTCCGCCAGCACCAGCCAGCCCAGCGTTCCGCGCCGGTAGCCCAGGGCGCGCAACAGCGCCAGTTCGCCGCGCCGTTCCCACACGCCGCGCAGCAGAACCACCGCCAAACCCAGCGAACCGAGCAGCAGGCCCAGTCCGCCCAACGCCTGAAACGTCGAGAGATACGTATTCTCGACGGCCAGGTATGCATCCAATTTCTCAACTGTCGGCGTAACGTGCAAGCCGCGATCGCCGTAGGCCGTCTCCAAAATGCGACTTACCTCGACCTGTTTGCCCTCCGGCGCGCGCACGAGAAGGTAGTTGTATCCCTCGTGACCGGGATGCAGGCGCAAGAAGTTCGGCTCCGAGACAAGCAAACTACTTTGAAAAACGCTGTCGCTGAGCAAGCCGTCGATGCGAAGCGTGCGATCGGGCGGTAGAGAGATGGTTCCGCCGAGTTTGGAACCGAGCATCCATTCGACGGTGTTTTTCTCACCGAAACAGGGCACTTCATCGTTGTGCGGCAGCAGCAGCGTCCAGGGGTTGTTCCGTTCGCTTTCCGCTCTCGCTGCCGTGGCCGCGAACCGGAACCCGCCCTTCCGAGCCTCGATGAATTCCGACGGCACACCGAGGAGACGCGGACGCAGCGGTTGATAGAGATTCAAACAACTGGCATCATCGCCGGCGCGAACGCGGAAGGCGACTACGGTAACTTTTTCGAGAAGAGTCGCCGCTTCCTTGGCTCGACGCTCGGCCAGCGCGTTGTCGCCTTTCGCTTCGTCGCGGTAGATAGGCAACAATTTCTCTCGCACTTCTCGACGGCCTTCTTCGGTGTTGAGATCGAGGAACAGGGGCAGATCCGATTCAGCGACGAGATCGAAGCCGCCATTGGCCAGCGCAACGGCCTCATGGGCGTCGGCGCGGCGACGAAAGGCCTCGACGGCGACGAGCAGAAACGCCGCCGAAGCCAACAAACCGGCCGTCAGCATACTGCGTCCGGGATGGCGCGCGGCATTGCGGATGCCTAGCCGCGCCACGCTGCCCCAGCCGTTGCCATCGACGAAGTGCGAGCGTGTGCGTCGCATCCAAGCGGAGAGAGCCGTCAGACACGCCGTCAACAACAAGCCGCCGCTGCCGAAAAAGGTCATGGCCCGCATTTCGTGATCTTCAACCCGCCCGGCACCGGCAAGAAGACCGAGACCCGCCAGCAACGATGCACCAGCCACCCAGGCACTCCAGCGCCGACGATGACGGCCGGGTTTCTCAGCCTCGCCCGGTATCTGTCCGGCCAGAAGCGCACTGGGAGCGACTCGGCCCAAAGAGAAAACGGCCCAGGCGACCGCCAACATGCTCACCAGCATGGCTCCACCCGCGCCGATTACCAGACTCAATGGCTCGAAATGAGGACGCAGAAACGATTGCAGCGTATCGCCCGGCCACAGCGCCGTCAACAAGCGCAGCAGAAGCCGAGCGTACAGCATTGCCAAACACGAACCGGCCAGCGCTCCCGCCGCCGCCAAGACCATTCCCTCGCCCAAAAGCAGCCGCCGCACCGCCGCCCGCCGATAGCCCACGGCCAGCAGCAAACCGATCTCGTCGGCACGGCGATCGATATTCAAACGGAACAACAGACCGACCAGCAAGAGAGCGGCGACGATGAGAAAGAAGCTGAATCCCAAAAACAATTGGGCGAAGTTCGTCCCGCCGCCGCTGGCTTGCAGCGCCTGTTTGCGCAACGGAGCGAACGCTAAACCGCCGCGCTCCGGCTCCAGCCGTTCGAGTAAACTTTTCCTAAACGCGGCCATGGCTGGTGTGAGATCGCCACCTCGCTCGGTCGCCAAACGAATCGACGTAAGCTGGCCGAAACGGCTGCCCCAGAGTCGCTCCCCAGCCGCCAGGGTGACGTAGGCTTTCGGAGTCGTCCGATAGTCGCGCCAGAACGCTTCGTCGCGCGGTTTGACGCGCTTATTGTCGTAGGGAAAAGGCGGATCCCATTCGGTGACGCTCAACTTATCGGTGATTCCCGGAAACTCCGGCGTCAAATCCGGGTCGGCAGCCACGCCTCGCAGTGGAATCAGCCCGGCGAGACGAAACGCGGTGCTAAGCTCGCCCCCCTCACCCCCAACCCCTCTCCCCCCGGAGGGGGGAGAGGGGGGGAAATACGTTAGCGTCACCTTCTCTCCGCCTTCCCTCGCTAGCGGCGAGTCCTCCCAATCGGCGAGGACGATCTCGTCGTCCGTTAATTGCGAGACGCCGGGTGGAAGAAACGGCCCCAGAGGCGGAGGCAAACCCGGATCGAGCGCGGCGACCAACGAATAGGGGATTTCGTTCTCTCCGACACGAATGCCGTTGGCGAGGTAGAGGAGCGTCGGCGCGGCTTGCAAGCGAGCTTCCTTGGCCGCCTCCAACGCCGCCTCGGCGAGATACGGCTCCAGCAAGAGTTGCGTACTCTCCAGGCTTAAATAATTCCGATTCAGACGATAGAAATTGTCAACCTCTTCCCGCGTCAGCGCTGGGTTGCGCCCTGGGTGGATGGCTGCGACGAGCGACGCGGCCAGTCGCTCACGCCATTCGCGCGGTTGTAGTTGGCCGTCTCGGTTTTTATCGAGAAGTTGAAATAAACTCTCGACGCGCTCGTGCGGCCCCTGCAACGTCAGCCCCCAATCGGCCAGTTGCAGGTGGGAGCGCAACGGTTCCGCCAGCGGCGCGCGTACCTCGCCGGCCAGGATCGCATTGCAGCGCTTCGGCAAGCCGAGCCGCTGTTGCAGCGCTTCCAACGGCACGAAGACGGTGCGCGGCGCTTCCAACTCCGGACGTAGGGAAAACGCATCGGCGGGGTCGGCGGCATCCAAAACCTCGTCCACCGTCACCGGCCACTCGTCGAGAATCGATTTATCGTCGCGGCGGCCCAGCAGCGTCTCGCGCGGAATGGCGCTGGGCTTTTGCAATCGCAACGCCACCGTCTCGCCGGCGGTTACATCCAACCGTTGGCCTAGCGCACTGTTGAGAACGACTCGTTCTCCCTCGCTCGGCGTTTTGTTTTCTCCAAAAGCAGTCCAAAAACTACTTTCGACGCCGAGGACGGTCACGCCGCTTATCTGTCGGCGAATCGCTCCCGAAGTTCCCTTGGCGCGGACGACCATTGTGCCTTGCAGCAGCAGAACCGGACAGACGCGCTCGGCCGCTCTCTCGCGCGCCAGATCGCCGGCCAAACTCTGGCGGAAAAATCGCGGGGCGATGAGCGCTTCTTCGACCCAGCCGAGTTGATGCAGCGTGCGCTGGTGCAAACTGCCGCGCAGCGAATCGCCGACCAACAGCGCGCCGGTCAGTACGGCGGTGCCGGCCACGACGCCGAGAAAGACGGCGAAGTTGCCGCGCCAATGAAACAGCAGATTGCGCAAACGCAGTCGTTTCAGCGTCATGACAATCCCGAACGAATGCGGGTTTCGGGGCTGGAGGAAAGCGCTTGCAAGCAGCCGTCGTCCATCGTCCAGTTGCGGGGAAAGAGTTCGGCCAGTTCCGCGCTGTGCGTAACGACCAAGAGGATATTCCGCTCTTCGCGGTGCAGTTCGAGCAACAGTTTGCCGATGGACGCGGCGGTGCGGCGGTCGAGGTTGCCGGTCGGCTCGTCGGCCAAAAGCAGAATGGGGCGATGAATGAGCGCGCGGGCCACGGCCACGCGCTGCCGTTCGCCGCCGGACAGCTCCGCCGGGCGATGATCGAGCCGATCGCTCAAACCGACGCGATCGAGCAGTTGCCGCGCCCACGCCTTCATCGCTTCGCGGTCCTCGCGGGCCACCAGCGTCGGGATCAACACGTTTTCAAATACCGAACACTGCGGCAACAGGTGATGATCCTGGAACACGAAACCGATGTGCCGATTGCGGAAGTCGGCCAATTGCCGTTCGGTCAACGCGAACGGATCGCGTCCTTCCAGCCGCACCTCCCCGCGCGTGGGACGATCGAGCGTGCCGAGTAGGTGCAGCAGCGTGCTTTTGCCGGAGCCGGACGGCCCCATGATCGCCGCCGACTCGCCGCGTTCCAGATCGAGCGACACGTCGCGCAGCACGGTCAGCGCACCGCTGCGCGTCGGATAGTCTTTGGCGAGATGTTCGACGTGGAGGGACATTGGTACGATTCTTCGTGAAGTCGGGTGGGGCACAGCAACGCGGCAGTTCCGTCTCCATCAGTGTAGGCAGCCGCGCGGCCCGCAGCCATAGCAACCCCTTCCATCAGAGCCGGAAGCGTTAGCGACGACGCTCTCTCGTGATCCGTCGCTAACGCTTCCGGCTCCGACACGTTTTCTGCGATCCGTCGCTAACGCTTCCGGCTCCGACACGCTTTCTGAGCCGGAAGCGTTAGCGACGGCGCGTTCAATAACCTGTGCGATGATCGAAAACCGCCATGGGAGTTCCCTGTCCGTTAACGACGTACTCCACTTTCGCCGCCACTTCTTCCGCGGTCCACAAATACCTTGTGCTGCCGTGCTGCGTCCAGCGGTCGCGGTCGGAGCCTTCGCCAAATACTTCGCGCAATCGTCGGCTCGACCAAGCCTTGAGATCGGACATCACTTTCTCGGGCTTGGCCTGGGCCGCGACTACGACATGCACATGATTGCTGCGCACATGAACGGCCAATATTCGCCAATGGCGGTGTACCGACACCTCAACGATCGTCCGCAATACCACGGTTCGCCGCGCCTCATCCAAGCGATACTCCGGCTGGCGCATCTTGTCGCGGTGCGCCGCCTCTCGCGCGGTGTCCGCTGAAGGAATCGCCGAGCCGAAGCTGTTGTGTTTCCGATCCACCCAACCTGGATCGCGCCCTTGCAGCCAAGTGCCATACGTCGTGAACGTGATGAAATAGGCCAATGGATCGTTCGTCACGGTAATCTCTCCAACCCGTCGCTAACGCTTCCGGCTCCGACACGCTTTCGGTAATCTCTCCAACCCGTCGCTAACGCTTCCGGCTCTGACACGCTTTCTGTAATCTCTCCAACCCGTCGCTAACGCTTCCGGCTCCGACACGCTTTCTGAGCCGGAAGCGTTAGCGACGGCGCTCTCATTTTACGCTCTCGAATGCTCGATCACAATCGACGATGCCAAACACTGGATGCCGAGGATCTACACCAAACGCGGTCGGGGGAGTAAGCTAATCACGACATGAATACCATCTCGTTTTCTCTCTGGTTGCCTTTGGCTCTGCACGTCCAAGACGGCGTATTGCTCGCTCCCTGGCTGGCGGGCGGATTCGCCGTGGCGGGGACGCTGGCCTTCTTTGCTACTTATCGTATCCGCGAAGAAGAGATCCCGCGCGTCGCCTTGCTGACCGCCGCCTTCTTCGTGGTCGGATCGATCCATCTGCCCTTGGGACCGGCGAGCGTGCATCTGCTGCTGAACGGCTTGGTAGGGGTCGTTTTGGGTCGGCGCGCGCCGTTGGCGATCCTCGTCGGCGTGGCACTCCAAGCGGTGTTCGGCCACGGGGGATTTACGACCGTGGGCGTCAATGCCGCGATTCAGATGTTGCCGGCGCTGCTGGCCGCCGGTCTGTTTGCCGTGCTGGCGCGTCCCCGTCTCGAAAAGTATCGGCGCTCGAAGCTCGCTTGGTTTCTGGGTTTCGGAATTGGGTCGCTCTCCGTATTGGCCGCTCTGTCGTTGGAGGCAGCGGTTCTCTTGTGGGGAGGGGCCGAAGACTGGCGGCAAATCGTGCGGCTGGTGTTCCTCGCCCATCTGCCCGTCGTCGCCGTCGAGGGGATCGTGTTGGGATTCACGGTGAGTTTTCTGGCGCGGGTTAAGCCGGAAATGCTCGGTCTGAAAGGCGAACCGGCAGCGTTAGCTGCCGGGTGGACGGTATCTCATCCGGCAGCTGGCGCTGCCGGTACGCCGCCGATGCTGCTGGCTCTCGTGGCGTTGTTTGCGGGGGCGAACGCGGCGCAGGCACACCGTTTGAACGCCGATTACTACGTCTTGCCGGATCGTCGGGTACGCATCGAAAGCTATTTTCCGGACGACACGGTTCCTCAAGGCGCGACCGTCGAGGTTCGCCGGAAGGATGGCAGTTTGCTGGCGGAAGGCAAGGTGGACGCCAAAGGTTGTTTCCTCTTTCGCTTCACGAAGGCGGAGCCGTTGGAGGCGACGATCAACGCCGGCGCGGGGCATCGAAAAACCATCCTCATTCCGCGCGAACACCTGGAACAATACGCGGCTACCGCGCAGGAGGAGGCAACCGCGCCCGCCGAGCAAGGACCGTTTCGCGGCGTCGAAGCCCACGATTCCTTGCGCGAGCAGATTAAGGAGGCTCTCATCGGCGTTAGTTTCGTGCTGTCGGTCGCCGCTTTCGCGCTCAGTTGGCGCAATAGTCGGCGCGTGAAGAACGTCGAGAAAGAATCGTGATCGGCGGCGAGGTTTTCCTTGCCTCCGGAGGCGCTTCCGGTAATCTCTAGGGTATCCACCCGGTTTTCACCTTGTTTCCTCTTCCTTGGGAGAGCCGTTATGAGCAAGAACCATCGAACGATCACCCGCCGTCATTTCGTCCAAGGGTCCGCGGCCGCGGCCCTCGCACTGCCGCTGCTTCCCTCTCTCTCCTCGGTTGCCGCGGAAGACAAAAAGGCCACGCCGCCGAGCGACCGCATCGGACTGGGCTTTATCGGCGTCGGCACCATGAATCGCGGCCACCTCGGCCATTTCCTCGGCAGCGGCGACGTGCAAGTCCTTGCCGTCTGCGACGTGGACACCAAGCGCCGCAACAACGCCAAACAGACCGTGGAAAAACGCTACGCCGACAAGAAGAAAAATGGTGCCTATAAAGGTTGCGACGCCTACAACGATTTCCGCGAGTTGCTGGCGCGCAAAGACATCGACGCCGTGGTCATCGCCACGCCCGATCACTGGCACGCCATCCCCGCCATCGAAGCCTGCAAGGCTGGGATGGATGTTTACTGCGAAAAACCGCTGTCGCTGACCATCCATGAAGCGAAACTTATGCGCGACGCCGCCCGCAAGTACGGTCGCGTGTTTCAAACCGGCAGCCAACAACGATCCAGCAGCGAATTCCGCCTGGCCTGCGAATTGGTCCGCAGCGGACGCATCGGCAAACTGAAAGCGGTCTACGTCAACGTCGGCGGGCCGAGCCATCCGTGCGATCTCCCCGCCGAAGCCGACGAACCCGGACTCGATTGGGATCGTTGGCTGGGGCCGGCCCCGAAGCGAGCCTACAATTCGGTCCTCAGTCCGCGCGGCGTTCACAGCCATTTTCCAAACTGGCGCAATTACCGCGAATACTCGGGCGGCATGATGACCGATTGGGGTGCCCATCATTTCGACATCACGCAATGGGCGCTGGGCATGGATGAATCGGGGCCGAGCGAGATTATTCCGCCGAAGGACGCCAAGGCAGAACGAGGACTTCAGTACGTCTACGCCAACGGTGTCGTCGTGCATCACTCCGAGAAGGACGACTCCGGAGCGAACGTCAACGGCATCACCTTCGTCGGCAGCGACGGCAAAATTTTCGTCAACCGCGGCTATCTCAAAAGCACGCCGGAGGATGTCATCAAGCAACCGTTGGGTTCGCACGACGTTCGCTTGTATCGTTCGCCGGGCCATCAACGCGATTGGATCGAGTGCATTCGTTCGCGCCGCCGTCCTATCGCCGATGTGGAGATCGGTGCGCGTTCGGTGACGGTATGCCACCTCGGCAATCTCGCTTACTGGAATCATCGAAAATTGCGCTGGGACGCGGAAAAGTGGCAGTTCCTCGACGACACCGAGGCGAACAAATGGCTCGACCGCGAACATCGCGATCCCTGGAAGCTGCCGACGATCTGATTGTGCGGTACGTTTAACCTGTTTTTTGTCCAAAAAAAGGAGTTTTTATGGCTCGAACCGATAAGAAGATGGCTCGCAAGCGACGGCGCATCCGCAACAAACGTCTGCGCCATCTGAAGCCGATGAAGAAAGCCTGGAAAATTGCGTAAAACAAACGCATCCATCGCCCGATGCGTTGTCAAGCCGCCTTGCTCTCGCCGCCGATCCCTGATATGTCGCCTTTCGGTTGGGATTGTCGGCGAGGTCGAGGTTATGCGAAGTCTGCCCTTAGCTCTGACGTTCGCGTTGGCGGCACTGTCGCTCGGATGTCGCGGCACGCCCACCGCTTCACCGGAGGCGTCCGCGCCCGCGTCAGCCTCCACGTCCACCTCCACACCGGCTACGTTAACTTCTCGGACGAAAAACACCAAAGACACCGCGCCCAGAATCGTCAAGAAAACGAAACAGGAACTCGCCATCGAAGCCATCCTCAAACGAAGGGGCATGGTTCGCATCGATCCGACCCAATCGCCCAAACCCGTGATTTACGCCGACCTGCACGGGTTCGGCAAGGCATCCGCAGCTCTCGAATCGCTGGCCCCCCTGACGAAACTGCGCGAGGTGAATTTGCACGCCTCCGATTTCACCGACGCCGATTTGGAGCGCCTGCGCGACCTGCCCGATCTAGTGACGCTCAACCTGTCCGGCACGAAAATCACCGATACCGGCTTAGCCGTTCTCCTCACCCTGCCCAAGCTGCGCGTGCTGAACCTCAATGAAACCGCCGTCACCGACGCGGGGTTGCAAACGCTCTCCAGCCTGACGGAATTGTCGGATCTGTCGCTCTATGGAACCAAGATCACCGACGGGGGGTTGGCGCGGCTGAAAAACATGACCGGGCTGCAAAAACTCCTGATCGGTGGGAGCAAGACCATCACGGATCGCGGTCTCTACGTCCTCGCCACGATGCCGCAACTGCGCGATCTCACCGTGCTGGCGAGTCAAGTCACGAAGAACGGCATCGACGACTTGAAAAATAATGCCGTGCAACTCAAAATTACCAATTGAAACATCCCTCGAACGAGACTCGAACGACATCGGGAGGAAGCGAGCCATGTGCCAAACGCACCGCAAATGTCTTTTCGTCGTCCCATGTATTCTCCTTTCCTTCGCCGCCGCCAGCAGCGCCGCGCCGTTTAACGACAAACAACTCGAAGCCGCCGTGCGCGAGGTGCTGCACGAACCGACGGCGGCGCTGACCGACGACAAACTGAAAAACGTCTACGTTCTCGAAGCCGACGGCAAGCACATATCTGATCTTACCGGATTGGAAAAGTGCAAAAATATCTCTTTGCTCAAATTGTCTCACAACGACATCGCCGACGTAAAAGCGCTCAAGGATCTCGTCGCCCTGCAATCGCTCGACCTGGCCCACAACAAGATCGCCGACCTCGCCCCTTTGGGCGGACTGACGAAACTGCAATATCTGGAATTGTCGGACAATCGAATCGTCAAGGTGGACGCGCTCAAGCCTTTGACCGCGCTATCGGCTCTGTACCTGAGCGGCAATAAGATCGCCGACCTGAAACCGCTGGCCGGAATGGCGCGCTTGTCGTCGCTGTATCTGGGGCACAACGAAATTAGGGACATCGCCGTTCTCAATCAAATCGCGCGCCTGACGACGTTGGAATTGAGCGAGAATCAGATCGCCGACTTGACGCCGTTGACGAAGCAAACCGATTTGAATCTGCTGCTGCTGCAAAAGAACAAAATCGCCGATCTGACGCCGTTGGTGAACTGGGCCAAGGCCGACAGCGAAGGGCCGCGCCGCTGCGCTCCGTTCTTGCGACTGTACCTGAAAGACAATCCGCTCTCCAATGACGCGAAGACCAAACAGATCGACGCGCTGAAAAAGTACGGCGTTCGCATCGAGAATTGAGCGCCTTTCAGAGCCGGAAGCGTAAGCGACGGATCGCTGAAACCATCGCTTACGCTTCCGGCTCTGTAACGCCTTTCGGAGCCGGAAGCGTAAGCGACGGCGCAGTCGAGCCGTCGCTTACGCTTCCGGCTCTGACCCGAGAAGAGGTTTGCTCTGGACAGTCTTCCACGCCCCGCGATACGCTGCGGTCATGGACGCCGAGGAACATCCGGATTATCTCGTCGATCTCGAAACATTCCGCGGACCACTCGATCTGCTGTTGTATCTGGTCAAGCGCGAGGAAGTGGACATCCGCGACATCCCCATTGCGCGCGTTTGCGAACAGTTCAAGGAATATCTGGACGCCATGCAGCTGATTGACGTGGAGCAGGCCGGCGAGTTTCTGGTTGTGGCGGCGACCCTGGTGGAGATCAAGACGCGGATGCTGCTGCCGCGTCCGGAAGAGTCGCCGGAAGTCCAAGACGATCCGCGTTCGGAATTGGTCAAGCAGCTCGTGCAGTACAAGAAGTTCAAGGATGCCGCAACGCAGTTGGAGGCGCGTGCCGAGGAACAAAGTCAGCGTTTGGCGCGGCAGGCGGCGACGCAACCGGGGACAAGCGCCGTGCCGCCGCCGATGAAGCCGGTCGAACTGTGGGATCTCGTCAGCGCCTTCGGACGCCTCATGCGCGAGACGCTCGCGCTGCAACCGCAAACCATCGCGGTCGATCAGACGCCGCTGCACGTCTACATGGAAATGGTCTGGGAGCGCGTGCGCGCGGAGAAGCGGTTGCCTTTCTCCGCTCTGTTCGCGCCGCCCCACACGCGCGGACGGCTCGTGGGGTTGTTCTTGGCCGTTCTCGAATTGACGAAGATCCGCCGCGTCTTGCCCGAACAATGCGAACCGTTCGACGACATCTGGATTGCGTTGAACGATAAAACGAGTACCGACGGTCCACTTTTCCAAGAAAATCCCCTCGGCGACGAAAATGCTCCGACCTCGGCTCTCGAATAACGGAGGAGAACGGGTAAGCTATCCCCTAGTTGTTTCCCCAAACCAAGGAGTTCGCACCATGATGCGTTGGCTCTCGGCCCTGAGTCTGTTCGCAGTCGGCACGATCGTGCTGGCCGCCGACGACGACAAAAAGGCGGACGGCGAAAAGAAGTCGGCGGAGATTCGGATCGTCTCGCTGTCCATTTACAAAGCGCCCCCAGCGATGCCGGGCACTTTCATGATGCGCCCCAACGGCGTCAACATGGAGGTCATGGTTTCCCTGCCCGGCCGTCACATCGTCGGATTCGATACCAAGGCCGCAAAACTCGATCGCTTCGCCGACGACAAAGACAATGTCCTCTTCAAACAAGCGGGAGGGATATTCGGCGGCCCCAGTTGGTTGAACGAGTACGGCGTGCGTTTCGATCCCGAAGGCGCGTCGGTGACGTATGCGGTGAACGGCAATAACCCTCCGGGCAAGGGTGCGGAGAAATTGCTCTTTAAGGGATCGGTTGTCGTCAAATGCGGCACCGAGCCGAAGAGCGAAGAAGTGAAAGAAATGGAGATGAAGCCCAAACAGGAGGCGACGGCGGGCAGCTTCAAAGTTCGGGTCGGTCAATTCGGCAATCAGATCGAGGTGCTTTCACCGGAGGAGAACCTCCAAAAGGTCGAATTCCTCGACGCGAAGGGCAAGGCAATCGCAACCGGCATTCCCAGCCGCGTCAAGATGCCGCCGAACAAAGAAAAATTAGACTACGCCTACTACTATTTTCTGATCGGCAAACACGAGAAATTCTCTGCCAAGATTCATTACTTTACCAAAGTGGAGAGCGTCACGGTTCCGCTGGATCTGAAGGTGGGCATGGGCTTGGAGTGATGACTCGGCCAAGCGCGAAGTGGAGCGAATACTCACGCGCTCCGCTTCGCGGTTCGACTATTCCGAGGATGAAAGAAACCCTTCCCACGTCTCCGGTAGAGGTGCCGTCACCGTCAGCGGCTCGTACCGGATGGGATGCAGAAACGTCAGACTGCGCGCGTGCAGGGCGATGGTGCGTTCGCGCGGCAACTCGGCTGGGGGACCGAACGGCAGACGCGAACCGTACAGCACGTCGCCTCGCACCGGCCAACCTCGCCGCGCCGCCTGCACGCGAATCTGATGCATGCGCCCCGTCTCCGGCTCGATCTCAAGCATCGCCCCTTCCTCGCTTTCGTGGAGACGGCGATACGATAACACGGCTCGCCGCGCTCCCGGAGTCTGCTCGGTAGCACATTCGGTTCGCGCTTCGTCTTGAATCTTCAACAACCAATCTTCCCATACCCCCTCGGCCGAGAGCGCCTCACCCGCGACAGAGCGCTCGACGAGCGCCCAGTAGACTTTGCGGACTTGGCGCGTGTGAAATTGCTCCGCCAGTCGTCGGGCCGCTTTGGTGTTGCGCGCGAAAACCACGACCCCCGACACCGGACGATCGAGACGGTGCGGAATGCCGAGATAGACTTTGCCTGGCTTCTGATACCGCTCCTTCAGATAGGCCTTGACCATTGCCTCCAATGTGGGAATGCCGGGCGGCACACCCTGCGTCAATAGCGGTGCGGGCTTGGCCACGGCAAGGCAGTGGTTGTCTTCAAACAGAATGTGAAGGGAGTTGGACACGGGAGGAGGTCGATGGAGAGAGCCGAGAGCGTGAGCGAGGGAGACATACCCCTCGCTCACGCCTTCGGCTTCAATGGTCTCGTTACGCATTCCCCGTCGGCGGAGCGACGGGACCGGCTTTCTTGATCTCGCCCTTCAGATGTTCGACGGCCTTTTGCAGCACGCGATCGACGAAAGGCTTCTTCTCCTTGCCGTCTTTCGTCTTCGTCTCGACCGGCTTGTCCTTGGTGCGAACGATGTCGCGATCGGCGCGATAGATCATGTACTCCAGACGCTCTTCATCGTTCATGGGAACCTCGAATCCCCGGTCGGCGTTCGCTACCAATTTACTCTTGTACTTCTCCACTTCATCCTTGGTTAACAGTTTGCCCAACTCGGCGAGGTAGTCCTTCTCGAACGGGAAGCGCGTTGCGGGGAACGTCTTCAGCTTATTGACGACGCCATCCGGCACGCCGGCGCTACGCAGAGCGACCAACGCTTCGGGAGTCAGTTTATAGCCGCTGTCGTTGGGACGCACGCCCCATTCGTCCGTCTCTTTGCTATCCGGAAAGCGATGGATGTTCTTCCCGCTCGGCCGCCAGTAGCTCGCGGTCGTCAGCTTGAGGGCGCTGCGGTCGCCGCCCTCGTGCATCTCGATAATGTTCTGCACGCTGCCTTTGCCGTAGCTGCGCTCGCCAATGACGACGGCTCGGCCATGATCCTGAAGCGCCGCCGCAACGATCTCGCTGGCGCTGGCGCTATACTTGTTCACGAGAACGACCATCGGATATTTCTCGGTGGGAACCATCAGAGTTCCTTCCGACTTGGCGTCGTAAGCCTCTTCCTTGTGGTTGCGTCCCTTGGTGCTGACGATGCGTCCGCCCGTCAGGAACAGATCGCTGACCTCGCGGGCTTCCTTGAGCAAACCGCCGGGATTGTTGCGCAGATCGAGTACCAAGCCGCGCGCTCCCCGACGTTGGAGTTCCTCGACCGCGTCGCGCATCTCCTTGCTCGCCGTTCGACTGAAATGGGTTAAGCGGATATAGCCGATCTTATTTGCATCGTCGAGCATGAAGTCCCAGGCGCGGAGATTGTCCGGCTTGCGTCGGTCGCCCAGAACGCTGGAGACTTCGATGATGGCGCGGGTGATGGACAAATCGACCGGCTCCTTGCCGCCTTCGTGCAACACCGTCAACGTCACTTTTTGGCCGGGGTCGCCTTGAATGAGATCGACGGCCTCGTTCATGCGCATGTTCTCGGTCGATTTGCCGTCGATTTTAAGGATCAAGTCGCCGGCCAAGACGCCCGCCTCGTAGGCCGGTGTGCCGGGCATTGGACTGATGACCGTCAGCTGCCCCGTGTTCTGCCGACCGAAGCCGACCTGAATGCCGACGCCGCCGAACTTACCTTCGCTCTGTTTCTCGAACTGTTTGTATTCGTGCGGAGTGATATAGGACGAATGAGGGTCGAGCCGTTCCAACCCGCCGTTTATCATGTCTTCGACGAGTTTGCGTTCGCGTTCGGGGTTGATGTCCGTGACGTACCGTTCGCGCACTTCGTGCAGCACGTCCACCACGAGGCGAACCAGTTCGTAGTCCTTGTCTTTCTCTTGGGTCGGCGCGCTATAGGAAACCGTGATGCCAAGCACGGAGATGGCGGCGATGCCCAATATCCAGTATAAATTGCGACGCGACATGGTCTTGCGACTCCTCCCGGAATGAGATCGGCGGCCGTTCGTGGCGATGCGCGACGCCGCGAACGACAGCGGCGACGATGAAAGAATTATACTTCGTCGCCGTTCGTCAAGCGAGGGGAGAAAAAGGAAACGATTCGGCATTGGAATTGAGCCTCAAAACCCCATTCGCGGCAGGGGCAAGCAACTCTCGATCCGTTTGCGCCGAAATTACCGGCTGATTCCCTCCATTCTTCCGAAATCTCCCAAATTACCTTTGACTCCCGGTCATTCACTCCTTATCGTCTAAACAGAGGCGTTCAATTTTACTTGAACCGCACATCTTGCCTCTTCGGGGGGCTGAAGAGGTTGGAACGATCCATTCCGTGAGGAGGTTTGAGACCATGTACAGTATTGTGCTGGCGACTCTGTTGACGACGAGCGCGGCTGCGCCGGACTTTGGTAGGGGTTGTCACGGTTGCTGCGGCGGTTGCCACGGTTACTACAGTTGTTGCTGTGGCGGCTGCTACGGTTGCTGCGGCGGTTGCTACGGTTGCTGTGGCGGATGCTACGGTTGCTGTGGCGGTTGCTACGGTTCGACCGTTTATTTCAGCGGTTACGGTGTTGGCTGCTACGGCAGCTGCTACGGCTGCTGGGGTACTTGCTATGGCTGCCACGGCTGCTACGGCTGCTACGGCTGCTACGGCAATTGCTACGGCGGACTGCTGGTCGTGCCCGCGACCACCGTGCCGGCCCAGACCAAGCCGATGCCGGTTGCTCCCAAAAAGGAAGAGAAGAAGTCTTCGTTGGGCAATGCCGCCGATGTCATCGTCAAGGCTCCCGCCGGCGTGGAACTGACCGTCGAAGACCGCGCTCTGCCGCGCACCTCCACCGAGGAGACCTTCCGCACTCCCGAGTTGGAGCCGGGCTACATCTACACCTATAACTTTACGGCCCGCGTGGTGCGTGAAGGTAAGACGATCTCGTACACCAAACAGACCAAAGTGCAAGCGGGGAACACCTCCACGGTCGATTTCACCAAATTGGCCACCGAAGGGAAGGACGCGGCGCGAGTTACCGTGAAACTGCCCGCCGACGCGCGATTGTACGTCGATGGCGTGGCTTGCACGCTGACTTCGGCCTCGCGTTCGTTCAACACTCCCGATCTGAACGCCGGCCAACGCTACTACTACACCCTCAAGGCCGAGGTGACGCGCAACGGCGAAACCGTCGCCAAGAGCCAGCGCGTGTTGGTCGAGGCCGGGAAGGATGTCACCGTCGAGTTCAAGGATTTGCCCGTGCGAACGGCAAGTCGCTAATTCCCATCTCTGGCAAAGCGACGGCGTGAGCCTCCGGGTGGGCGTCTCACCACCCAGCGGCTTACGCCGTTCGTTTTTTCGCGCTTCACGATGGCGAGTCCCAAGATCCATTCGTCGAACATCCGCTCTTAATTTGTTTCAGGAGTCCGGTTATCATCATTAACCATCGTTCCTCAGTCTGGAGGTCGGCGAGCGAAAGGATGGTTTGATGAGTTGGCTCCCTTGGGCGTTGCTGTCGGCTTTGTTCGCTGGCTTGACCGCGATTCTGGCCAAGGTTGGCGTCCGCGATGTGGACTCGAATCTGGCCACGGCCATTCGCACCGTGGTTATCCTGCTCTTCGCCTGGCCGATTGCATGGGCCACCAAAACCCAATCGCTGGCCGACGTATCGATCCGAACCTGGAGCTTTCTCGTCCTGTCGGGCCTGGCGACGGGGCTATCGTGGCTGTGCTATTTCCGCGCCTTGCAACTGGGAGACGCCTCGAAGGTAGCCCCGATCGACAAACTCAGCGTCGTCGTCGCCATCGCCTTGGCCGCGCTGTTCTTGCACGAGCGCCTGACTTGGCAACACTATGTCGGCGGCACGCTCATCGTCTCGGGAGCCATCGTACTGGCCTGGAAGTGAACGCTCCCATCCACGGCCTACGCATACAAAACCAAGCCTTATGATTCTCGGATTCTCGGTGTCGAAACCTTTGCACGAACCCGACGCGACCGGTTGAAAACCTTCCCTAACCCCCAACCCCGCTCCCCGAGCGCAGCGGAGAGGGGCTTCTCGGGTTGCTTCTTAGCGACGATAGCGTGTTTCGGGGGGATGCCAGCGTTGGTCCGTCTCCATCTCGGCGGCGCGTTGGCGGAGTTGCTCCTCTTCGCGCTCGCCGGACGTTTCTTGGGAAAAGGCTCGGCCCCACAAAAGGTAATGAAATGCGCCGAGCATCAGGATGCCGCCGCCAAACAGTACGACGTAGAGAAAGAAACCGCCGCTGAGGAATACCAACACCAGCAAGGCGGTCGAGGGCCGAGCAGTTTGGGGTATGGTTCACCCAGGTGAAGTGCCGGAGGAGAAAATAGGAATCGATTATTGTAAGTGACGGTACTTGAGTGGTTTGCGGATTTGCTCCGGCAGTGCAAGCCGCGCGGAATCGTCGAAGAATAGAACGGCATTTTGTTTGACAGCGCTACAACGCCTTGCCAAGATAGGCAGCTGAAAGGTGTAAAATAATTTGTTAGCCGAAGGTAGACCAATGGGATCGAACGTACTTGACCACCTTGCTGATCACGTTCATGCGGCGCTCAAGGCTGCTTTTACGGAGCTGATCAGCGCAAACCCGGGTCAGAACTTCTATGCATTCGCTGTGTTCACCGACGATTCGCTCCATTTCATACACCCGGCGGCCAATACGGAGGAGGCTTTGACCGCGACGGTCCAACGCTACCGGGAGACCGTCGATCCCAATTACGGGTCGACATCGACGCGCACGGGAATGCGGTGGTCGTACGGCGACTGGGGGCACTTCGCGAATTTCGGTGAGGAGCATTTCGCGGCGATCAACGAAGCCCTCATCGAGAATATCGACGGCCCAGATGAGGACTTCGAGGCCCGGATTGACTCGCTTTGGGCAGCGGTCTTGAGCGGATTCCAGCGGCTGGAGAAAGACGGCTTTTTCGGATCATGGCCTGAGCGTTCCAGAATCACTTTTCTATTGGTCGGCGACCTGAATGGAGAACTGGTCAATAGCTGGGTGTCGGCGTTGAATCCGCCGGATGTTGCCGACCGTTTCATCAACTGGGACGCTGATGCGCCAGATGATAGCGGAGAAAACGGCTAACAAAGCGTTGCACTTGATGGGCCGGCATCACATTCTTCGAGACATCGCGTTCTTTGCAGCCGGCCCGCAAGTGAACGCAGTCGTTCGCCGAGAAGGAGTGCGAATGACACGCTGGTTGTTGACGGTGTGCTTGCCACAAGATCCAGCGCCGCTGGTTACTGAACTGATCGAGTTGGCCGGCAGACGGCCCTGCAAAGGAGCTGGCTGTTCCGTTTGCTATTCGAGTGCGGAAGGGAGCGCGGAAGAAGACGCGAGTCGATTTGAACTTGGGGCGATTGCCCGGTAGAATCCTCTCATGAGCGACCGAGTGTTCTTCGACGTTGACCCGGCGACGCTCCACCTGCCGAACGAGCGCATCGACGGGGCTGATCCAGCCAAGCTACAGCGCCAGATCGCCCGACATGGGCGATCCTTGACTGGTATGCCACCGGTGCTGGTGTACCGTGGCTCAGATGGGGAACTGATGCTGAGCGACGGCGTGACGCGGGCAACGCGGGCGGCCAAATTATGCCCGGGTTCGTTTATCCCCGCCGAACTGCTCGGTACTCTGGCCCATCCGGTTGACCACCTGCCCACGGTCCAGGAGAAACTACCATGAATGATATTGTCCGTGACGAATTGATCGAATCTTTGGCTGAACTTCGCCAAGCCCTGCCGTCGATGCGGTTTGGACAATTGGTCGCCAACATGGCGACGGTGGCCCGTGGGGCAGTTGCCGGCGCGATTTGGGAGATGGAAGATGATGAGTTGTTGGGTGCCATCCGCTGGCAACTTCAACAGCTCTCCGCACGCGCGGCAGGAGATGTCGAACCATCTGCCGATGCGATTCGTCGCATCTGAATGATCTGTAACGCTTGGTGACAGGGATGCACCTCGACACGTTTACCTGCTGTTCCGTCAGCAGTCTGCTACCTCAGCGTGTGCGGTTGGTAACGAACGCGTGCGAAGCCTGGGGGACAACGGTAACCTCGGAGAAACACTCTCCGGTTGCGAGAGCGCGAGCCGACGCGACGACTGCCAGCAGCAAAGCGGTCGGGGGCCGAGCAGTTTGGGGTACGGTTCACCCAGGTGAAGTGCCGTAGGAGAAAGAAAGAATCGATTATTGTAAGTGATGGTAATTGAAAGGTTTGCGGATTTTCTCCGGCAGTGCAAGTCGCGTGGAATCGTCGAAGAATAGAACGCCATTTTGCTTGACAGCGCTATAGTGCATTGCCAAGATAGGTAGCTGAAAAGTGTAGAATAATTTGTTCGCTGGCTGAGGTTCACGATGGCCGATCCCAAACGAGCCGAGGCATTGGTGCGAGCCGCCAGCAACACCAATCTCGTTAGGGTGCGCGAGTTGCTCGCTCAAGGCGCTG